>JBHIFB010000165.1:0-6090 GCA_046760905.1 Candidatus Glassiibacteriota bacterium | reverse complement strand
TCGCTTCCCAGAGTGATAATATGTTACCGTAATTGCGAACGCGACCACTAAGGATTCATCGGCTATGTAATTGTTTCATACCTTCATGCCGCCCTAACCCGTAATCTCCTTCTCAATTGTTCAAGATACCTTCTATCCTTCAAATACCATGGGCTTAGGAGACCGTCACAATCTCCAGGAGAAGTAATAATGTGGCATTATATTTGCACATTTTGGATATGCTGAGACTATAATACTCATTATAAGAATAAATCCTGGAACCGGGAGGATATATCCATGTCGAATCCGATTCGGGGTAATCGCGGCGTTACATTTCTCGAGACGGCGGTTGTGGTGGCCATAATGGGTCTGATTGCCACCATCTCCCTTCCCGGTATAATAAGCAGCATCTCACATTACAGACTCAATACAGCATCGAGGTGCCTCGTATCAGACCTTCGCCTCGCACGCCATCTTGCTTTGAAAGAAAACCGTGCTGTAAGGATAAATTTCCTCTCTCAGAGGAGCTATCAGATCGAGAAATACATTTCAGGCAATTGGACTCCCGCCCGAGATCCGATACAATTCTCTCAGGATCACGGGAGGTGGGGTGTAATCGTCCAGCAGGTTCCAGATCCGATAGAGTTCGATTACATGGGAAGAGTGAGCTCACCCACCTCTTTCAGCCTCCTGGGCAAATCGGGTGAGAGCAGGACTATAGAGGTCCAGTCCACCGGGAGAACAATTGAATATTGAATATGCAATAGGAAAAAGAGATCAGAGGAAATTGCCGGACGAGCCTGGTTTCTCTCTGGTCGAGGTGCTGTTTTCCCTCGTACTCCTCACGATGGTGATGCTTCTGACAATCAAGCTGATGATGTCTGAGATCAATGGCAACCACTCGGGCAGGCTCTTTACAAAGACAACAAACATGGCGACAGATATGATAGAGAAGTTGATGGAAGTGGACTACAGCGATCTCAATGACTTTGACAATTACAACACCAATCTCCCACCACCCCCGGTCGAGCCCGCCCAATCGTACTGTGGCGAATGGCGGCAATGGATCCAGAGTGAGCTGCCGGGAGGATATGGACAGATTGACATTCAATATGGTTCCAACCTCTCGAGGATGGAAGTAATCGTCAGGTTCGACGATGAAGGCACTGTTCGAGAGGTGAAAATCGAAACGATGAGAAACAATATACTGTAATCGTGAGAGGACAATGATTCGGCAAGGGAAATCATCGGGATTTATGTTGACCGAGATTATGATTTCACTCGTGATCTTCGTAACTGTCTCAGTCTTCGCCTTTCAGATATTCAAAGCCGATAATAAAGTTTTCGTAGAACAGGAAGAGGTTGTGGATATGCAGCAGAATGCAAGAGTGGGGCTGGACCAGCTCGTCAGGGACCTCAGGGTGGCAGGCGCTGGTGTGCCGTTCGGCGGAGTCGAATCCGACATTGGCTACCTGGTGCCTGTGAGTCCGGGCGACGGTGGCGACAACATGCCGGACACATTGATCTTGCTATCCAGCTTCACAAACGTGCAGACCGAGCTGTCCGATCCGATGCCCAACGAGAGTGCCGATATCAAGGTCGAGGATGCGAGCGAGTTTGTCGTCGGCGCCATTGCAATCATATCCGGACAGACGGTGGAATGCGGCAAGTCGGCAGAGGTGTTCCAGATAACCCATATTTCCGATGATGGGCAGAACATTATACAGCATCATCAGTCACCCCCCTGGAATGAGAATCAGAAGCTCAACTGCACTTATATCCCCCCTTCAAGCGTGACGTTAGTGACATTCCGCAAGTACTATATTGACGGCTCGGACATCTCACATCCAAAACTCATGCTGGAAGAGAACGAGGGAGATCCTCAAGTCGTCGCTGATAACATAGAAAATCTTCAGCTTGTTTATGACCTGATAACCGGAGAGAAGGATTTACCGGATCCGGAGAATCCGGAATCCATCAAAAAGGCCACAGTCACTTTAGTGGCGCGCACCAACACTCCCGACCCGCAGTGGAATCTCGGAGTCCATTCGATATACGGAACAAATGATCAATACAGGAGACTTACCTTGCACTCAGACATCCAGATCAGAAACCTGAACAGGTAAAACAGGAGATCGGACATGGAACACAACCTCAGGACGAAAGAACGGGGATTCGCACTGACCCTCACGTTGCTTGTCTCAGTTCTACTCATTATGCTCGGGCTATCTGCCGTCACTATAACGACTACGGAGATACGCATAGCATATAATCACAAATCCGGTGTGCAAGCCTTCTACGTGGCAGAAGCCGGGGTCGAGAAAGGGACGGCTGATTTGGGTGCCATGCTCTCCGCCGGACAGATACCCTCAGAGAGCGAGCTTGCCCAGTTGAGCCAGAATCCACCGGAATTCGATAATTTCACCTTCACCAATTACGAGATAGGAAAGGATGGAGAGGCGGATTTGAGGTCGATCACAACCGGGCCGTATGCGGGGCTCGTCGCCTTGATTCAATCGTATCTAATAAGTTCAGAAGTCAGAGGGCCATCCGGCGCCAGGAAAGAAGTCGAGCAGACGATAGAAAATCTTCTAATACCAATCTTCCAGTTCGGTGTCTTCTATGACGGAGACCTGGAGATACTCCCCGGACCGAGCATGACCTTCGAGGGAAGGGTTCACACGAATAGCGATCTCTATACCGCCACATGGTCGACACTGTCTTACAACAGTAAGACTACTGCTGCAGGTCACATCTATCACAGGAGAAAAGACAGCGGCAGCATGCCCAACGGCACCGTAAGATTTAAAGACGATCAGGGAGAATACCAGAACATGACCTTCGACAGCACAGATCCTGACTGGTACGAGAGATCCCTGGAGACATGGGGAGGACAGGTTGAAGATCAGGCCCACGGTATCGAAGCGCTGAATCTTCCCATCCCATATGAAGTGGAGTTCCACGATCTAATACAGAGGGGGAGCGAGTCCGATCCTCCCGAGCTGAGAGAAATAAAATATTACTGGAAGGCGGATCTGAGGATAGTAGATGGCGTTGCTACCGATGGTGAGGGCAGTCCAATAGACCTGGAACCTGGCATCATCACAACCGCCACTTTCTACAATTTCAGGGAAGGGAAATGGCTCACCGCAACACAAATTGACATAGACGCCCTTATGGATAACGATCGTTCTCCTGAGAACGGTATACTCTATATCTCCATGGCAGAAACGAATCCGGGGGCGGCAGACGCGGTGATACGACTCATAAACGGCCAGAAGTTACCTACAACTGGCCTCACAATAGCCACGGACAATCCTCTTTATGTGTGGAGAGATTACAACACCGTTAACAAGCAGCCCGCGAGTCTCATCTGCGATGCTATCAACATACTTTCAAACAACTGGGATGATTCGAACAGCGACAAGAGCCTGTCCAACAGGATTGCCACCAACACGACTGTCAATTGTGCGATTATGGCAGGAAACACAGAGACTACCTGGGGACATTACAACGGTGGACTAGAGAACTTCCCGAGATTCCTCGAATACTGGAGTGGAAGGACTTTCACGTTCCGCGGATCACTCGTCTGCGTTTGGGAGAGCCAGTTGGCTACAGGACAGTGGTTCTATGGAGGTAACTATTACACGGCACCGAGGAGGAATTGGTCCTTCGACACAGACTTTCTTGATCCCGAAAAACTTCCTCCAGGCACCCCCTTCGTTCACAGCGTACAGCGGCTCTCCTGGTACGGAGCATAGGATATCGATCACTTAATTAATATCATCTTTCTAACAGAGCTCGTACTCCCGGCGTTCAGCCTCATAAGATAAATTCCCGAGCTCGCTCTAATTCCTCTATCGTTTCTTCCATCCCACTGGATGACGTGATTCCCTTTCGCTTTCATGCCATCGACTAGCGTTCTCACGAGCCTCCCGTGCAGGTCGTATATTTTTAGCGTCACATTCGCCCCCTCTAACTCCCTGACACTGAAGCGTATAACGGTCGATGGGTTGAAAGGATTGGGATAGTTTTGCAAGAGTTCCACAGACTCTGGAAGGTGAGGTGGCAGTTCATCCTGAATTCCGACACCTCCATCAAGGATTTCCCCCGTGTAGGCATCCAGATAGAATGTTCCCGCCTGGCAGGAGGAATGATACTGCACGAGCCATACCGTCCGGGCAGGTTGTTCTGGGAAGAGGCCCTTTGCCATTATCGACTCAACCGATGGTTCCTCTATCCCCCCACCAACACCGTCTCCACCTGCCCCTCCGGTGATGATAAGTACAGAGTCGCTATCGAGCCATCCCTCTGTTATTTCTCCTGTCTGCCATGGATCCGAGAAGGTTTCTATTGCTATACGCGGGCTTCCTGTGGTCAGCTGCACCGTTACAGAAATGGATTCATTCCTCTGTGATGAGTGATAAAGGTAACCCCATGCCGTAGAAGAACCTTTCCTAGGAAAGGAGAGTGGCTTCACGCTCACTATCCCGAACATGGAGGCATCCCCGCTCCACGTAGAAGCCGCGGCTTGAGCTTCAGACAGATACTGGTTTGAGGTAAACAGAGAGTCAAGGTTTCTGTTAGTATTGAAAGATCCTTTGAATCCACCCGATTCAGCACCAATAAGTACCGACAGCTTTTCTCCATACAGATCATCGTACTCGACAGTCCACAGGTGTTCGTTGAAGGGAAGGACAACCGATCTCCGCATGGCGGCGCTGGCACTTGTAAGCGGGTGTTCGTTTCTGAAATCAGATCCGCCGTTTGCTTCAGCGGCTGCAACAGCCTCTTCTGAATCAATCCAGCCTCCGTATGAGACCATTGGCCTCCATCCACCGATGACACCAGTGGAGCGATTCGTGAAGATGCTGTCATCGCAGGCATGATACAGCCTTTTCTTACCCCGGTCGTAGGAGATAAACTCGAAAGACCATGCCGAAGACTTCCCCGTCTCATCTATAGTCCCGAGGCTAGCAATGCTGAACAATCCTGCATCGCCGGCCCATTCCAGCGATTTCTGCTCGACATACTGATAAACCAAGGCCGCACCCATCAAATCCCCCTGACAATCCGAATGGTATCCGTATAGGACAGGCTGGGTACCCTTCACGAAGAAATCAAGTTCGCTGGAGCTTTCCGATGTGTAACCAACCGTCCAGAAATAGCTGTTTGAGATGCAGGAATCGTATAATTGTCCAGCAAGGAATGCCTGCATCAAAACTCCTGTATTTGACTGGCGGTAAACACTCCCACCGCTTCCTTCTACCAGCGGGAGGACATCGTCCGAATCGATCCAGGTCCCGGATATCGGGGTGCTGAAAAGGGGAGGCTGGGATTGATCGAATTGCACTTCGGCGTCCATTATCTGTACGTACAATACCGAATCCAGACTCTCCGAATGAAAGCTGTATCCCCACCCCCTGCACACGCCATCAATTTCTAGCGTATCTGTGTTGAATATCGCCACCGGTACCACATCAGAGGACCAGCTAATTGCATGATCATAGGCCATTGAGTACCAATCCCCCGCCGTACCATAGACCGGTGTCGAGAAAATCCGCTCGTTTCCATTTTGCATGTAGCCTCTTGCAAATGACCTGATCTCTTCTATCCTCAACCTCTCTGGAATTCCGCTCGAAATCTCTCCATAAATTTGACAAAATACCCCAGACAGAAGTGAAGAAAGAATGAATAATAACGCTTTTCTCAATCTAATCCCTTGCATTTTTCCCTCCATCGTGTGCTAATAAAAAGCCTCTACGCAAGAGAGATGCTTCTCGATTAGTGGCAGAGGCTGATTTACCTTTTAATTTTTAGAGATCCTGTATGTTGTATTCCTTGATCTTGTATAGTAGTGCTCTATGGCTTATCTCCAGTATCTTCGAAGCATGTGTTCTGTTACCCTTCGTCTTCTTGAGGGCTTTCCTGATGAGGTCCTCCTCAAGAATCCTCGTCGCTTTCTTGATAGAGAGCTCATTACCGTTGAATATAAGCTTGCCGTCATCGCTGATCCCTTTTATTTCCCCCGGGAGCGCCTCGATGTCTATCTCATCGCTGTTGGTCAGCACCATCGCCCGTTCGATAGTGTTTTCAAGCTGCCTCACATTC
>JBHIFB010000164.1:0-6181 GCA_046760905.1 Candidatus Glassiibacteriota bacterium | reverse complement strand
CAAGATTTTACACGAGGAAGAAGAGGGTGAGCCTACATTTTCTCATTGAGGAATCGGAGATATCTGATGTCGATTCAACGGAGAACGAGGTGCCCGAGGATATACTTCGAAACATAGGCAGGCACCTTAGAAATAGCCTCGAGCTATCATATATCAGGGACAGGAGTGACGACATATTCAATCCAACCACCGGAGAGGTGCTGAAGCTTTCCACCACCCTCGCCGGGGGACCCCTCATCGGGGAGAGGGACTACTATCGCATAATGGGAGAATACTCGGTATACAGAGGCGTGACAGTTCTTGGAAGCCGGATTACTTTGGCGAGCCACGTCAAGGTGGGGCTGGTCAGAGAGTTCGGCACATCTGATCCCGTGCCTCCCGAAGAGCAATTTTCGATAGGTGGTGCAAACAGCCTGAGAGGGTACGAGGAACTCGGCATTGGCCTCCTCTCTGAGAGAGAAAGGAGAGACGGTAATTATCTTATTCAGTTCAACATCGAAAGTCGATTCCCCATCTGGCGTGCTCTGGATGGAGTGCTCTTCTTCGATACAGGGAATATCTATGACAAGGACAACAGAGATTTCATCCGCAGAAAGCCCTTCCTGCTGAGTTCCGCGGGATTGGGATTGAGATACAGAACTCCGATTGGACCGGTAAGGGTTGAGCAGGCAGTGAGGCTCGATGAAAACTTCGGAACAAAAAAGATGCTCAGCCGGTTACATATAAGCGTTGGGAATCCGTTCTGATGAAAAGAGATAAGTTGCTCTTCGCCATACTGATGGCACTTCTTTTCACGCTTTTCGTTTGGAGTGTCAAAAGGGCTATTCCATCGTTACAGGCTCAGTTCGTCGAGTGGGCAGCGGCCAAGGCATCCGAGGCATTGAACACAGGGGTTCACATCGAGGCAATCAGACTCACCAGATTTGCGGGCATCGAGGTGGAGGGATTAACGATCATGGACCCCTTGAACGAGGGTGAAAAATTCTTCTCCTCGCCCCGGATCGAGCTGAAGCTCAAACCCTTGAGGATGATTGAAGGGCACATAGAGTTCAGGATGATAGCTGTCTATGATCCCGAGATACGCATAGCGAAGGAGTCCGGTAAATGGAATGTGAAATCCTTCGGAAAACGCCGGACCGAACGCCAACTCAAGAAGAAAAGAAGTCCATTCCGCATGAAGATAAACCGCCTGATACTGCGAAATTCCCGGACGCAGGTGAGTGGCTTAACCGGTGAACCTTTCGAGACGCAAATGGATTTCAATGGATCACTGGAAATCGGCGGTGGGAAAGTGCTCATTGGCATGGAGGAGAGCAGTCTCAACACCAGTTTCGTATCTTTCGGGGCCTTCCTTTTCGAGGGTAATTTGACGATTGAGGGCAAGCGGCTGACAATAGATGACTTCAAGCTGGTGAAGGAGGACACGAGGGTCGAGGGATCAGGGTACATGGAATTTCATCGGCCACCTACCTGCCACTTCGACATCAGATCAGAGAACTTCGATTTCGCTCATATACCACCAGGTGTGGGGACAAGGAAGTATCTTCAGGGATCGACGCAACTGGAAGCAATACTTGATGGACGATTGCTGAATCCCGATGTAGTTGGTAATGTCAGCAATTGCCAGGGGAATCTACTCGGTTATGAGTTCGAATCGCTCTCGGGCGTTGTCGGGTACTCGGAGGGGAGAGTCGAGGTTAAGGGGCTTGAGAGTAGAATCTGCGGCGGGAAATTGAGCGGGGATTTCAATTTCGATTTTACCGAATCGCCTGCATCATATTTCGCACTTGCTAATATCGATAGTTTTAACCTGGTGAAACTACCTTATGAAATACCACCCCAGCTCTCGAGCCTGATAAGTGGGGACCTGGCCTTCGAAGGCGAGGGCTTCGATAAAAAGCAGTTCAAGGCCGGATCAAAGGTGTCGCTTGCAAGGAGCAAGGTCGGTGAGATCGAATTCAACTCCCTCGACGCTGTGTGCACACTCACGGGTGAAGGACTCGAGATTGAGGACGGCAGCGTGAGCTTCGATGATGGATACGCTGAGTACAGAGGTAATTTCAACACCGAAGGCTACACGCTTTCCGTTGATGCGAGTGAGATGGATATCGGTCAATTACCCGATCTTTTAGACATCCCAGACCTGGCGGGAACACTGAGTTTCGACGGCCAGGTTAAGGGTGCATACGGCGAAGTAGATCTCGATGGCCTATTCCAGCTGGCAACTCTCAGTTTGGGTGAAGAGCTGGCGATTCGAAGGATTCAGGGCTCATGTCGGATAGATGATCTTCCTTATGCACCTAAAGGCAACATGGAGATCAGAGCCGATACAGTGAGCGTCTCGGGAGTAAGGCTGGAAAGCATAGAGACAGGGGTTTTGCTAGATGAAGGGCATTTGGACATGAAAAATGTATTCGTGCGGATTGACTCGACGGAGTTTGTCGAATTCTCCCTCGGTGTGGCCGCTGGAGAGCGGGGGTATACACTATCTTTCTCAGATCTCACCATATTCCATGGCTCAATCGCATCGAGCACTCCAGGAACGCTGGTCATCAACAAGGAACCCGGGAAATGGGTATTCGAAAGGAGTACTGTATCCTTCGCTGGTGGAAAAGTAACGTTGAGAGGCCAACTCGCTTCCGAAGGCTCATTCTCGCTCGAAGCCCGGGCAGATTCGATAGACATCTACCAGGCGAGCCAATTTATTAAGATTAAAAAGAGGATGGAGGGACGATTAGAGGCCGAGATTCTGGCATCCGGAACACTTGATCTCCCGCGTCTTTCGGTTTCGATGAAGGCCAGAGACGTTTTTCTGGAGGATGCTCAGATGGATTCCATGGTTCTTGGAGCATCTTATGCAAGCCAGATATTATTTATAGATGACTTCTCATTGTGGAAGGGCGACTTTCAGGCTCGGGGTACTATGAACATTCCCCTTGATCTTGCTATGACGGAGCGGGACAGGCGTCTGAACCCAGAGGGTAACCTCTACGGAGAGGTACTTATAAATGTACCGCTGAACTATGTGAATCTTCTAAGCAGTGATTTTCGTGCTTCCGGGGGGATTTTCACGGCAAACTTTTCTATCTCTGGGACAGCCGGAGATCCTGAATGGTCGGGTTTGGGAAGGATATCCGGAGGAAGCGGCCTCTACATCCCAACTAATTCCTACCTTGAGAATATAAATGCTTCCTTCCGCATGGAGGAGAATTCCCTTTTCATCGATTCGCTTAAGGCCGGTTCACTTGGAGGAGAGGTGCTCGCCAGCGGACGATTCGATTGCGAGGGATTTGTTCCCAGAAATCTTCAGATTGCGATCCATCTGAAAGATTTTGGAGTGCATCAGATCAAACATGTTTCTGAGCTAATCATCGATGGCGACCTCGTTCTTGAGGGATCGATATACGAACCGCTTCTGCGGGGGAATCTGCTTTTGGCAGAGGGTGAGCTCAGTGTGCCTTTCGGGAGAGGACGTGAGAATGAAACGAGGAGGGATGTCATTACCTTCCCCATTAATCTCGATGTCGTTGCCGTGGGGAGGGATAACGTGTGGTTCAGGAACAAACAGGCGAATATCGAGATGGAGATCGATCTCACGGTGAGGGGTGGACCTGATGGTGTCATGGTCTCCGGGGAGATGAGACCACAAAGGGGATTTTACACGTTTTACGGCAGGAAGTTTCAAATCGAGGAGGGATCGGTCAGGTTCGTCGGCTCGAAACGAATAAACCCGATACTCGATGTGAGTGCATCGAGGGTGATTAGAGGACGTGTGGGGACGGGTGCCGACGCGGAGACGACCGAGAATACACTCAACCTTCACGTGGGGGGTTTTTACGACGAAGTGGAATTCGATGTCGAGGTTTTCGATGAGACCGGCACTAGATTACCTGTACCCAGAGAAGAGGCTTTCACCCTGCTTATACTGGATATGACGAAACAGGAATACGATGCGAAGGTCGGAGCTTACAGAGAGCGGGTTGGGAATCAGGTGGCAAGCATGATGACGCAGCAGGCGGCTTCCCTCATACAGGATGCTTCTCCACTGGATGTGATTACTTTCGATGCCCAACTCTTTACGACAGGAGGAACAGAAAGCGCCCAATTCTCTGTGGGCAAGTACCTTGCGAGGAAATTCTTCGTCTCCTATTCTCAGGATATCATGGATCCCAACGTGAACAACTTCTCTGTCGAATACGGGTTGAGGCGGAGGATGTTCATAGTGGGTCAGACGAACTCTGCGGGGAGCCAGTTCAGCATCGATTTCAAGTATAGATTCAGATATTGACGTAAGTGCCTTGCTTGACATATATAAAAAGCCGGATTAATTTTTAGGTGTCCGTGTTCGGTCACTTTTACATTCTGGCATCGGGAATTAAGCGGGAGGACAGAGGGTTTTAGAATGAAAAGCCATGTAACAGCACTTCTAACTATCTTTATATCATTCTCTTACACTACCGGCCTGCGTGCTCAGGCAGACATACGATTCCCCGTCGCGGTTTTCCCTTTTAGAAAGGAGGGGCGAATCTCGAAGGGGGAGATGGAGAGGATTACAGAAGCCCTCAGGACTCAGTTTCTCGAGTCAGGAAGGTACGAAGTAGCTTCCTATGAGACTTTCAAGGATTTGATGAGGGAGAGGAGGTTGCCATATTGGGAAGCTGTGCCTGACAGCCTGGTTGAAGATATCGCACATTCACTCGGCGTGAAGCTGATAGTCGAGGGGCTCGTGAAGCGCCAGGATGATGGCGGCCTTTCCGTTTCTGCGCACCTTCTCGACATCACGACTAAAAAGGAAAAGATAGTAAAGGAAGTTTCCATACCTCCTGAAGCGAAAGTCGAAATGCTGGCCAGTGCTCTAATCAATAACATCTTCCTGCAGATAGATTGCGACAAGTTTGCCGCTTTCGGTAGGCAGTACCTCAAGAACAAGAATTACGAGAGGGCCGAGGAGAACTTCTTAAGAGTGATCGAGCTGGATTCGACCCATGTGGATTGTCATTACTATCTCGGGAACACCTACCTTGAAATGGGTGATACGACCAGAGCGGTCGAACAGTACCACACCGCACTCAAATTCGACCCCGGCTACAGCGACGCATACGCCAGGCTTGCGACGGTCTATCAGCACCGGAAAGACGTGGAGAATGCAAGCAAAGCCTTCTCCAGACTGATCGAGCTTGACCCGGACAATCTGAG
This sequence comes from Candidatus Glassiibacteriota bacterium, assembly GCA_046760905.1. Classification (GTDB taxonomy): domain Bacteria; phylum Gemmatimonadota; class CAZMKB01; order CAZMKB01; family CAZMKB01; genus JBHIFB01. The sequence goes on along the minus strand of JBHIFB010000164.1, from coordinate 985 downwards.
TTATCGCCTCAACTACGCCTCAGTCCTGTTTCAGAACGAGATGTACCAGGAGGCAATGAGGCAGTATGGAGAGGCTTTGAAACTTGATTCAACAAGTGTTAATGTATGGATGGGTATTGGCCTGTCCCATTACACGATGGGGGACTGGAAGGAGGCCATCGGTCCTCTGGAGAAAGCAAGCGAGCTGAACCCGTCGGATGTGAACACTCTGATCTATCTCGTATCGGCCTACCACAAGCTGAATGATTACAGTGGTGCGGCTTCTGGATACGAAAGGATCGTGGCGATAAATCCCTCGTACCCAAAGGCATACCTGAACCTGGGCCTGTTCTACCAGAAGCTTAAGAAAAACGACAAAGCCATTGAGGCCTTCAAACAGGGGACCGTGCATTCTCCAGAGGAAGACAGGGGTGAGCTTTATCTGGCACTGGCAAATGCATTGAACAAGGCGAAAAGGTTTAGGGAGGCGATCGATGCGGCAAAGAAGGCTGTTGAGAAGGGAGCTAATGTCAGAAAGTGTTACATGATAATCGGTGATGCCTACCAGGATATGGGAGAGTCCCTGGAATCCGCAGACACCATAGAGAACTATCGCGAGGCGATAGCTTACTATGAGAAATCCTCAGAGGCTTATGAAAACGTATTGCAGGATCCCAAGTTTGGGAAGTATGCGAAAGACAATATCGAGAGGAACAAAGAGCTTATAAAAAGGGCGGAGCTCATCATTAAGAAGAAGGAACTGGGTGGGTAACCTACCGTATCGATAGAGGCCTTTCCCCATTTTTCCTGGAACTTAGAGCCCTTAAGTGAGTCGTGAGAGCATTGGGGTACCCATCTTAGGCGAGCAGGAAGGGGAAAACCGCGCAGTTAGCGCGGAAGGGAAGAGTGTAATATTCCTTTAATTCTGGCGGGGTCGTAGTTCAGCTGGTAAGAACGCCGGCCTGTCACGCCGGAGGTCGCGAGTTCGAGTCTCGTCGGCCCCGCC
>JBHIFB010000163.1:0-6245 GCA_046760905.1 Candidatus Glassiibacteriota bacterium | reverse complement strand
CCTGCCGGCCATCGGAGCTATGGCCTGGCTTATTCGCCCCATTCCCTTTTCGAAATCAGGACCGGCTATGGTTTGGAAAACCTGACTTTAAGAATCACCATCTAACCGTTGACCTATATTGATCTCCTAATAGGACTCCTATCCACTTGCTTAAATCTCTTTAAGCTGGTAAACTCTGCTTGTGGAGGGTTTCTCACTTGAAGGAAGGTTTTAAATTTTATATCCTCTCTCTAAGGCTTGAGATTTATCATTGTGTCTACCTGTCACCATCGCAGGGTCGGGAATAAGAGAATGTGGCATGTATATTGAAGTGTTTATTAAGGTTAGGATATGATGTAAGAATTGCATGGCGTTTTCTATATCTGAACGAACGACATCTTTAAGTATGAGAATTAAGCTGAATACTCAGCCCTCTTGGATGGATGTCATGAACATTTCAAATAATCCTTTAATTCGAAAAGTGTCCTTTTCGGTTCAATACATAGATCTAAGACATATACTGATAGTGACATTTCTATTAAGAGTACTCTTCTATATTATTGTTTACAACAATCTGGCACATGAGTATGGCTGGACAGCCGATGACAACTATGATGAGATTGCCTTGAATGTTATCAGCGGAAACGGATATCGAATCCACGCTACAGATCCACCTAATACCGTAAGGCCTCCTCTTTATACACTATTTTTGATTGTGATATTCTCAATACTCGGACCCGGTAAGTGGAAGGTGTTTCTCGTGCAGGATGCTATGCAGGTAATTATATGCTATTATATTTATAAATTGGCCCGAAGGATGACCCATGACACATCAACCGCAAAGATTGCTTCGATTCTATTCGCTATATATCCGCAGTCGATGTTGTACAACTCTATGTTTATAACGGAGACACTATTCGCTCTTTTGATTTTGATGGCTTCACACTTCTTTCTTGACCTCATCAACGCGAACAATCGAAAAAGCGCCGTTTGTCTGGGCATTTTCCTGGGATTATCCGCCCTGACCAGGCCTATATCCCTGTTACTTATCGTGCCTCTCGTTCTCATCTATGTTAAACGGGGTGATGATGTGAAATTAAGATCAAGAATCGCAAATTCAATTATCATGGTGACGATATTTATCTCCACAATCTTTCCATGGTCGGTGAGGAATTACCTGTGCACAGGAAAGATTATTCCCGTATCCAGCAGAGGAGGCCATTTTCTTTATAGCAATACGATTGCGGACAAAAACGAGGAGAAGGCTGACCAGATAAGAGAGTTCGGGGTTGCCGATAACAGCGATCCTGAAAAGAGAGATTACACTTATATAAAATTGGCAATACAGAATATCCTGGAAAAGCCGGGTCTCTTTGTGAGTAACACTATTAAGACAGTACTTGATTTCTGGTACAGAGGGCATTCAAGGCGTATCAGTATATTCAACGCTTTTGTCAATTTCTCGTTACTCATCCTTGCTGTGATCGGTATAATTCTTCTGCGATACCATGCCGGTTATTTCTATGCTCCTTTTATCGTCATTATACTGTATTTCAATCTGTGTTACGGATTTTTACATGCGATTTCCAGGTACTCGTTTCCGATAATGCCGTTCGTGATGATGTATGCCTCATATTTTATTGCAAGCCTAATTAAGGATACGAAACATGCATCAGCTTAAGAATGTGAATCCGAGGAAATTACTTCGGTGAGAAGGAAACCTCACGTGGCACAAATTGAAGTTCACGCAGATACGGAAGCGTGTCATCCAGAGGGGAAAATCCTCTGCGATAGTTTCATTGACATTGGATACGAAGTACACTATACTCATACATGAATAAAAACATCAATACAATATTTTATCAATTAGCGTACCGACCGCTGTCTGTGTCTGTCGTATTAAGATACGAAGAGGCTCATTCAAAACTCGATCAGACCCCTGGTAATGAGAATATCTAAGTACTTCTTATACGGTGCTTACACAGGTCTTATCCTCGGTTCGATCTATTCCGTTTTCGTCGGTGGTATTCTCGCTTATAGGAATGCGCTACTCATCTATCCGCTGGATGCAATAGTTATAACTGTTTATCTAATTATATTATATGGAATTGCCGGGAGCATCATCCTGGGTTTCATAAGCCTCGCCATAACGAAAATCCCGTTTTTCAGTCAGAAATCCTTCAGACAGATTTTCCCGATCCTCTTCGGCCTCGGCTCGTCTCTCATCTTCTCTCTATTGCTTTGGAATGAAGATGTCCTACCCGGCAGACTTTTGTTTCTCACCAGAATTGCAATTCCAGGCTTGATTGCAATGGTTCTTGCAGCGTTTCTAATTGGTGCTTCTTTTTCCTTTGCAATTACACATCTACCGATTAAAAAGGCATTCCTCCCTCGGAAAAAATGGATGCCACTCGGCTTTTTATTTCTTCTTGGGGCCTTCATAATATCTGTGCTTTTTTTCGAGGGGAGAGCGAAGAACGAGAAAAGCGTCTCGTTAACACAAACCAGCTTAAAGTCAGAAAACGAACAGGATAAGAAGTTATTAATAATTGCAGTTGACGGTATGACCTGGTCTGTTATAAATCCTCTGATTGAATCAAACAAACTTCCTAACATTCAAAGATTGATAGAGTCTGGAAGCTTCGGGTCTCTAAAAACTATCTTTCCGACTGTTTCTCCGGTTGTCTGGACAAGCATAGCTACAGGGAAGAAATATCAAAAACACGGTATAACTGATTTTCTGGTATATCCTGTATTCGGCCTGAAGAGACCTCTTTCCAAATTTACTTTTGCCCTGGGACTGAAAAGCACATTGGAAACAATGGGAAGTGTTTCATCACCCATAACGAGCACATTACGGGCCGAGAAGGCTTTCTGGAATATTCTTACAGAAGCCGGCATATCTGTTGGAGTGGTTGGTTGGTGGGGCTCCTGGCCTTCTGAAGAGGTGAATGGTTTCATGGTATCCGATAGGGTGCTTCGTTGGATAAGCGCTGAATATGAAAAAAATGAACGCTCGATCGTTTACCCGGATTCGCTGTTTGAGGAAATAGCTTCAAGGGTCAAATCGACTTCTGCTATCTCAGGTGAAGAATTGGGTCGGTTCCTTCATCTGAAGGCAGATGAATTAAATGCCGTAGCGACAGGGAATTATAATCATTTCTCTCACCTGAAGGTAGATAAACTGAAAGTCCTCAAAGTGGGCTACAACACCGATAAATGGAGACACTACGTTGGAAGATACCTTTATGAGACATATCAACCAACTCTGTTTGCAATCTACTTCTCGGGAATCGATGCATCCGAACACAGCTTCTGGGAATGGATGGAACCGGAATACTTTCCTGATACGGATAAAGAAGATGTATTAAAATACGGTGATGTGATCGAAAATTACTACATCTACCAGGATGAAATAATTGGTGATTTCATCGAGCTTCTTGGGAATAAGGGACATATACTCATCTGTTCTGATCATGGCCATCATGCAAACAGGAACAGATCAAATTCTACAGAGCCATCCGGCATTCATGAAGATGCCCCTGATGGTGTTTTTATCGTGAGCGGTGAAGGTATCAGGAAAGGATATAAAATCAACAGGGTGGATATTTACGATATTCTCCCAACGATACTATACCTATCAGGCTTACCCGTCGCGAAAGACATGAGAGGCAGAGTCGTGGAGGAGGTTTTCGAAGAATATTTCCTCGACAATCATCCAACCAAATATATTGACTCCTATGGTCCGCATTCAGCTTCATTCAGAACAATTCGATCCAGCTCGGACAATGAGGTCAAGGAACAGCTCAAAAATCTTGGGTATATACAGTAATCCCCCATCACCCAGCTAATATTGAAACTCATCAGAGAGTTTATTTAATCCTCTATATAGCCGAGCGCCCTCAGGTTCTCATTGGTTGATTTCTCGAAGATATCGACTTGTTCTTCTGTCATCTCGATTCCTTCCTTTGTCTCCTCAATCCATCGGTTCAGCACCTCCCTCAGATCATTTTCCACTTCCACCCCTGCGCCCGAGAGATTAACGGTTTCCGCCGGATCATTCTCCAGATCATACAGTTCGTAAGGCGCTCCACTCATGAGGCTCCTGTATCTACTGGAGGAGGTATGAATGAGTTTCCACTTTCCCCGCCTCACCGCCCAGACCGGGTTCTTCACTCCACCCGACTGGGAGAAGACCCCACGACGTGCGCCAGTCTCTTCCCTCATCTGAGCGAAAAGGCTTCTGCCCTCCCATGGACCATCCCCTCCAACTCCGGCGAATTCGAGGATCGTCGGGTGGATATCAAGCAGGGGGACAGGCGAATCTATCCTTCCCTCCCCGAGACTTGGAACATAAACTATTAGAGGTACTCTGAGTGTTGCATCGTAAGGGAACTTACCGTGCTCGAAATAGTAGTTGTGTTCGCCAAGACTCTCACCATGATCAGAAGTTATTATCACCATGGTTGACCGTATGAGATGTTTACTTTCCAGGAAATCGAGTATCCTTCCAAGTTGAGAGTCACAATAGCGTATTTCTGCATCATATTGGGCGATGTAGTAATAAAGGTTGTCGTTTTCTCCGAGACGTGACCGCAGCGGGCACCCCCCAATATCGTCGTTGAAACCTTCATTGAGTTTGATCCTCTTGTCACCAAAGTACTTGTCACCCACGAACATCCCGTTGTAATTAGAAGGTGGATTGTAAGGAGCATGAGGATCTATGTAGTGGATCCACATGAAGAATCCACCTTCCCTCGCAAGGTCCTGAAGAACTCTAAGAGAAAGATCGGTGATATGTTGAGCTGTGCAAGCCTTCCCTGATTCAATCTTCTCATCCTTCCATGCTTCGATGTATATCGAGAATCCCTGATTGAAATTATATCTTTTTGCAAGATTCCCATTGCCCACAACTGCGGCTGTATTGTAACCAGTGTTTCTTAGGATTTCAGCTGTCGTCGTCATATTCGATGACAGCCTTTGCCTCGGACTGGTCACTCCGGTCTGACTGCAGTAAAGGCTCGTCAGGATGGATGAGAAACTGGGGCTCGTCTTCGGCCACTGTACGATAGGATTCGTATAAACGTATGACATTCTGGCGAATCTATCTATTCTGGGTGAAGTGTCCCTAACATAACCATAGCATCCAAGGTGGTCCGCACGCAGTGTATCGATCGTTATGAGAAGAATGTTTCCCCCTGCCTTTTCTTCACCTGCGAAGGAAGGGAGAATGCATGCTGCAATACCCAATACTGCGGAAGGAATGAGAGTTTTCCCGATCCAGCGACGCATCAACCTATCCCTTTCCCTTACGAACTCGATCAGAGTCATCAAAGAAAAGGCGGCTACGAAAGCCGTTAGATAGGTCATGACGTCGGCTATAACATTTCGATGAACAATCCTTCTTATAGGGCTACTGTAATCCAGGGCCGATACCATCGGGAAAAACACAAATAAAACCAGGATGCTTTTTCGCGCAATAATGCCCGCTTTCCCTTCGAGATACCTCTTCACAATCGCAAGAAGTCCGTAAACGATCATTATATAAGCAAGAGAGATGATATATGCCTTGCGCAGTGTAAGGGCTAAAAGATTCCAGAGACCACTTTCCCAATATTCGTTGACGATAGTCACCAATATCGTTACGCCAACCGAAGCGCATATAGCAAAGAAAAAAATCTCTCCCGGAGGAGATGTTTCCCCCCTCGATTTCATCACCTTGTCATATCTTCTCATTCTTCGCCTAAGTGGGCCATTTCTCAATTACGGTAACGTATTTCCTCTTCACATCAGGTTCGAATTCAGTTCGACCTAACGCCTTCATAGAATCGGCAGTGTTTCAGTTACAACATTCCAGGAAGTCGGACCGATCATTCTGGTTCACATCAACAGATTCCCTCATTTAACTCCTATTGCTTCTAATATCAGGATCTTTCTCTATGACCTCAAGCCTTTCGCTGAAACGGGCAAGACTTTTAATAAGCGCATCTATCTGTCCTCTTGCCTGTAACTCATCCAGTCTTCCCAAGGATGCAATCACGCGCTGACGGACGGTTTTTCCATCGCGATATGATTCTACGATCTGGAGATAATCGTGCGGGAATCTTTTGTTTCCACCTCTTTTAACCCTCAGAAACATGGTAAAATAATACATCAATAGGTCGGAGAAGTCAAGAGGAAAAAAATTGATGTATGACATTACATTTTGAGAGAACTAAGTGCTGCGTTTCACAAATACGGTGACGTATCTTGGAAGTGAAACGCAG
>JBHIFB010000162.1:0-6275 GCA_046760905.1 Candidatus Glassiibacteriota bacterium | reverse complement strand
CACCGAGATAGATCCGAATGATATCACGAGGGATTACGGGGCAGCCGCTGTGAGGTATTTCCTGGTAAGGGAGATCCCGAGCGGGAAGGATGGAGATTTCTCATGGTCAAGGTTCACTGACAGGTACAACGCTGATTTGGCAAACGGACTGGGGAACCTTTTGAGCAGAGTCCTCAGCATGGTAGTGAAGTATCAGAATGGGATCGTGAGACGGCCTTCCTCGCTCCGGGATGATGACCCGCTTCGGATTGCTGCTCGGGAGGTCAGGAAAGAATATGTGAGGTACATGGACTCCTACGAACTGCACAATGGCTGTGCAGAAGTGTGGAAGCTCATCAAGAGAGCCGATACCTATGTCGAGGAGAATGCCCCGTGGGAGCTAGCAAAGGATGAATCGAAGGAGGAAAAACTCCAGGAAGTCCTGTACAACCTCGTTGAAACCCTGAGGCACATCTCCATTCTCTCCAAGCCGATAATGCCGTCCAAGGCATTCGAGGTGTGGACTCAGATAGGTATGGAGGGCGGTTTCAGCATGGTTACGCTCAAGGATCTCGAGAGATGGGACGGCGTGCGCGATGGCACAAAAGTAAATAAGGGTGAGGCGCTTTTTCCCCGGTTGGAACCTGTGAAATAGTAGCTGCGGCGGTATCGTAATACAGCATTGTTAATGCACGTTCGTCTGTGATATTCAATTCCCTCAGCTAAGATAGTATCCTTCTTGATAGTATCTCCTTCATCCCTTCGCGGTCGAGCTTGACAGGGTTGTTTTTGTTGCCGGTCTCCTCGATGATTCTGTCTATGTCTGAGGTCCTTATGCCGTAGTCGCTCAGGAGGGGGATTTCCAGCTTCTCTGTCCACTCATAGATTGTTTCGATCAATCGCTTACAACACAGGTCGATGTCCTTTGGATCACATCCTGAGAGAAGGGCTCCAACTTTTGCGTATTTTTCAAGGTAGAGCTTACTTTTTTCATTGCCGCTTTTTATAGCATTGATAGTAACATCGTTCGCCGGACCCATGAGAGTACCACAGACTATACCATGCGGGATGTGAAAAAGGCCGCCGATAGACGATGCGAAGCCGTGTACTATTCCCAGGCCTGCGTTCGCGAGAGTGATTCCGGAGAGGAGGGAAGCGTAAGCCATTCCGGCTCTCACCTCAATCTGGTTTGCCCCTGTCATGCAGGCCTGTAGCAGGTTGTCTTTGATATGTACCAATCCGCTGAGGGAGAGGGCATCTGTGATAGGCGTCGATTTTGTCGACACGTAGGATTCTAAGAGCTGGGTGAACGCGTCCATGCCGCATACGGCGGTGATGTCGGGAGGACATGAGAGCATCAATTCCGGGTCGATAACGGCTACATCTGGAACGAGGTTGTCATGCCGCAGCGATCTTTTGAAACCACCAGCGCCCACCCGGCTCAACACGGCGTTTTTAGTCGCCTCACTACCCGTACCTGATGTTGTCGGTACCGCGATAAACGGCACCTTGACTCCGTCATGCTCCTTTCCGGATCCAACGCCCTCGAGAAAATCGAAGACGGAAGAATCTTTGTGGAGCATGGCCGAGATGGCTTTTCCGGCATCGATAGCACTCCCCCCGCCGATTGACAGAACCACATCGATTTGCTTCTTCCCGAACTTGGAAACAGCTTCATCCACCAGATCCGGTGTCGGCTCACCATGAACAATCAAGTGAAAGAAATCGATCGATCTGTTTCTGAAATCTTTAACGAGGACATCCATCTTGCCTGCCCTGGCAAGAGAGCTCTCACCCGTCACGACGAGAACGGTACTGCCAAATTCCCCGATAATTCTGCCAAGATCATTGTATATACCGGGGGCAAAACGGATCTCTGGAGTTCTCGTAAATTCGAAAGACGGAACTACCATTTACTCCGCTCCCCTGGAAATACCACCCTGTGTGAGATTCCCTCGCGAGGCCTGGCCATCCAGTCAGCAACCGTTTCCTTCCATCTGAGATAGTGTTCTGTTGATTTGTGGGCGGCAGCCGCCTCCTCTGACTCATATGCCTCATATAGCAGAAACCTCGATGGATCATCAGTGCACTGGAGGACGTCAAACCTCATGTTGCCGGGCTCCTCGATTGAACCTTCATGGTTTTTCGCCGTGGCCTCGATGAAATCGTTCACATGCTCCGGCTTCACATAGACTGTAACAGCTGTGACGATCATTGTTTGTGCTCTCCTTCCCGAAAACTCTCGGACATCAACCATCACCCCCTCTGACTGCTAATACTATACTATTGCGAGAGGGATCTTGGCGAAAAAAGTAAAATACACCCATCGTCGATACTACACAATGGCGAGCACGATAGCGCTTGCCGCTTATCCCTGGATCAGCTTCTTCGTCGTTCGGCCGTCTTCGCTCTCGATTTCGATCACCTCTGCCCCAAGCGCGCGCATGTGGTCGCGCTTTTCTTGACTAAACGCGTCCGAGGTAACTACGGTGATGGAGTACCCTCGAGCCGCACAGACGAAGGCAAGCGAGGTTCCGGTGCTGCCACCCGTGTACTCGACCACCCGCCCACTGGGTAAAAGCCTTCCAGAGGCGGCCGCTCGATCGATGACCGAAAGAGCCATCCGGTCCTTCATGCTCACCGTCGGATTGTGGCCTTCTACCTTCACAAAGACCCGGGCAAACCCCTGTGGAACGACACGAGTCAATTCTACCAGTGGTGTGCCGCCCACCGACCCGAGGATTCTGGCTTCGGTCTGAGCGCTCAAGACACCCTCCCGTGTTGCGGCCTAACGGCTGCGAGCTGAGCGATCGGGGATCGCGCCCTCACAGAGCCTTCCAAGAATCAGTATCGCAATTGCCCCTTGCTGAGATCGTTGAATTGTCGTCGGCTCATTCACTGGCTCTTCCAAGAATGCATATTGTGACTGTCTCTTGCTTCTGCCGCAGCATCCCCGGTCCGCTATAGTGAGTGATTAGCTTGCTCGCTATCCCTGCACGGAGAGAGCACAGGTGAAACAGCAGAAGGAAAGTGTTATATTGCCAGAGCCGTGACCTCAGCGCTCGCCGGCCCGGCGCAAACCGCCTCCCAATACGATAATCGAACCTCCCGCACCGCCACCAAGGATTGGTAGCATCTGCCCGAAATACTCCGTGCCTTGAAGTACGACAGCCGATGCCAGGATAACCGCAGCCCAGATGATCGCGTTTGCGACAATGACCAGTCCCCGTCTGCTCATCGGACCTCCTCCTTCGATATCTTTTCATCAAGCAAGCCGAATATGTATCGCAATTAAGGGCCAGCTAACGCCATTGCGATAAGCTGCGGTCGCGAATGGTTCGGACCTTGCTCATACAAGGGACGTGACGGGAGCGATCGTCAGCTTCTTACAATGTACCTAATTTGGATCTTTGATTTATGTCTATTTCCCATGGCTCCTTGCCGGAACACAACGCCACATTTCGACAATCTTTCCATCTTCTACAAGAAAATCGGCCATCACCAGTGCCACGGAGTGTTCTCCAGCAATCACCAAATGGTATGAACAGCGAACCGCAACCCGATTGCCTTCAGCGATTAGGTTATCGATCTTCACATAAATGCTGTCAAACGGCATGCGAGCTTCCTTTAAATAGTCAATAAATTCTGGAATATTTGTTGTTCTAATATTGCCCGCATCGAAGTATCTGCAATTAGGAGCGAGGAGTTCATTGATAACATCTATATTACCCTGACTGACAACTTCTTCAAAAAATTGCATAACGATAGTCTTATTGTCTTCGTTTGCAGAGACATGCTTCGAAACCGTCGATTCGCCTCCTGTCCTAGAGAACGGAGAACATACCGAAATCATAGATCCCGCAGCAAGAATGACGATCAAACGTATTGGCCAATTAATCCCTGATAGGATACTCACACAATCAACTCCCTTTTTGAATCGAAAATGACCCTACAGAATGTATTAGAATGCTGGTGGCTAACGCCATGTCATTAAGCTGCAGGCCGCGGAGCCATGCTGAAGTAATAGCATTTACGATACGGACCGTGCGAAGCGGACTGTCAGCTTAAACGGCCTATTATGCGATGAAAACATCCCACCTCAATCACTCACTTTAATTTCTCAAGGGAAATAAGGTCAAAAAGTGCTCCTGTAGGATCTTCTGCAATCTCAGTAGAAAGAGCATCTAGAACTACCCAAATGGAGTCTCGCTCAGTGACTAAAAGCGTATCATCAAAACTAAGAAAGGTCCATTCAGCCTCTGATGTTGTTATTATCTTCGACATAGAACGATTGGAACCAGAACCTACCAACAAACCGATGTAACCACCCCCATATACCCCGACTGCACGGACAAATCCAGACAACCGCAGAATATCGTTATTTTGGAATCCGGTCAAAGGCTCACTTAGTAAACCAAGAGGTGCGGGAAGCCATTCAGTCTCTCGAAATAGACTCCACTTTCCTCCATTTGGAGGCGCGTCTTCGGTCAAGTTCGCTGAATCTTCACTTGTGGCCTGCCATCCTTCTAGAGTAGGCTCACCATTTTTCTCGAAGTTGCCATTTGGAAGTAGATTACCGCCTGATTCCTGACGCGGACCAGTAGGTGTATCCCCACAACCAATCAAAAGTGAAAGCAGTAGGATCACAACGGAATAACTAATGATGCTCACCTTCATTCTTTTCATCCACCTATTTTGTTTTGCATTCGCATAACGGAATGGCATTAAGCTGCACTAAGAGTGTCGCGGGGATTGCTTCCAAGACCCAGTGACCCCCGAAGGTGTCAGCTTGAACGTCGTGTTAGACCGTTCCTATATTTTATCTCCTTCGGAAGGTTCTCGATTCTTGACTTTGGAGAGTGCCTTCTTGAATCTTCTTCTATCACCTCGTCTGGCACGTTTTTCCAAATACTCAGTAGTTAAGAGAGCGGATAATTTCTCAGCAAGTGCAGTTGAGATGAATTGATTGATGGAAACTCCCTCTTTCTTTGCAAGTTCTCTCACTTTTCGATGTAGTGATTCTGATAATCTCACACTTATAGCGCTCATGGCAAATCTCCTATTTCTCGCAAAAATTCTCTCGGGGTAATTATATGTATCCCAAATTTCTCAGAACCTGCGAAATCTCTTATATTATGAGTTACAATGAAATCGCATTCTGCTTCTACTGCTAACTCCAGAATCATATCATCATTTGGGTCTTTGAGAAAAGGTCTCCAGAGATAAAACACTTCTCTCAGATCCGCGACAAAGCAAATATAGTCTAAAATGTCATCAATTTCTGAGTAAGTAAGTCCGATTGTTCTGGATTTTCTTTTTGTGGCCTCCTCATATTCAAGAATCAGAGGCACAGATATCACCAAATCAAATTTATTCTCACTTATTAATTCAAGAACACGAAATGAGGCGCCCTTTCTGGATAATAAACCCGCAATAAGAACATTCTTGTCAATAACAATTTTCGGTTTCATAATGGTATTATATATAATACCATCTAAAATGTCAAGTCTTGATAGATCGTCCTAACGGCTGCGTAACCTTCGGGCGCAGGCTGGCACGGGGCCTGCAACCGCAGGAACAGTGACAGGCAAGATTGTCAGGTTCATGCAGTTGATAGACAAAAGCTTTTCAATCGGCACCACCCTCACTGGGCGGAGGTGGCGGAAACAGACCCAGCTGAGTCAGCGTCGCTAGGTTGTCCCACGTAACCCACGTCTCAACGATCTTCCCGTCCTCGAGTCGGTGAAATCCAGCAAAATCACATGTCATCCACTTTCCAGTAGCCGGAAACGATCCCATCGGGCCCTTCTGAGTCCCAAAGAACCTGCCGTAGAACGCCACGAGATCGCCTTCCACCGCTATGAGATCCAACTCCATCTTGGCATCTGGAAAACTCTTGTCCCATTCCGCCGACAGAGCCTTGAAGTCCTCCAGGCTCTCCACCTTTGCCTCGGGTGTCGCCTGACAGTGTCTTCGATAGTCAGTGGCGATAACCTCATCAAGCTTATCGTACTGCCTGGAGCCAAGGATCTCAAATGCCTTGAGCACGATTGCCTTGTTCTCGGCGGCCTGCTCCCTGTCCCCAGCCAATGCCTGAATGCTGATAGCCGCGGAACAAACAGCAACGATCATGCAGATACTTGCGCATCGAGAAGTCATACCGTCCCCCTTTCCAAGCCTTCCATGTTGCCTAACGGAATGGCGATAAGCTGCAGGCGCTCTCGGTGCGGACCTTTCACTACAAGGGACGTTACGGGAGTGACCGTCGGCTTCATCGCCTTGATATTTATTGAGGC
>JBHIFB010000161.1:0-6295 GCA_046760905.1 Candidatus Glassiibacteriota bacterium | reverse complement strand
AAGGCCCTTTTCGGAAGCTCCTACCTGGTCGCTTCCTCAATCGGACACCCCTCGGTAGGCGGGCCGCCGCCCCCCGAACCCCCGGCCGTGGGCCGTGCCAGGAGGAAATACGTTACAGTAATTGAGAAACGGCCCACTTAGCTCTTGAGAAAGGAGGGAAAAATGAACGGGGAAGCTCCTGCCGGATTCCACGGCATGGCACTTGGTCTTCTAAGGATAGTCAGCGGGCTTCTTTTTCTTCAGCACGGGGCCCAGAAGCTCTTCGGCCTGTTCGGTGGTTTCATGGGTGAGGCCGGTCAGACGGCACCTTTTTTCTCATTGATGGGCCTTGGCGGTGTGCTGGAATTCTTCGGTGGACTGGCGATTTTGCTCGGTTTTTTCACAAGGCCTGTGGCCTTCATCCTGTCCGGCGAGATGGCCGTTGCCTACTTCATGTTCCATCAGGGAAATGCCTTCTGGCCGATCCAGAACCAGGGAGAGACAGCGGTTCTTTATTGTTTCGTGTTCCTGCTTCTGTCGGCAGCCGGAGCCGGACGCTTCGCCATCCACGGTAGGGCCGGAAAGGAGTGAGACTGTTATCCCTGGTAGAACCGGGAAGGAGTGAAAAGGATCTCCTCGGACTATAAATTGGAAATACCTTAGATAGGTCTACATCTAGTGCCGCTTGCGGTCCCCCGATCTCTCCTCCAAGAGGATCCTCGATGATCCCCCAGCTTCTTCCTATCCCAACACCGAACGCCCAGAACAGGCCGTTCGTGCATAGATGAGTCTTAAGCCGATCTCGAAGAGCACAGAGTGTGCATAGAGGACTCGCCTCCGCTTCTCATTAAACGTTTGACATGCCTCCCCACATCTGGTATGATACATTTGTTGAGAGGAGAAGTGAGTTTTCAAGAGATTCTATTTAGGATTTCGAATTCAGGAGGAACGTTGCAATGAACATGGGAGGAATAGCTCTTCTTATTCTTGTGCTTTCGATTGGTATGGCCATCACGGTGATCGGATCCGATATTGGCCTGAGAGGCGACCTGAGGGGACCTTTCCCAGATCATACACCTCTTGATGGCAGTTTTGCATATGATAGCGAGGTATCAATGAATCGCTATGGATTAGCACGAGCTTATCCGGGGCACAAGCAAGTAGTATACAACGAGGATATCATCGAGTTGATAGAGCAGATCGATGAATCCACGGCTTTAACGTATATCGAGGGGCTCGTCAGTTTTGGTCCTCGCGTGACTGGTACACCGGCCTGTGACGATGCAGGTGACTATATCTATGATGAGTTTGCTGATATGGGCCTCGAGGTTCGTTATCATTACTGGTCGAATGGCGGCTACTCGGGGAACAATATCGAAGCGACGTTACCCGGTGTGGATCCTTCGAGTGATGAAATATACATCATCTGCGGTCATTATGATAGCGTATCAGGTTGCCCAGGAGCTGATGACAATGCTAGTGGCACTGCTGCAACTATGGTCGCCGCCGAGATCATGAGTCAGTATGCTTTTAATCATACTGTTCGTTTCGTCGCTTTCTCCGGTGAGGAGCAATGGATGCTCGGCAGTCATGTCTATGTTCAGGAGGCATATCAAAATGGCGATAATATCGTGGCAGCGCTCAATGTAGATATGATAGGGTATGCCGAGAGCGAATATGACAGAACTCATGTCAAAGTCTATCATGATGATCCATCATTATGGATTGTTGATTTTACAGATACTGTGGCAGAGGAGTATTATGACTACATCAACCTGGATGTAATTCCAAGCGGCTTTGCCTATAGTGATAATTACAGTTTCTGGGAGTTTGGTTATCATGCGGTATTCTATCATGAATGGAATTTCAATCCTTATTATCATACACCGAATGATATAATCGAAAACATGGATCTGACTTACGAGATGAGGTGTTGTAAACTGTCTCTGGCAACGCTTGCGGAGCTGGCTGAGATGACACCGCTTGGATATATCGAAGGCTTTGTATCCGATGCTGCCACCGGGGATCCTCTGTCTGCAGCCATTCGTGTTGTTGGATCTAACAAGGAAACCCATACCGACTCCACCGGTTATTATTCGCTCTCTGTTGGGGATGACTCGACCTATGTTGTGGAAGCAAGCTCATACGGATATCTGCCTCAGGAGCAGGAAGTTTACGTTCCGCCTGATAGTGGGGCCTGGCTCGATTTTGAGCTTGAAGCAGCAGAGCCTGGCACTATCGAGGGAACGGTTCGGAGTGCACTTGATGGCCAGCCGCTGGTCGACGTGGAAGTGACTGTACTCAACACACCGCTTGCTCCAGAATACACAGATGAAAATGGATATTTTTCCTTTACCATCCCCGGAGGTGCAACTTATCAGGTGCAGGCGGTTCTTCCGACCTGGGTTGGCGAGACGCAGTCTGCATACGTCGAAGAGAATGGAGTGGTTGTACTCTCATTTGCCCTGGATCTCGCTGAGAGTTTCGAGGACGATGATGGAGGATACACCGGGCTGTATATGTGGGAATGGGGAACTCCTTCTAGTTACGGCCCTGGCGGTGCCCACTGGGGTGATAATTGCTGGGCAACCAACCTCGACGGGCCTTATGGCGGAAACGCAAACTCACCTCTCACCTCGAGGACATATGATCTGGTGGAGACAACCTCAGCGAGTTTGAACTTCTACCACTGGTATGAGAGCGAGTCGGGCCATGACGGCGGTAATGTGAAGATTTCCACGGATGGTGGCAGCAGCTGGACGCTTATCACTCCACAGGGGGGTTATCCCACTAGTTCAATGAACTGGAATGATGAGGCTGGATACACCGGGACCAGCGAAGGTTGGGAGTTGGCGACTTTTGATTTGGAGTCATACCTGGGTGAGCAGGTGAAGTTCAAGTTCACCTTTGGTTCAGATGGTAGTGTAAACGGTCCTGGCTGGTACATAGATGATGTGTATCTAGAGTTATCCTATCCGGTATCGGTATCGCTGGTACCCGACTCACCGACCGTGCAGAGGGGAAGCGATCTTGGATTTACGGTGACTGGGACCAATGCGGCTGATTATCCAGTTACGCTGAGCGTGTGGTCAGATGTTCTTCTTCCCGGAGGGACGCCGTACTGGGGTAATCCCATTTTTGGGCCATATTCATTGACGCTACCGGCTCAGTCGAACCCGTCGGTGCATTTGAGCCAGTTTGTTCCGATTTATGCTCCGCTCGGTACGTATACATATATAATGAAGGTCGGATTGAACGACGAGACCATCTATGCAAGGGGCTTCTTTGATTTTACTGTTATTCCCTGAGGTGAAGAGGTGAACTCTTAAAATGGAATATTCCCATGAAAGCCATAGAAAATAACGGCGGCATTGAAAGTTTTGTTCCCGGGGATTGGGGATATGGGTCATGAGTCCTGCAATCAGCTCATGTGGGCTGATTTTCTCTTTCGTATGTCTCCCTGGGATTTCTTCACTGCGAGAAGCTACCTAATGCTCCGGAGGGTCTTGCCTGGCGTGATCTCACACTCGCCGCATGAGCGAAGAGGGACTTTTTCAGAGACCTCCAAATCATGAATTGACTCTTCTCCTATCATAAAGGCTAACGCAATTGAAGAAAACTGGGCTGTGTACGGTGCCACGATACTTTGCAACGCTGCAGCCCCGACCATCATGGATAATACTGTCTTAGGAAACTCAGGAGGTACCTTCGGGGGAGGGGTATATTGCTGGAATTCATCTCCGACGATCACAAATAACACATTTGAAAGAAATCAAGCTTCTTACGGCAGAGCTATTTATTGTGATTACTATTCTTCTCCTACTATTCATGACAATACCATTACCGGTAACACCGCAGATGTCTATGGTGGTGGAATTTACTGCGACTGAAACACGAGTGAACTTGGCGGCTCGATTTATTGTAGTTACGCTTCGCCCACCATACATGGCAATACAATAATGGCGAACATTGCCGACTATGAAGGAACTGGAATCTACTGCCATTCCTGTCAGATACATAAAACTCATGACATTCCAATGGCATCTCCCCCGGGTGTATATAAGTACTGGTCGGCTGTTGGTCTCCCACCGGGAATAGTGTTTGACGAGGACAGTTTCAAGTTCTTGGTTACTGAATGACAGTTGCCTACTACATCACAGTCAACCATCGCTCCTGCAGGGTTGTCTACAGATAAAGGAAGTGCGTAATTCGTCCATCAACTAACAAACGCTATATGTTTCATATTTAATGCACCGATCTGATACGGTATGCATCTTTAAGTAGAAACAGCCTGCGTATGGATTCTGTATTCGTGATTAAAGCGAGTATGGCGATTGTGATGAATAGTTGATTGAACAGGGCACCGAGGAAAACTATGAACAACCTCACATCCCTTCCGATTCGCATCGAGTTGTATTTGATAAATTCTTTGCGCAAGAGATCATCATAAATTGTCGCGGTATAGCTGTTCATGAAGGTGCCCGTCATGGCAAGAAAACCGACCAGCCATACCAGTTCATTCGACGTGGCTTTCCATACGGCATGGGTCATTCCAAGGACAATCAATCCATCTGCGTAGCGGTCAAGCACCTTATCGAGCCATTTGCCGAACACGCTGAATTTGAATTTCAAGCGTGCAATTTCTCCGTCACAACCGTCCAGGATGGAGGACAATTGGGCCATGATCCCGGCAGCGAGAACATTCGCGTGTCCACCTAGGAAGAAAAACAGGGCCGAGAGCATAGACAGGCAGAAGCTTCCAAGCGTTATCGAGTTCGGAGATACGTTGTATCGAGCCAGGAAAGCGGAGATTCTCGTTGAGAGCCTCCTGTTCATTTGCTTTGATATCGGTCCGTCAGTCGGCTTGAACAATTGTTGAATGAGCCTTTTTCGTGCCTTTTTAAGCGCTTTCTCATCATCTACATCTATCCAGAAGCATCCTGTGATATCCAAGGCCCCAAGCCTTCCCCGATCAGCCAGCACCTGATTTCCATCCGCGAGATTGAACCTTCCCGCTTTCACACTCTCATCGAGTGCATCGAATATCTCCCTTGTATAAAGGAGCACACCGGTATCTACAGCATTGAAATCATTCAAGTATTTGTCTATTTTTTTTACTTTGTCGTGCTCAAACCTCACCTTTGTTGCATCATACAGGTCGAAATGATCGCCTGAGAGGTTTGTGTCGATGCACACTACGGATTTAGTCTCATTAACTCCTCCCTTAAGTAGCTCTTCCAGGATCACTTCATCGAACAGGTGATCTGACATGAGCAGTAAAAAACGTTCATTCACATGCTCCCTGGCTTTCAGGACCGAGACGCCGTTTCCTTTCTCCCAGTGTTCATTTTCGATATATTCTATGCATACTCCATACTTCCTCCCATCTCCCAGTTCTTGCTTTATCCTGTCGGATTCATAGCCCACCACTATCTTAAAGTCGCGCACTCCCACCAGCTTTGCGACCAGAACGATCCTCTCGATCAGACTGAGTCCGAAAATCGGGGTCAGTGGTTTCGGGGAAAAGACTCTCCTAAGGCGTGTTCCCCTACCGGCTGCAATAATCACTGCTTGCATTTTTCACCCCCTGAATGCTGGTTTCACTGCATCGTCGAAATATTGGAACTATCCGGAAACCAACAGGATTTCTCGCGAGTATGCTTGATATTAGTGAATAATGAAATTACGAGCGGGTATGGGAAGCTTTACAACCGGAACCGGTTAAACTATCAGCTTCAACCACCTTGAAGAATAACTAAAAAGAGTAACTCGCATCATTGCTTTGAAATGGAATGAGATTCTACCCCTGTACCGTACTTCCTGGGACCCTCCTTTCGCAGCATAAAAATGATCGTAGTTTTAACCTTTCCAATTGTAATAATATCCGTAGGGGCCAGTATTGTCAACCTGTTGTGAAACCTGAATTTTCCTCTTCAGCACGCGCTTGGGAAGCTTCAGGGTTATCATCCGGCAGGAAATCTCAGTGCGGTGTCTTCACTTGTCGTGAGGAGATCTCTGAAAAAGTCCCTCGGAGTGTCTGAAACCTCAATCCCCAACTGCCGGAAAGCCTCCTAATCAAGTGTGTGGAAATCTTTCAATAGAATCTAATTCGGTCTACAATGTGATGATCTTAACCATAACTTGTCTTTTTTCAGGTTTATGAACTGTTTGCTCCAGGTTTTTCTTCTGCAATCTTCAGGTTCCCTGATCGATCCAATTTCCAGGTGACAGGTCTGTCCATACGACTCTTGAAGAACCGTTCGGTAACATATTATCACTCTGGGAAGCGACCACTCTGTGGGGGTCTGGGGGAACG
>JBHIFB010000160.1:0-6316 GCA_046760905.1 Candidatus Glassiibacteriota bacterium | reverse complement strand
ATGTGCGGTCAGACTTGAGAGAGCCTGAAGGAGTGTAGGCTATGAATCTTCCGAAACAGATTAAGCTGTTTCTGTCGGGGTTGTTCGTTTTCATGACTGCATACGGCATCGCAGCCCAAAAGATCCAGCAGGGAAGCGGGCTTGCCACCGGACAGCCCGGAATGAACATCTATCCGACAGACCAGCCGGGTGAAACGACTCTCCTCGAGAGACCTTATTCAATCGCACCTCCGATGGTGCCGCACGATGTGACGGGATTGGAGATCAGCAGGTTCTCAAACGACTGTCTCGGATGCCATCTGGAGGGAGTTGAGGTGAGTGAGGGGCACGTGGCGACGAAAGTTCCCACCTCCCACTTCAGTAACGAGTACACAGGGGAAGAGAAGGAAGGTATGATCGTCGGGATAAGGTACAATTGCCTTCAGTGCCACGTCCCGCAGTCCATTGACTGAAAAGCTGAAAAAAGTGGCAGCCGCATTTTTAGAACGTGATGGCTGTCTGTAGGAAGAACCACTCAGGGTCGTCGGAATCGCCCGTGTCCTCGACGAAGCCACCGGTAAAGAACCGGGAGTATCCAGCAAGAATGTCTAGGCCTTCAATACAGCTGCACCTCGCCGTGATATCGATTTCATGCCCTAGGAACGTATCTGCTTTTCTGGATGCATCCTGACCACGGATTACACCACCACCGGCGTTATACCAGGCGTCCTCGACATCTTCGAGCCAGGCGAGGTGTAGGTCCCCCTTTATCGTTAACTTGTCGCAAGGCTTCAGGCTCGATTCCAGCTTCAGGTTACGCATGTTTCGCCAGCTCAGGAAATCTATGTAGCCGTAATGCCCGTGATTTGTGGGATACAGGTTATCAAACGTCCTGTTCTCTGTGTCTGAGGGATTCTCATCTCCTGTGGCGAGATTATACTGGAAGCCGAAGCGCGGATTAAGCACCAGCAGTTTCAGAGTGTAGCCCGCTCCTGCGTGAAAAGCCAGGGCGCTGTGGTCGAGATCACTCGAGAAGTCGCCGGTCTGGTAGGTCAGCTCGGCGTTGTAGTCGATAGCCTCGCTTTCAAGCAGGGTCCCGTGAAGCAGGCCTCCGAGAGCGTAAATCCTTCTGCCGGTGTCGCTGTTGTCTCTGAACAGGAAGTAGGTATCCAGTTTCGCCGAGGGGATGTTCTTCCACGACGCATGCACCCCGAAGAAATCATCGGCCCAATCGGGTTCGTTCAATACCTTGTCCTCGGGGACGATGACGTTGGTCCACCAGGCCTGAACTACAACCGGTTCCTCCTCAAGGATCAGACTGATGCCCTGAAAGCTCCGTCCCACATTGCTCCAGCCGAAAGACCCCACCAGACGCTCTGCTCCGAATGCGAGCGTCTGGCGCCCCAGGCGAATCGTCAAGGGTATTTTGCCCATGTTGTGCAA
Source organism: Candidatus Glassiibacteriota bacterium (assembly GCA_046760905.1). Taxonomy (GTDB): domain Bacteria; phylum Gemmatimonadota; class CAZMKB01; order CAZMKB01; family CAZMKB01; genus JBHIFB01. The sequence goes on along the minus strand of JBHIFB010000160.1, from coordinate 4,894 downwards.
ATCCAGGTAGGCCTGGAAGATGTCGATGCGATCCTCGAAGGCTCCCGGGCCGACTCTGCGGCTCGTTGCGATGTCGGTGCCGAACTGGTGGGAGTCCTGGAGCTCGATGAACAACCGCAGTTGCTCTATTGGATTCACATCGAAGTTGAGGCGCACTCTTGAGAGAGAGAAACCGTCATCTTCAAGCGGTGAGTCGGCCTGATTGTTGAAGTCATAGTTTGACCTCGATTCGGCTCTGAATCTTATTTGTCCGCCGATTTTCAATCTTCCATCGAAGTAATCGGTCCATTCGTCAAGGCTGCCTGTGATAGCCGGGCTGTGGCATGCGAGGATCAAGAGGACGGTCACTGTACCAAGTCGCTTCAGCATCGGTTACTCCTTCCTTTAAAATCGAACCGGATACCCCACACAATGAGCTGCCGAAGAATATAATGCGGGTGTTCCATATCTGCGTAATATCTATCTTTTTTCCGTAATTTTCAATCTTAATTGAAGTGGAGTTTCCCCATTTTTTCGAGTAAAGCCAGGAGTTCCTTCGCTCCGCAACTCCGGGTTCCTTAAGGGCGAAGATTATGAAATCCTTAGAATGCTGGTTGCTTGCATGGCATTGATTTTGCTAAAATTATATATTAAGACAATGCCGGTGAATTTTGAATTTATCTAAATCATTAACCGGCGAATCAAATCGCCACTATAACTGAGGATTTATAATGAAAGGGCTTTTACTTTTTATGAGGAGGAATTTATGGACAAGCGAGTTTGGAATAATATCGGCGATTGTAATTCTGGGATTTGCACTCCGTTTCTGGGGAATTAGTTTTGGCCTGCCATATTTGTATCACCCCAATGAACCAGGCCTTGTGAAGAAAGCTCTTGTAATGGGTGAGAAGGGATTCAACCCGCATTGGTTTAACTATCCCACTTTTTTCATGTATCTCCTGTTCTTTCTCTACGGCTGCTACTTCGTGATAGGCTTTTTCACAGGCATCTTTTCTTCTGTCCAGGATTTTGCCTACAGTTATTTCATAGACCCTACTGCCTTCTACCTGATAGGTAGGGGCACTACTGCACTCTTCGGCACCGCTACCATAATACTCACATACATTCTCGGAAAACAGGTCTTTTCGAAAAGAGTCGGAATGATTGGTTCTTTAATCTTGGCCGTCTCTATCATGCATGTAAGACACTCACACTATATTACAACTGACGTACCCTCAACTTTCTTTGTAATACTTTCTTTTATCTTTATATACCGGATATATTATTCAGGTAGAGTAAAGGATTACATTTTAGCCGGTTTGTTTGTCGGTCTGGGAACTGCTACGAAGTATAATGTAGGACTCTTGCTTTTGCCCATCTGGGTTGCCCACTTCCTCCGAGAAACCGAAAAGACTGATCCGCTCCATGTGAGAACCGCGATCTTTCATCCAAGATTATTGATCTCTCTCATAACAATTGGACTCAGCTTCTTCATAGCTTCGCCCTTTGTGTTAATAGACTATAAAACATTCCTTCGCGATTTCACTTTCGAAGCAACGCATATGAAAACAGGGCACTTCGGTTTCGAAAGTGTGAGCAATGGCTGGATTTATCATCTCACGACTTCCTTGAGAGAAGGTATGGGCCTCTGGCTGTTGGTACTGGCCATCTTCGGGATTGTACTCATCCTGCTGAGGAAGAGGAAGAATGAAGTATTGTTACTTGTCTTCCCGCTGCTTCATTATTTGATAATCGGAAGCTGGAAGACTGTATTTTCCCGCTATACGGTTCCTATGATACCATTCCTTTGTATATGCTCAGCATTTTCCCTCGATTTTCTCACCTCAATGCAGATATTCCGGCCAAGAGTGAAAACCCCTATCCTCTCCGTGGCTCTTGTTGTTCTTCTTGTGGGACCTCTTTTCGGTCTGGCCCGAATAGATTATATCCTGACAAAGAAAGATACCCGTACCCTGGCAAAGGAATGGATAGAGGCGAACATAGCTCAGGGAAGCTTGCTTGCCTTTGAAAGCGATAGACTGTGGCAATTTCCACAGGTGAAAAAGAGTACAGATCAGCTTAAAAAGGAGATACAAGATCAAGAAAACCAACGCAGGAAAATGGAACTACAATACCTGCTTAATCTTCCAATACGCCCGAGTGTAACATACAATATGTTCTATTTGGGAAATTCATCCTCCGATGTAGATTTTGATGTCTCTCGTTGTAAATCCGTTGGTGTGGAATATTTCATTAGCAGCAGCAGATTCTCCTCCCGTTACCTGGCAAATTCGAGCATCTATCACAAGCAGGCAAAATTTTACAAAGATCTGGATGAGGAAGCTTATCTTATAAAAACTTTCTCACCTTACCCGACTTCCGAAGCTACTGATGAGACCGAATCAAGTTTCTTCGATCATTTGCCATGGATGAGAGAGGATGGTCGGATCCGACCGGGACCGGTTATAAAAATTTACAAACTGACGGACAGAGCGTCATAGCATTCCTGTGTGTCTCCATTTAATCATTATCTAAGTATTGATTAAACAGAAGGCTGGATTTCTAAAAAAAATACAGGATAACTACCTTACTGTCTTCGAACTTAAATCAGGTTTCTATTACTGATAGAACGATGAAAACCGCGATGAAAGAGGCCGTAATGTTATAGAAAATATTTAGAAAATGCAGGGTTTCCGGCTGAAATCGTGAGATGGAAATTTTCCTATCTCGCCGGATGGCTTGCACTCCGTTAGATGGATGTATAGATTTATTTCCATGCGTAGATGGGTTCTGTTCCACCCACCATAGTTACCGGTAAGTTAAAACACGCATCGACTTTTTTACACTTTATAATGAGTCCGACGATATCCTCCAGAGAATCGGCAATCGCTGGCATTCTCAGGACTCCCTTCATAAAACCGGATGCCTGCCTTGCAGAAGTGCCTGATGAAGAGCTCATACGGATCGTAGCAGGCGAGCTTCTTTTCTCCTCAGCCATACACCCATCCTCGATAGATACTGTCATCGTTGCTTCCTCTGCCCCCGTCGGGAGAGCGGTGATGGATGAAGTTGCATCTTCTTGCAGGTCACTCGGATTCGACACGCACTTCCGTCTCCTCTCAATCTCCTCAGGATTCGGCTCCGACCTCGCGACCTTGATGGATGCGGCCATGCGGGTGTCAAGCGGGGACACTGAAGCCGCTCTCATCATTGGTCTGGGAACAGGCGAAGGCTTTCCCCGGAAGTCATTGGACTTGCGCTCCTATCCCTCCATGAAAGTGACCGATCGGTACCCATCCACCTTCGGGGAAAGGATAGCCTACGCAGAGGCTTCGATCAGGAAAGCATCGGCGAGGGCGAGACGGGGAACGATGGCAGGGGTTTGTAAGATTGGGTTTCCACCCTACTTCGAGAGCATTTTCGAAAAAGATGGTATCGAGCGAGGGATCAACCCTACGGATTTCTGCCTGCAGGAGAATTTCGATAATAGCGGGAAGCAAATGCTTGTGTGCGATTTCATTGCACCCTCGAGAATCGGTCTGGGGGCTCTTCTCTTGACCACGACGGAAAGAGCTCACTCTGCCGGAAGCGGACGGATTTTGAGAATCACCGGTCTAAAGCACATTGGCATCCCCAAGCATCTTCTGGGAGCGGGGGCTGCTATTGCACTCGGATCTCTGCTGTCGGAAGAAGCGGTTTCTCTCGAGGATATTGGAGTACTCGAGGTGATGGAAACGACCTCGGCCCAGGCGATCTCAACCCTGAAGCACCTGGAGATAGACAGCAAGCGATTTATTATTGCTGATAGAGATGAGACTGACGGCAGACCTACTGTGAATCCATCGGGGGGTTCGCTAGCATTTGGCTTCGTGTCTTCATGCTCCGGAATAATGATGCTCATCAATGCAACGGATTACATGGCGCAAAATCAAATCCAGCTGGGCGCAGTTGCATATGAGGATGTAAGGGGGGAGGCAATGACGGTGCTTCTGGAGAGTGTGTGAGGTGGATATGAACCGGTTGATTATCAAACCCGTAGGTGAGACCGGTTTCATCCGGATATCTTTCGAGGCCGATGGGGTTGGAGGCGTCGCCTTCACAAGATCACATTTCCGGGAACTCAGAAGCCTCCTCGAAAAACTCTACAAATCGAAGGACTGTCAGGGGATTTTAATCAGTGTCGGAAACGAACACAGAGATAGTACCGGCTACCCGGTGGAGGAGCTGCTTGACATGGACCAGGTCGAGGTCAGGAGGTTCTGCTTCGAGGCTCAGGATACTCTCAAGTTACTAATGAGCCTGGAGATCCCGACGTTCTGCCTGATGACGGGGAGCATAGACGGTCCCGCCCTTGAGCTTGCACTCGCATGCGACAGGAGGATCATGTCCCTGTCCGAGGGAAGCCGGATCCACTTCCCGGAATTGAGCCTGGGTCTAATCCCTCCGTTCGGTGGAGCCTTCTCACTTATTAAACGCCTGGATCTTCCTCGCGTTCTCGAACTGATAGAGACGTGCGGGAGTCTGTCAGCGACTCAAGCATTAGAACTTGATCTGGTGGATCATCTCGGTCGGGCGGATGTTCTGGAACCGGCCGCGGTTCTGATTTCGCGTCAGGATGAGCATATGATGAAGCAGACCGAGGGAAACGGTACGGAGAGCCTCCTAAGTCTCCTGGCCAGGATCTGGTCTGAAAACCGGGTAAGAAAGCTCCTTCAGATCTTCATGGCTTCGAGGAGGGCACGGAAGTCACTGAAACCGGGAGTCCTGGAAGCCTACCTCGGCTTCCTGAATATGGTTCGAGAGGGCCTCTCCTCTGGATTAGAGGAGGGGCTCATGGTGGCTGCAAGGAATTTCACTGAGCTGTTGAGCTCACAGCCAAACAGGAATCTGCTTTCATTGTACAGCAGAACCAGGC
>JBHIFB010000159.1:0-6326 GCA_046760905.1 Candidatus Glassiibacteriota bacterium | reverse complement strand
TCTGCCTCTCTATGTCCTCCTCGCCCATGTAAACGACACACTCCAGCCCGAACAGGGCGCAGACTGTTGCCGTCGCCACGCCGTGCTGGCCGGCTCCCGTCTCAGCGATGATTCGGTTCTTTCCCATCCGGAGTGCGAGGAGGACCTGTCCGAGGGTGTTGTTTATCTTATGAGCTCCGGTGTGGTTGAGGTCTTCCCGTTTCAGGTAGACTTTGAGTCCGCCGAGCTTATGACTCAGCCTCTCAGCGAAATAGAGTGGACTCGGCCTCCCGGCATAGCGGCTGAGGTAGTAATCCAGCCTCTCCTTGAAACCGGCGTCGGCCTGTGCTTTCTCGTAAGCTACCCTCACTTCTTCCAGAGCTGTCATCAGAGTGTCGGGAACAAACCTGCCGCCGAAATTTTCGAACCAGCCCCTCTCATCGGGTAGTATAAGCTTTTGCTTCACTGATAAACCTCCTCACCAAAGAGATGTCCTTTATACCTGGTGAATTATCCACTTCGACTCCACTCGACACGTCGACCCCTGCCGGTGCAAGTCTCCTGATGGCTTCCCTAACGTTAAAGCAGTTGAGGCCGCCTGCAACTATCAGTGGTTTCCCGAACTCATCAAAGCCTTCCACTTCCTCCCAGGGGAATGTCCTTCCCGTGCCGCCTCCTTTTTCCCCACTCTGCGAATCTAACAAAATAAAAGACACACAATCAAGTGAATATCGCTTTATATCATCCAGGTCCTTCAAGCCTTTCACATTCACTGCTTTTATGATGCCGGCGCCGGTCCTCTCGAACAGCAGGTTGCAGAACTCAGGCGGCTCCCGGCCGTGAAGTTGTATATAGTCGAGGCCGAGCAGTTCGTTTATCCCTGCCGTCTCATCAAGGGTCTGATCCTGGAACACTCCCACCCATGCAGTCCCATAAGGGATCTGGTTTATGATACGACGGGCCTTTTCGACTTCTATCCTCCTCGGCGATTTCGCGAACACTAAACCAAGCATGTCAGCGCCTGCCTCAGCACTGGCGAGCGCATCGACGGCCCTTGTGATTCCGCAGATCTTAACCAGCACCGACTCCTCCTCTCACTGCCGCCTCCGCCGCGGCGAGAAAATCCCTCAGCTTCTCGCCCGGATCGGTGGAAGTCACAAGCGCCTCGCCGATGAGAAAAGTCCTGAATCCAGCCCGTGTGAGTGCGGCGATGTCAAATTCGGTTGCAATTCCGCTCTCGGCGACCGCTATTATTCCGGGAGGGATCTTTCCGATCAGTTCGATCCCCGTTCTGATGTCGACGTTGAAGGTTCTGAGATCCCTGCTATTTATACCAATTAGGCCGGCACCACAGCGCAGGGCTTTTTCGAGCTCCGGGACAGTGTGCACCTCGACCAGGGCAGACATGCCAAGCTCCTCACCGATTCCGATCATGGCACCGAGTAACCTCTCTTCAAGGAGCGATGTGATGAGGAGAAAGGCATCCGCCCCGATGATTCTTGATTCAAACACCTGGACGGGATCTATAAGAAAATCCTTCCTGAGGAGCGGTATCCGAACGGCCCGTCTCACCTCTTCGAGGTCAGTCACGCTTCCCCCGAAATGTTCGCGGTCTGTGAGTACGCTGATCGCTCTCGCCCCGTTCTCTTCATAGAGGAGCGATAGCCGGACGGCATCACCTATGGCGGAGAACACACCCTTCGAGGGCGATTTTCGCTTCACTTCAGCGATTATCGAGACACCTTCCCCGAGCGATTTTCTGAAATCCAGCGGGGAAGGGGCATCGAGCGCCTCTTCGTAGAACTCTTCGATCCGCTTCGCCCGTTTGAGACTCTCGACCTCACTTCGTTTCTCACGAACGATATTTTCGAGGAAATCCATCGGGTTTACTCCATTCGCCTATTCTTTTATAGGTTGTTCACAGATCACCACTTCTAGAAATCTAGCCCCTCTTTTGGCCAGAACCAAGCTCCCGGGAAATCGCCTTAAGACCCTCGAACGATTCGAGAGCCTTTCCGCTGTCTATGGATTCCCTCGCACGTTCCACTCCTTCGCCGATAGAGGCAGAGAGGCCGGCCACGAAAAGTCCTGCCCCGGCGTTCAGAAGCACCACGTCCTTCGCCGGTCCGTTACTGCCGTTTAAAACAGAGAGAAAGACATTTCTGCTTTCCTCAAGACTTCTGGCTTTGATTGCTTCGAGGGGAGCGCTCCTCACGCCGTATTCTTCCGGCGTCATGAGTATCCTCATGATCCGCTCACCATCGAAGTAGTATCCGGATGTTCGACCCGAGATGGAGATTTCATCCAGGCCGTCGTCACTGTGTACAACAAGAGCCCTCTCGGCACCGAGCTCGGCCATGACCTTGATCAGCTTTAGAGCGAGACGCCCGTCGAAGGTACCCAGAAGCTGACGTTTCACGGAGGCCGGATTTGTCAGTGGACCCAGCATATTGAAGACGGTCCTCATCCCGAGTTCTTTTCTCGGTCCTGCGGCATGCTTCATGGCCGGATGGAGTCTCTGGGCGAACAGGAATCCTATCCCGACTTCATCGATGCATCGCGCCACCTCCTTCTCGCCCAGCACTATCTCCACTCCGAGTGATTCCAGCAGGTCCGCGCTGCCGCAGGAGCTGGAGACAGCCCGGTTCCCATGCTTCGCCACTCCCACGCCGGCACCGGCGATGACGAAGGAAGCGGCGGTTGATATATTGAACGTGTTCGCACCATCGCCCCCTGTTCCACATGTGTCTACGAGGTCCGATCTGGTTGGGCTGATATGGATTGCATGCCGCCTCATCACTGTTGCGAAGCCGGTGATTTCATCAACCGTCTCGCCTTTCGTCCTGAGGGAAGCCAGGAGGGCTGTGATGAGCTGCGGCTTTGCTGCGCCGGTGGCTATCTCCTCCATGACACGGATCGCTTCTTCCCTCGAGAGATCTTTTCCATCAGCTATCTTTGCAATTGCTTCACGTATCATTTCAGCGCCTCCAGGAAATTCCTGAGCATCATATTACCTTCATCGGTGAGCACAGACTCGGGATGGAACTGCACTCCCTCTATGCGGTATTCCCTGTGCCTGATTCCCATAATCTCGCCTTCGGATGTGTAGGAAGAGACCTCCAGGCAATCCGGCAATGTTTCCTCATCCACTATGAGGGAATGGTACCTGGTCGCCTTCATAGGATTGGAGATGTTTTTATAAATCGTCGTTCCGTCATGGTAGATTCTCGATGTTTTCCCGTGGAGGATCCTGGTCGCACCCTTTATCCTGGTTCCGAATACCTGTGCGATGCACTGGTGGCCGAGACAGACGCCGAGAATGGGTACAGATGCCTGGTACTTCATTATTACCTTGTTCGAGAGGCCGGCATTTTCCGGTTTTCCGGGCCCGGGCGAGATCACGATTCCCTCGGGCTTGACACTGCCGTCTGACAGGAGCCTCTCGTCATCGTTTCTCATAACCAAAAGCTCTGCGCCCAGTTCTCCCATCATCTGGACGAGGTTGAAGGTAAATGAATCGTAATTGTCGACAACGAGTATCATCTGAATCCCTCCTCGGCTATCTCGATCGCGCGGGCCAGCGCCCTCAGTTTATCGAGCGTTTCCTCGTATTCCCGTTCCGGCACCGAATCGTATACAATCCCGGCGCCCGCCTGCAGGTAGTATCTTCCATCCTTTATAACGATTGTCCTGATTGTTATGCACATATCCATGTTGCCCCTCAGATCGAAGTAGCCGACCGATCCTGCATATGGTCCTCTCTTAACCCCTTCGAGCTCCTCGATGATCTCCATCGCTCTGATCTTTGGGGCTCCGGTGACGGTTCCTGCCGGAAAGGTTGCCCTCAGCAGATCGAACTTGTCCCTCCCATCGGCAAGTTTCCCTTCCACGGTCGAGACAAGGTGCATGACATGGGAATAGTATTCCACCTTCATGAGTTCCGGGACTCTCACGGTGCCGTAACTGCAGACCCTTCCCAGATCGTTCCTGCCAAGATCAACCAGCATCACGTGCTCCGCCTTCTCTTTCTCGTCGTGGATGAGTTCCTCGGTGAGCAACCTGTCCTCTTCGGGTGTTGCACCCCGTGGCCTTGTCCCGGCAATTGGCCTCACGCGTGCTGTGTCACCGGTGAGGGTGACGAGAGCTTCGGGGGATGAGCCGATCATCTGGCATCGACCGAAGTCGAGATAGAACATGTATGGCGATGGGTTGAGCATTCTGAGGGCCCTGTATATCTGGATGGGCTCAGCGGTCGTATCCCCCTCGAGACGCTGGGAAAGGACAACCTGGAAAACATCTCCTGCCTGAATGTATTCCTTCCCTCTCCTCACCATCTCCTCGAATTCTTCCCTGGTGATGTTCGACCTGGGCGGACCGCTTCTGGAACCGGTCCCGTCGTTTATGTCCTCCGGTAATTTGGTGAGGAGGGCCTTCGAAAGCCTGGAGAGCCTTCCTGCTCCCACTTCGTATCTCTGTGAGTTGTTATCCCCCGTATCGACTAGAGTTGCGATGGTCGCCTTGCGCTTCGCATGATCGAAGACCACGAGGCTTTCGGGTAATTCCAGATGGATGTCAGGGAGCTTCAATGTGTCCTCTGAGGTGTCCGGGAGTTGCTCGAAGTTCCGTACCGTATCATATGATATGTATCCAATCGCACCTGTGAGAAAAGGTATATGGTGGTCTACAGCGTCGAGTTTGATCTTTTCAGCCATGTACCTCATGATCTCGAGGGGACCTCCGAGCTGTGATATTGGGAACCGTTCCACCTCTTCGCCGTTGGTGAACCTGCATTGCCCCGCTTCGACCGTGAGTCGCAAGAGCGCTCCGACTCCTATGACAGAATACCTGCCAACCCGTTCACCCCTTTCAACGCTCTCAAGGAGGATATTCGCACCGAGTGACCTCAACTTGAGAAACGCGGAAACGGGAGTTTCCAGATCTGCGGGGACCTCGAGGGAGAGTGAACACAGCCCCCCTTTTGCATTCTCTTTGAAAAAGGTGTGCTCAGGAGTCAATTTAAGCATGGTAGATTCTCCTTATTTCACTTTGATATACAAAAAGCCCACCGTGTCCAGGGTGGGCTCTAAGATGTTCGCAAATCAGGTGCTTACCTTACGTTCCGGCAACCTCGCTGCAGTCCACACCCGGCCTGTAGTTGCACCAGCACCAGGGAATGACCACATTAAAATTAAGGGTGAATCGATATGTATTGTTTTCGATCATGATGCCATTTTTTTATATATAAATTATAGCATAATATAAACTCTATGTCAAATGGAAATGGAGTTTTTGTGTCTGTAATTCATTAGCCCTGGACCTGATCAGAGCAATTCCAAGCCAGAAGCCGAAGTGATGTTTTCCTAGCAGACGCGAAAATTATTCTTCGCTACTGTGTTATCAATCATCACCGGTCACAACTTCCACGCGGCTGAGATCGAGCGGCGGAATCTGCGTGACGCTCAGACCAGACGAAAGGCCGCCGTATAATGGAAAACCGTCCTTGAGAATCTGAGTGTAGCTCCCGTCGAGCCCCTGCAATTTGATATTGATATAGTTCGAAACGGCTGATGTCTGCTGCACCTGCATGCCAGTAGATTCGAGAAACAATTCTGAAATGCTCGATGGATGATCGATCATCGTCTCGCCGATGTCTTCTTCCGCCTTTACCTCGACACGAACCGGTGCGTCGTCTATATGATAGCTCGTTCTGGTCGCCGTGACGGTTGCACCAGCAAGTTCGATAACCTTTTCACGAAGTCGCACCGTGAATACATGTGATGTATCGGAGAGCGGGAAGTCCACGCGTAGTTCGAACGCGGCATAGCCAATTATAGAAAAGCATATCGCCTGAGAACCGTCGGGGATTTGACTGATTATGACCTTCCCCTTGGGATCTGTCATTGCGCCAAGCTTCGTTCCTCTGATAAATACATTTACGCCCGTAATCGGATAACCGCTTGTGCTGTCGAGAACAACGGCAGTGAATCTGTTCTGCGCTTTCAAAAGCAGCGACCCACGTCACAGCTACCTCCCGCCTTCTGGTCAGTATTTGGCCAAAGTGGGAAATCCAATTAAAGGGCATGGTTGGTAATAAGCGGATTGAATTTGAGGTGACCACCAACTACATCCAATGTTAGGTGGTCTCAATAATCACACAGAATATCAAAGCGACCGATAAAACCAATCCACTACCGAAGAGACAACCTGGCATCCTTCTTAAAGATGAAATTACAGCTTGCCGATATCGTTGCACCATTCAATGATGTAGATTGGAATGATTATGATGCAATAGAAGAAATTGCTCTCCCATCACATGCCAGATAACCCTCTGGAACTTGCTCAGTAGG
>JBHIFB010000158.1:0-6582 GCA_046760905.1 Candidatus Glassiibacteriota bacterium | reverse complement strand
ACGAATAATCCCATGAGAAAAAAGTACAGCGACTCGGTATGTTCCAGTGAGGCCGAGAGCCGGGATTGCGGATAGAAGAAAGTCAGAATGATTATTACGAGAAGCAACCGATAGGTTCTCAGTTGAGGATGTCCTGACGTGTCAGTTTTGACTCCCTTCGAACTGTACCCTTATAAGCCCGGAACTGGCTGGCAATGCTAGCTCGTAGCCCCCTTCTCGCTTTTGCCAGCTCACCTGCTCCCACATACCATCGATCAGAGCTGTTATTGACCTTACATCCTTATCGGAACGAATGAAGAGTTCCCTGCAGGAAATGTAGCTGATGTCCCAGCTGAGTTCATCCCTGTCTACATAGAAAAGTTCGGCATCGGATGATAAATCGCCATAGTCGAAGGTCATCTCCTCAAAGCGCGCGCCGAGTGACCAGGAATGATCCGGATCCTCGGCTGACACGCAAACGGCATCCGGATAGGCTGGGGAATCATCTTCCCTCGTGACATCGACGATCGTGACCTGACATTGCTCATCTATGTCCGGGCCGCTACCCGGTATGAAAAGTGATACCGTGCTGAATTCATGCTTTCCTTCGGAAACCAAGAATACATCAAGATCCATGTCATGGACATCCCCTGCCGGTCGTGCCTTCTCAGCGCCATTGAATATCTTCGTTTCGTACCACTCGGTGTGATGGGGTAAGGAAACCTGCATCCTGTAGCCATTCTGAGATAGAAATATATCATGACCCGCCTTGATTGCATTTCCTTTGAGATGCCATGTTATCGCCGCATCCTTTGATCGGCTTCCACTTGCATTGTCGATCACGGCGATGAATCTGTTCTTGATAAGCGCACAGAGTCTCGTATGTTGCCATCCGTGCCAGTCGGTAATGAGGGATTTGCTCACATCCATTCGGTCCTGCTCTTTCAGGTATTCCACGAGTGCATATTTCGGCAGATCCTGTTCCCATGGAGACCAGATTTTAAGCAACTCACCAGCGGATCTGACGAAGGACGGCCGTGCTATCTGCAGGCCGTTTAACCTTGTTCGGTCTATCCGCCCATCCCTGTCGGCCTTCCTGCCAAGCGACAGGAGCTTATTTCCCTGGAGTATGTAGTCCTCGCCAACGAAAGGCTCTCCGCATATCACATTTATGACCGCATTGGTCGCCTTGTACCCATACCATCCAGTATACCTCAGGTTCAAGAGGAGATACAACGATGAATCATCCCAGCCATCCCTCAGCACTATCTTATCAGGATTCATCGGACCGGGATCGATTGGTAGATTACCGGGACCCACGAAGTAGACCGAGCCCCAGTCCGGCACAACGCACGGCAGAGAATCGTTCCAGAAACTGAACCCGTACAGGAACGTTGGCTCATGGGTAAAACCCAGGTCATTCTCTTCCATGTGATTGAGTATCCTGTTCGCAATCCATTTGTACCTCCCATCGTTGAAGAGATGAGCCCCGAGGCTAAGCACATCCGGCACGGAAATGGGGTTGAGTTCGTTGTATGCCGGTGATACCCCCGTCGATGGCCACTGCAGGCACAGCCAATCGAACGATTTTCTCGCATTCTCTGATTTCTGCAATTCCTCCCTCGGCCTGAAAAAGGACATGAGGTAAGCGCCGTAGATCCACACCTTCTGATATATAAGGCTGTCGTCGGTATTCCTGAAATTCCCCTTCCAGAAAACAGAATTCTCATCGACATAGTCGAGGCACTTTCTCCATAGCTCGGGATATCTTTCTTTAATGACTTCGGCGAACACAACTAGAGCACCTGCACCCATCTCCTGATTCACATACGGACCCTGCGGCTCGATCCTGAATTTCCATGCATAAAGATAATCGACCCATTCCACGGTGAATGTTCTCTCCACAACCCGGCTAAACCAGTCAACGATCCTTATCGATTCGGCCTCTGTGAACAGACCTTCATTCTCCTTCAGCATCAGGAACATAAGGGCTCTGGTCATCGCCACGAATTGAATGTATTTCACGCCGTTAGCCGGTCCGGTGTAGTTTCCCCTATCAGCTTCATCCAGCAACCGTTTTTTGAGTTCAAGGGCGAGATCGGCCTTGGACGGATCGCCATCCGGGGTGAGCAGATAGATTATGGCTGTTTCGTTGAACTCATCGGAGACCCTATCCGCAAGTAGCTGCCGGATGTCGCTTCTGGTGAATATCTTGCGTGGGTAAGTCTTTCCAGGGCCTGCGGCCCCCGAGTACTTGTCCCTGTTTAGGAGGACTCCGTTAAAATCATCATCAGCGATCAGCCGCATGTCCCAGGAATAGTTATTGAACCCGAGATAACGAAGAGCTAATATGATCATAAACAAACAGATCAATGCCAGAGCCAGGAGCGCTTTCACATACTTCACCGAAGGTATTCCCCATATTTAGGAAGATCAAAGATCGCTGAATTTGGCAACTATACCAGGATGAGATACATGAATATAGTGAAATTAAGCAAAATTTATTCCACTTTCACTGCATCATAGATACACGACCTGCATCAGCCAGACAGGCAGGAAAGCGACTGTGGAGTTCAGATTCAAATTCCAGGTTCCTCATCTGAAAAAAAGGCAGGCGGTGTGGCAAGTCAATCTTGAATCGGCATCATTTCACGGAATGTATTTGAATGATCTTACCGCAGCGTGATTTTACAACCGAAAAGAAAATCCGGCGGATTTTATACTTGAGATGAGTGGAGATTTGGCTTATCTTAGACTCGGTTTCTGGACCGGAAAAGGATCAATTGAAAGGATGACCAGGAGGAAACATGGGAAAAAGCATGGTTGACATCTTCATGGAACTCGTTCGAATCGATAGCGAATCAGGGGAGGAGGAGGGCGTCATCCAATTCCTCGAAAAGTTTCTGACAGACGAGATAGGCGCTAAATGCGAGAGGGATTCCTATAATAACCTGATTGCAAGAATAACGGGTAAAAACAGCGAAAGGACCGAACCGATCCTGCTCAGCTGCCATGCGGATACTGTGAAGCCTGGTAAAGGGATAGAACCCTATCAGGAAGGTGATATCATTCGTTCCAGAGGCGAGACTATACTCGGAGCGGATAACAAAGCGGGCATCGTTGAGGTGCTCGAGGCGCTGAGAACGGCCAAAAAGAGGCCTCCGGTCGAGTTCGTAGTGAGCAGGGAGGAAGAGATAGGGCTTGTGGGGGCGAAGCACATGGACACGACCAAGCTGTCGGCCAAGATGGGATTTCTCTTCGACGGCGACGTACTGGATAAGATCGTGATCGGCGGGCCGAGCCACATGATGATTGACGTCGAAATCACGGGAAAGGCAGCGCACGCGGGGATGGAGCCCGAGAAAGGCATCTCTGCGATCAAGGCGGCAGCTAACGGGATCGCAAAAATGAAGCTGGGCAGGCTTGATGCCGGAAGCACTTCTAACGTGGGCATAATAAAAGGCGGGGAGATCAGGAACGGCATCCCAGAGAAGGCATACATTACCGCAGAGTGCAGGAGCCTCGATAATGATAAATGCCTAAAGATAGCCGAGGAGATGAAGACCCTTTTCGAGGCAGGTGCCAGGGAAGAAGGTGCCACTGCCGAGGTCAAGCTCTCCCTCGCCTATCAGGCCGTCAACATACCGGAAGATGCCCCTGTGGTTGGGATATCCAAGAAAGCGATAGAAGAAATAGGCCTGAAACCGACCACAGAGATAATCTGCGGTGGAACCGATGCCTCCATCTACAATGAGAAGGGCATACAGACTGCCGTCCTTGGCACCGGCGTTGAGAAAGAACACTCAAAGGAGGAGCAGATCGCTGTCTCATCAATGGAGAAGGCGGTATCAGTACTACATGGTATCTTCGAGATGACTGCTTAAAAATGCGCGGGGGAAATTTCTTCGAGTCCAGGGCTGTTTTACGTATCATGGAATATGAGCTCGAGGGGATTTTCGTTCATCCTCAGGTATCTTTGCCTAAAAGACGCATACCGTTTAGGATAACGACTAGGGATGCACCCATATCTGCTCCGACTGCCATCCACAGCGTTGCGAGACCGGGGATCGCGAGGGTGAAGAAAACAAGTTTTGTGATGAGTGCGACAGTGATGTTTTCCCGTATCACACCCAGCGCCTTTTTGCCAAGCTTAATTGTGTAGGGGATCTTCGAAAGATCATCCGACATCAGGGCGATATCAGAGGTCTCGAGAGCGACGTCCGTGCCTGATGATCCCATCGCCATCCCCACCGTCGCCACCGCCAGTGCCGGTGCATCGTTTACCCCGTCTCCCACGAATGCCACCTTCTTGCCGGAAGTTAGCAGCTCCCTCATCTTCTCTACCTTCTCCTCGGGCAGAAGGCCGGAGGCGTAATGATTGATTCCCAGCTTTCCTGCTATCGCCCTGGCTGTTCCCTCGTTGTCCCCGGTGAGCATCAGGAGGTCTTCGACACCAAGCCGTCTGAGCTCATCTAGAGCTTTCTCACTGCCGTCTCTCAGTGTATCTGCGATCACTATTATGCCAAGGAGCCCATTACCGTCAGCAAGCATCACCGTCGTTCTCGCATGCTTCTCATGATCCTCCATGATCTCATCCGCTTCGCTGTTACAGCGGCCCTCCTCTTCAATGAGCCTGTGGCTGCCGAGAATATATGATTTCCCATCCATTCTGGCTCTGACACCCTTTCCCGCTATACTCTCGAAGGCATCCACCTCACGCAGTGGCAGCTCCCTTCTGCGGGCCTCCTCCACTATCGCCCTGGCGAGGTGGTGCTCAGAAAGCGATTCGATGGAGGCGGCGATTGTCAATATCTCTGCCGGAGGCGATTGAGAGGCGGGTATCACTTCGGTTACGGATAGTCGTCCGGTGGTGAGCGTACCGGTTTTATCGAAGACGATTGTATCAAGGACGGCAGAATCCTCGAGGTAAACCCCTCCTTTTATGAGGACGCCGCTTTGAGCAGCAGATGTGAGAGCTGAAACTATAGTCACCGGTGTTGATATTACCAGAGCGCATGGGCAAGAGATGACAAGAAGAACAAGTGCTCTGTAGAACCAATCGCTGAAAGGCTGGCCGAATAAAAGCGGCGGGATTACCGCAAGTGTAATGGCCAGCATGATGACGATCGGAGTGTAGTACTTCGCGAACCTGTCGACGAAGTTCTGTGACGGGGCCTTCGTCACGCTCGCCTCCTCGACGAGATGGATGATCCTCGCAAGCGTGGTGTCAGACACCCTCCTTGTCACTCTCACCTCGAGAAACCCTTCTCTGTTAATGGTCCCGGCGTAAACTTCCTGTCCCGGGATCTTCGAGACGACCCTCGATTCACCAGTGATCGGGGACTGGTCCACGTGAGATGTACCTGTGAGAACCTCTCCATCGAGCGGTATTCTCTCACCTGGTTTTATAAGGAGAACTTCACCCGGCTCAATCTCTTCGGGCGAGATCTCGATTTCCTCTTCACCCCTTCTCACCCTTGCCAGAGCCGGCGAAATATCCATGAGTCTCTCTATGGCGTTTCGCGTCCGCTCCAGGCTGTATGTCTCGAGAAGCTGGGCGGTTGAGAAGAGGAAAATGACCACTCCGGCCTCGAGCCACTCCCCTATTATGGCGGCACCGATGACCGCGATGCTCATCAGGAAGTTAATGTCGGCGGTCTTGCTGCGAATTGATGACCACCCTTTGAGGAAGATGTAGTATCCTCCTGTGAGTATACCTGCCACGAACAGAGGAATATATTCCAGGGGATGGCCGGCCCTCAGCGAAATTAGCCAACCAAGCATTAAGCACACTCCGCTGGCAGCTGTGAGTATATGTCTCCCTCGCTTCTGCCAGAATCCGGACTCCTTCGCCTTCCCCCCGGTGAGTACACGTAGTCCTGTCTTCTCTATGAGATTTCTAATAGCCTCTTCATCGATGAGATCCCTCTCAAACTCCACCTTCACGGTGCCCTTTATGATGTTGAAATCGAGGGACTTCACGCC
The DNA here is from genome assembly GCA_046760905.1 of Candidatus Glassiibacteriota bacterium. Classification (GTDB taxonomy): domain Bacteria; phylum Gemmatimonadota; class CAZMKB01; order CAZMKB01; family CAZMKB01; genus JBHIFB01. The sequence continues at coordinate 618 of JBHIFB010000158.1, read as the reverse complement.
GTTTACGCCGTGAAGTCCCCTCCTGATGAGCTCGGTCTCTTCCGAGCAATCCATGCCTTCTATATGAAGCAATGTCGCTTCGCTCATAGTCTAGCTCCGTTCTGTGACATGGTCGAGGCCCTGGGCAAAAAGAAGTCTGATGTGATCATCGTCAAGGCAGTAATATGTTTTCCTGCCTTCCCTCCTGTACCTCACGATTTTCATGTTCCTCAAGACGCGCAGTTGATGGGAAACAGCGGATTGGCTGACTCCCAGGAGACTCGCAATATCGCAAACACAGAGCTCTTCGAGCGATAAGGCGTGGATTATCTTAATCCGTGTAGGATCACCGAGAACCCGGTAAAGGTCCGACATTCTCATGAAGGTGCCCTCATCGACCAGTTTAGCTCGCACCCGCTCAACACGAACGGGGTTCACCAGGTATTCTTGGCAAGAGTCGATCTCCTGTTTGTTCTGAACCGGCATAATATCTCCATATGTGAACATATGATCATATTTAATAATAAATCCGCTTGATGTCAACCCTCAAAAAAGAGGGCTTCTTACGTTTTTTCTGGTTACTCAGTGCTGCGTTTCCTAAATATGGTAACGTATCTGGCAAGGGAAACGCAGCACTTC
>JBHIFB010000157.1:0-6707 GCA_046760905.1 Candidatus Glassiibacteriota bacterium | reverse complement strand
TCCTTCTGGTTTTCCCACATGAATTCAAGGTATCTCTTCACCTCCTCGAAATAGCCACATCTCAGGAGAATGTCGGGGTAAACGTTTCTTGGGAAGCAGTGAGGATACATGTTCGATTCTCTGGAACTTTCAATGAACTCTCCGTTTTTAAGCTGCCGTGAGAGGATCTCTGGGACCGTGATCGACCAGGTGGAGTTAAATTCAGGGTCATCTGTCACGAGTGCGAAGTGACGCCTGACTGTATCCGGACTCTCATAGATGAGAGGTGATTTCTCTTTCTTCGGCCATGTGAGAGTGGCCTTTGTTACCATTACAGTTATTGAAGTTAACAGAAAAACAGTAAAAGAATAGCGTCCCAAGATGTGATATCTCATTTTACCTCACAGGGTTAGGTAAAAGGTTTAAAGTGATACGAAAAAGGGAAGGGGCGAAAATGGGCTTCATATGTTTTTAAGTTTACATAATATTAATTATGCGTCATTTTCTCTGGACCTGCCCATTATCTTGTCTATGAGCTTCACATTCATGTCCAGAGCCTTGCATTCATCTACCAGGGCTTTGTCTGGAAATGACATACCGCAAATCGGGCATGTATGAGGCATAGACCAGTTATACCTCTTGGGATCAAGATCCCATACTCTTGAAAGCTTTGGTTTGTTAAAGAGAGAATATTTTGCCTGGTCAAGCTTAGCTTTGAAAGCTTGTGAACAGGCAGAACTACAGAAATTGCTTTTGAAACTCTTAAGCTCAGAACCGCAGAATCTACAAACACGGTCGCTCTCTCGAAGAAATTTCGAATCCTGAATGCTCTTATATAGATCTTCAAGCGAAGCCTCTTCTTTTTTTTTCTTCTTCACCGATTCAGCCTCAGACTATCCAATCTGGATCATCACTGGCAGAAAGCTTAAGTACAATAACTTCTGTCCTCGGATGCTGGAATGTAAAGCCTTTCGGGCTTTTTTCTATCATGTGAAAGAGGATCTCATCATCGGGATTTATGGAAAGAGATTCGCAGTCTATATACAGTTCGAGGATTTCATCATACCTGAATTGTCCGACAGACTTTCCGTCATGTACGATGGTTCCCTCACCACTGCCATCAAAAACGAGTATTTTTGCCTCGATAGGTGACAGAATCTTCAGCCAGAGCTTGATTCCCGGCCAGGGCTTCACTCCCTCTCTGAAATCGACTCTCAGCACAAGCTTCCCTGAGGATTCACCCCAAAAGATAGCATCGACACTCCCCTCCTCTATCGCCCTCGCATCACCGATCCTTTCTATTTCGAAGTGGCCGGCCTCGTACCATTCATAAAAGGAACTCACGAGGCCGTCCAGGTAAACCGTGAGTTTACCACGCGGATCTTTCATAAACGCCTGTCTCCTCGTTGCCGAGGAGATCGGGTGGTAGAGTTCGGCCGGTATCTTTTCGTCCAGGATCTCATAGACACGCATAAGATGCATTCTGAAAAGCCGGTCGAATTCAGCATCGGTCGCACTCGAATGATCATCACCATACCACCAGAACCAATCACTCGCTTCGGCCATGAATATCTCCTGCCATGCCTGATGAATCTTGGATTGAGCTCGAGGCTGGGCATTACTTGCAAACTCAACCAGGGTCTTCCTGGTTTGATGCAGAAGTTCCCATGCCCTGTTGTCTTCTGGATGGCCTATCCAGATCCTGAAATTGGCATTTATCCAGGAGCCCGGGTAGATCCATTCCAGCTTTTCAATATTTCCTGCATCCCCCACAGATCTCAAGTACTGTGATGGTGTTACCGTCTTTAAAATAGACGAAGTCCCCAGCTGCGTGTAGAGTATGTCGAGGAAGTTGATGCCATCATCATCATAATACTCCCACGGATTTTCGCCGTCGAGTATTATGGAGATGACCGGGGATTTGATTCTCCCTCTGGTGGCCTTGTAGACACTGTCGAGATAGTCCAAGACATGTTCCACGGATCGTTCGGCAGACCACCCGGAATAGACGAAACTGATATGATCCGAAAGATATCTATCCCGGAAGAACATGGTGACTTCTTTCCCTTCCGGGCCCGCTCTGAAAGGCCTATAAAGTAACTCGGGATGGGAGACGACGTAATCGGCTCCACGAATTAGACTCACATCCTTGGACCTTGCCAGTATCTCCTCATCGGTCGCCGTCCACCTGATCCCCAGTTCACTCAGTATTTCCAGAACTTCTTCGCTAACGCTTCCCTCAGATGGCCATATACCGTTAGGGTGTTTTCCGGTGAGACTCTTATATTTTTCAATAGCAAGCTTCATCTGGGCAACCGCGTCATCGGGTTGGGAGAATTCGCTCCGTGGAAGATTCATCGTCGGCACTGCGACCTTCCCGATGGAAGTATCGCAGAGAAGCGGCATTATAGGATGATAATAGGGCGTTGTGCTCAGTTCGATCTGTCCTGCTCTTTCGAGCTCGGAGTAAGCCGGTAGTATTTCGCCTATGATGCGGTAACTCTTCTCCCTGATAATGTTTTTATCCGCCTCGTCGAAACCTCTTCCCTTCTCCACGAGCGCTGCGAGGTCCGGGTCTTTAAGATGACTGGCATTGAACCATGCGAGGTTAAAAAGGACCTGTAAATCGCGCAGGTCTCCTTCAGTGAAATAACTCAGTCTTTCACGCAGGCGGTTCCGCGGTGTTTTCCTCCCTCTCTTCGAAAGAAGCTCTGTATAGCGCGGGAATCTCACAAGCTGTGTCCCCCAGTTTAGAAGGAAGCATGACCACAAAAGCTCCTCCTTCTCTTCCATGGACAGCTCCGATGAGGGTTTCATAGTGAGCTCGAGAAAATTGTCGCTCTCCCCAAGGGTATAGGCTTCCAGCTGCTCAATGAGACATGGAGTGAGGTTGAAGGTTACACGAACTCCGGGATGATTCCTCAGGATATCGATCATGAAGAAGTAATTCTTTATCGCGTGCAATCTCACCCAGGGAAGGACAAAAGAATTGGATTGTGGATCCTTATAGGGGGGTTGATGAAGATGCCAGAGGATTATTACGCTGAGCGCATCTTCTTTCATAACTATCATTCTCCGATGCGCACCCGTCCATTTACCTCGGCCCTGAGCATTTTCACCTCATCCAGCTCGGCCTGACTGAATTTCTCTGCCGACTCACTCTCTATCAGGGCATCGTACTGTGCGATGGCTTCCTCGTATTTTCCCACATCTATTAAAAGCCTTGCGGCCTGCATCCTGTTGGTTTTTTCCTGGTATGGGAACCGGGATGCAGAGGCTGCCTGAATATAAGTATGCGCGGCTTTTTCGAATTCTCCCTTCTGCTCATATACACTTGCAAGCGTTGTCATGGCTTCTACGGACATTCTCGATTCTTCGCCGAACTCGCCTTCGAACTTAGTCAGGACTTTCTCCGCCTTGTCGAGATCCCCTGTTTTATAGTATGCGTTTGCAAGGTAGTAAAGTATCTGATCCTCAATGGGGGAACCACTGTGTTCTGAAAGAATTTTCTCGAGGTCAGAAGCCGAAAGGGCATAGTTGCCGCTTCGATATGCCTGCATAGCTTGATAGAACGCCGTGTATGCACTTTCGGCCTTGCTGCGGTTGTAACTGGAATATGAGTAACCGAGAACGACCACGAGCAGGACACCAAGTGCAGTATACGTCACTGTCCTCTGATTAGCTCTTATCCAGTCTGTGAGTTCGAAAGTGGTCTGGACGAATTTGTCCTGTTTGAGCTGTTTCTTTCTAATCCGCTTCCTTGAACCCATAGTAGTAGAATCCCCCTTCGATATACCTTGAAAACCACCTATTTCGCAGTTTTAACTTAATTTCAGTGGGCAGCTTTGTCAATCTTTCCATCTGGGGAACATCAACCCCTACCCTGTTCGCCCTGCGCTGCTCAATCATCCCGGAATGCGTCTGGAGGTGTCCGTTCCGTATAAACAAAAACGCCGCTTCCCCGCTGAAGCGGCGTCTTGCAACCTTGTCTCGATTTTCAGTCTGCTCAGGGCAGTATCAAGAACACCTGACCATTGGTTAAATGTATATTCCCTCCCCCCCAGAGGATTGCCTGGGTGACCACTTTCCTTCCGAGTAGAATGGGGAGATTCGGCACTGTGACATCGAACTCGATGAGGCCGGAGGGGCCTATCGTGCCGGTTCCGAGCTCGATGTACTGGCCGGGATCAACCACTAGAGTTCCGAACGGGGTCGATATGTCAACCTCGTTAAAACTCGCCGCGAGAAGCACGTTCTCCCCTTCGTCCCCTTCGATCTGGAATGTGACTATGTCACCGAGTCCGGGTACTCCCTCGACCATGAGGTCCTGCCCACCCATGTAATAGCAAGCGTGATCTCCTCCGTTACCCGATATATTCGCATGGACCGACTTTGAGCCGGAGACGACGAAGACGCCGTTTGCCGAAATGTCCACATCGAAAACAGATCCCCTTGTGTCGATGCTCGCCACCGGAGTGGCGCTTCCTTCGAAGATCATCACCTCGGGATTGGTGTTACCCTCATCCCCCCACCCGCCATATGCGATTCGCGAGCCGTCATCGTTTGTAACGATCTGCCATGGGGCGTTCTGGAGGTCACCCGTCCCAGTGAAATCTGCCTCGAAGTCTACATCCCCACTCGGCACTTCAAGAGAGACAACTCTGAAATCAAGTCCCGGGGAATATACATAAAAAGCCGCTGCCAGCGTGCTGGCGTCAGTGGAAAGATCACACCGCGCACAATAGGTACTTCCGCTCATCCAGTATGTGAACAAGAGCTCGTAAGACGAACCATTCCATCCATAGCACTTAACGAAATTGAACCCGCCAAAGGCGAAGGCGCTGCCATCTCCGGAAATTGAATGACTGTCGAAGCTCGCACCTGCATTCACCGAGAAAATGATCGATTGGATCGATGTGTCGTAGATGTGGATCATGGTCCCTTCGTTTATGTAGAGGATGCCCCCGTTGTCTGTCATGTCTAACGCACGTATGAAACTGCTGGAGAATGAGTCTGTGAAAAGCGGTGTTGGTGAGTCACTTTCGAAGTAGGCTATCTCCAGGGTGCTCGTGTTGTTGTCATACAGAGCGGCGGCTATGTATGCGCCGTCCCTGCTGATTTTGATACGGGCACCGGCGTTTATTATATTCGGAAACGTGTAAACCCAGTCGGGTGTTGAGCTGTCTGTGGTATATTTGTAAACTTTCACTTCCCGTCTTGTTATATCGCCCTCGACTGGAAACTGGGCGATTGCAGTCAAAATATTGCCGTCTTCGGAAGCATCGACATAAATATCGCTCCAGGCCTCGAGGAGTCCCTCATCCTCCCAGACCGGGGCCTCTGCCGAGGAAGATGTGAGCGTGGAGAAGAGACGGTTTCTTTCATTGTTGAGGTAACACCCATAGAACGCCACCGTTCCCCTGCCCCCGAGTTCCACACTGGTCGGAATGTATAATTGACCACCATCGTCGATAACCCACTGGAGGTTCGGGGGTGAGAGGGTGACCTCTCCCTTTGATCGGTCGATGACAAACGAATCGTTTCCCTGATCGACCGTGGTTCTGGTGAAAGCGCCGTCATGGTTTACCTCGATTTGCGTGTTCACAGATAACTGATTATCCGTGGAAGAGCCAAACAGAGGTGAAGGCATGCTGAGCATGGGAATACTGAACAGCAACGTGAAAGAGGTGGCTGAAAGGCAAATTAGGAATTTCAATGTTCCCTCCTGTAACTGATTGAACTCAGGTTTGTTATGGAACAGCCGCAAAGTAATTTATGAGAGCACTGCTTTTTCAAAGCATACCACAAAAAGTGAAATATGTCAAACAAAAATCCCCCTGGCCCGACTCGAACAGGCGACACGTGGTTTAGGAAACCACTGCTCTTTCCAACTGAGCTACAGGGGGATTAAATATATATCCTTGTGCTTGCGCAATTACTAAGAATTGCTTTGAGTGTCTTTTTCAACCATCCTCTGCCCATCTTCGTGAATGTTCTTGGCGCTGTTCTCTATTTCGTCCTTGCTCAGATGGGCATATCGCTTTGTCGTATCTGCTTTACCATGCCGGGCAAAGACCCGATCGTAGCATAATTCTAAACGTGCTGGTGGTGGCTGTCAACCTTTCGTACTTGGTATGGTTCTCTCTCTTTCCTTTCGTTTAAACTGTCCCTATCTTTTAATATTTAAAACCCAAATCCTTCTACCACATCTCCATCGAAAACCTCCGCATCCCAGATTGCTCCACCTGTGAGTCACACATATCCTTTAACCGTGTAAGAGCCGGGAAGCGCTTCATACGTAATAAAAATCTAGATATGCCCGGAATGAATGATACCGGAAGGAATCATAATATCTAAGATGTTGTCTATTATAGAATTGTTCGAAACGCTCGCTCTTAAAAAAATCTCTTGACATTGAATAGAGGGGACATAGGATCCGTTGCTCAGTTGAGGCAAGTGAGAGTGGATTGATCTTTCTTCCCCCCTCTAAGAGGACTCCTCCATGGAACTTCGCGCTGTTTCAAAAGGGAGGAGAAATGGTCTCGCTCTGGAAAAAAATCATGCTTGCCGCCCTTCCAGTGGCCCTCCTAGCCCATATCTTGTCAGGACAGCTGGCCGCATACACTACGGAGAAGGTGTTCCTCGTGAGCGTTGATGGGATCCGCGACCATGAGGCATTCGCTTACGAGTTTCAACCCGAGGATGAAGAACATCCTTACATTCCCTTC
>JBHIFB010000156.1:0-6718 GCA_046760905.1 Candidatus Glassiibacteriota bacterium | reverse complement strand
GGAGTAATGATAATGAAATACTTTCAGTGTCTCTTGGCTAAGCAATCGATCCCTCTCATTGCATTTGCAATTTTGACAGTCTCACTTGCCCGAACTCATATTGTGTCCGCCGGTGATATAGTCGATCATCCTGATAAGCTGAAATTTAAAAAGCTTGACTACAGGCCTCCGAAGCCAGAAGACTTCCGCTACAGGCTTAAATGCGGAGCGACCGCCTACATCGCCGAGAATCATGAGATACCGACCTTCGAGCTACAAGTAGTAATACGAACCGGGTCCATCTATGAACCGGTGGAAAAGGCCGGTCTTGCGGACATGACAGGCTACCTCATGCGTAACGGAGGCATCATAGGTATGACGGCCCATGAACTGGATGAACGCATCGCCTTCCTGGCCGGAGACATCTCTGTCGACATAGATGAATCTCAGGGCACGGCGACACTGTTCTGCCTCGCAAAGGATATCGATGAGGGGTTGGAACTTCTCAAGGGAGTTTTGCGATTCCCGGTCTTCGACCAGGAGGCGCTGGACAGATACCGATCTGATGTCCTCTCGAATCTGAAGCAGAGGAACAATAATACTTCCTCCATCGAAAGTCGCGAATGGCAGTTTCTTATGTATGGTAATCATCCCAGCTCAACGCAATACAAACGAACAGAGAAATCGATCAACTCGATCACAAGAGAAGATCTTATCTCATTCCATGAAAAATATTTTTTCCCCGGAAATTTTACATTCGCCGTAGCAGGGGACTTTAAGACCGATGAAATCATAGAAAAGTTAAACAGAATGCTTGCCGATTGGCCGGACCGGGAACTGTCGTTGCCCGATGTAGCGGATCAAATCCCTGATCCCAAACCCGGAATCTACATGATACACAAGGAAGGCATAAACCAGTCTCGCATTCGTATAGGGCACATTGGAGTGAAACGCGACATTCCAGACCAGTATGCTCTTTTGATAATGAACGATATACTGGGTGGTGGTGGTTTCACCTCCCGAATCGTGAGGAGAGTACGTTCTGATGAGGGATTGGCTTACAGCGCAGGGAGCATGTTTTCCAGACCAGTACTCTATCCCGGTACCTTCCAGGCATGGTTCCAGACCAAGCATGCAACAGCAGCCTTTGGTACGAAGATTATCCTCGAGGAGATTCAGCGCATTCGTACCGAAAAGTGTGACGAAGAGATCGTGGAAAATGCAAAATCCAGCTACATCAGCAATCTCGTAAACCCTTTCAACAGCAAGAAGGCTATGGTCAGGACCTTCGCGTCGGATGACTATACAGGGCGACCGGATGACTATTGGCAGAACTACGCTCATAACATCACGTCCGTCACTCCAGACGATGTCCTGGCGGTGGCTCAAAAATATCTTCACCCAGAAAAATTAGTGTTTCTTGTCGTGGGTGACCTGGAGGCGGTCGAGAAGGGCTGGGACAAGGATCCGGTTAGATTCTCGGATTTCGGCGAGATCTCTGTCCTCCCGCTCCGGGATCCGATGACCCTTGAAGTGAGGTAGTGTCAGGTTTTAACAATTTCCTAATCGAAGCCACAGGGTGTGATCTCAGAAAGGTCTCTCTCAATGCCCTGTCACGAAGCTTTCTCGAGAGTGACTGGACTACTTTCCATGCTTGTTCGACCTCTCTCCTGCCCTCTTCCTCGCGACCTGCTTTGAATAAGACATCAGCCCTCTTATAGAGATACATCATTGCCAAGTAGGGATCGACTTCATCCGGCTCAAACTTAGTACCCTCAATACACCTAAGAGCATTCGCCGTATTCCCCTCAGCCAGATGAACGGTGGCGGAACTGAGAGCGAATTTCAGAGAATACTCCTTACTCACCCTCGATGAAATGAGCTCCTCAAAATCCACGAGTCGATGATGCGCTTCATCTATCTTGCCCTCCTCGACAAGCAGCTTTATCAGCCAGAAGAGATCATTCATCTCATATTCCTTCTTCCCGCTACTCCTGGAGAGAACGAGCGCTTTCTTAAGATCATTCATGGCCTTTTGTGTCTCCCCCAGGTAATAATAATCAACACCCCTGTTTCGCATGAAATCTGCCCTGCTTCCTTTATCCTTGATTCGCTTTATAAGCATTACCGCTTTCTTGCTCCATTCAAGCGCTCTCCTGTAATCCCCTATTCTCTGATAAATTTCTCCAATGTTGTTGTTGCTGTATGCTTCGATCGTTTTGTTCCCGGTTTCTCTCGAGATCGACATTGCCTCCTCGCATAACTTGAGAGCCTTCAGAAAGAGCCCTTGCTGTAATGATATCATGGCAATGTTGTTAACACAGAGCGGCTGGAGTGTCTTATTCCCCAACTCCCTGAGTATCTCAAGCGCCTTCTGATATAGTTTGAGGGCTTCTGAATACTCTTCTTTGTACCAGTGTATGACTCCCAGATTAGTGTATATTTTTGAGACTCTGAGCCTATCGTGATTTCTCTCGTCCATCTCCAGGGCCTTGAGGTAGTAGTTACGTGCTCTTTCGTATTCACCGCTGAAGAGATAGATGTTACCGAAGGCCGCCAGACTCTCTGCCTTTAGACCGATATCGCCGGTCTCTATTGCATGGCGCAGGGTGCGAAGTGAATATTCATATGCCTTCTTAAATTCCCTCTTGAAGATGCTGATATTGCTGAGGTTTTTTAACGCATATCCCAGCCGGTCACGCCCCTCGGGAGATGAGGCTATCTCGAGTACCTTCTCGAAATCCCTTTCGGCCCTCCTATAATCGCCTATCTGCTGATAGACGATACCTCGCTGCTCATGAATTTGCAGTAGTATGTCCCTGTCCACATCTGTTCTGGCCGACCGCACAAGTTTCAACGCTTTTCCATAATAAGATATGGCCTCCTCGTGAGCAAAGAGCTCCCCTGCCTTCTTTGCACTCTTAAGGGAGTATTCAAGCGCTTTCATATTGTCACCGCCGAGTTCGAAATGGTGGGCAAGCTCACTATACCTCTCTTCTATTCCCTCACGATCGTACTGTTCAATGGCGACACCGGCTTTGCAATGAATCGCTGACTTAATCTTCGTCGGTACACCCGAATAGAGGAGCTTCCAGATGACGTTCTGAGTGAATGAATACCTGTCTCCTCTGAAATCCGGCACTTCCGCGATAAGGTTCGATGCTATCCCCTCATCCATTATATCGAGAAGATGCCCCTCATTCATGTTGAGAATGTTAAGAAGTATATCGAACTCAAACTCTTTTCCCAGCACTGACGCTGCTTGAAAAGCTGATTTCGCCTCAGGACTTAACTTCTCTATCCTGTGGCCTATCGCTTCGTGTATCGTTGGTGGAAGGTTCTGATTGAGGTCTCGAGTCAATTCCTCCGATTTACTCAGGAATTGGGCCATTTCCCTGATATAAAAAGGGTTGCCGTCGGTTATTCTGTACAGCTCCTCAATCGAATCTTCACTCAAGTCATTCTCTCCGAAGAGATCTTTTATCATCTGTATCGAATCTCTCTTGGAAAGCGGGCTCAATTGGATTCTCTGAAAGTGTCCCTCTTTCTCCATCGAGGCGAGTTCCCTTCTTGCTACGCTCCCCTTCCACGGCTCAATTGCATCATCCAGCACCCTTGAGGTGAGGATGATTCCCATTCGCCCCTTATAGATGGTCCTGGCGAGGAAATGGAGGAGCGCGAGCGAGGCCACATCAGCCCACTGTACATCCTCAACAAAAACGACGACCCCCATTTTCTCAGAGAGTTTCAGGAGAAACTGGCTAAACGCCTCAAAAAGAATAAATCTGTCACGTCCACTATCGATTTTTATGATACTCTCTCGTGTTTCACTCCGCATCCATCTCGGAAAGAACCGGCCCAGTTCAGCGTAGGAGGTCTGCGGCAGATCCACCGACGAGATGAGCTCTTGAGCTCTATCCTGAGCCATGTAGTGGTTGAAAAGCTCTTTGAATGGAAACAAGGGTGTATCACTCGATTCCTCATTGCACCTTACCCGCAGAATCATCATCTTCATTTTCTTCGCTTCAGCCTCCACCCTTTCAACAATGAATGTTTTCCCTACCCCCATCTCTCCTCGTATCACAATGAATTGCGGGACTCCCCGTTCGATCCTCCTTATATTGCTGAGTATCATCCGTAGTTCTTCCTGTTTGCCGTATACCACCGGGCCACTCTCTCTTCGACCCGCATCTTGGGGAAGTGTGGTCGGCATTTTCACTCTCTGAGGCTTCCCGCTTTTCTTCGCCGCATAGAGTGCCCTATCAGCGTTTTCAATGAGGGTTACCAGGTCCGCAGCATCATCAGGAAACACAGCATAACCAAGACTTATAGAAACACTCCCCACTTTACCTTCGCATTTCTCTTCCCACTGAAAGTCCCTCACGCTAGTTACGATTCTCCCGGCAACTCTTTCCGTCTCCTCCTCGCCTGCTTCAGGGAGTATGACCACGAACTCATCGCCTGCCCATCTGCACACGATATCCTCTTCCCGTACCGACCCTCTGAGAATGTATCCGATATGAACCAGGACCGTATCGCCTACCAGATGTCCGCCCAGATCATTTATCTCCTTGAATCCGTTAACATCGAGCATTATGAGTGAGAACTTTGTGCCATGTTTCTGGCACCTCTTGCCCTCCTCATCTAGTCTCAGTCGGAAATATCTTCTGTTGAAGAGTCCGGTAAGATCATCCATCAGGACCAGCTGGCGGAGTTTCTTGGGATCCCAGAACTCAGAACCTTCTCTGATGATATTTCTCCCCTTATCGCCTGTTGAAAATCCCATAGAAATAATGCTACGGTCAGGATACTCGAATAGGTCAACGATTCATCCAAATTTACAATTGCAAAATTCAGTCCAGGAAAGCAGGCCAAACCGCCAATCGAGAAATGGGATGCTTCCTTGATCACACCATATGATTATTGACTGGATGTTATATTTCCAATATCTTAGAAGATGTCCCTTTAGTCCAGAGCTAAGGATCAGGGAGGATTCCATGAAGATCTTCGTAATTTCACTATTGATCGTGATTCTCATCTCCTGCTCTCGGGAGGAAAAGACGTCCGAGAGTGAATCGCTCACCATTGATGGGCTCTCGCTCAAAAAGGCCGAGTATGTCAAAGGACAGCTCAGAAAGTTCTCACCTACAGAAATCACCTTTGACATGACTCTTTTAAATGATTCTCAGAAGATGCTGCTTGATAAGTTGATTGAGTCAGCCAGGTATATGGACGAGATTTTCCTGCGACAGGTTTATGATGGGAATGTGAAAATAAGAGAGCTCTTGAGAATGAGTTCTGCTCCCGAGATCGAACCCTACCTCGAGTACTTCATGATCAATTTTGGACCGTTCGACCGGTTGAACGAGGATGTACCGTTCATCGGGGTCGAATCCAAACCTGCGGGTGCAGCGTTTTATCCCGAGGATATCACCAAAGAAGAGCTCGAGAAATGGATTGAAGATCACCCAAAAGACAGGAAAGCATTCGAGAGTAACTTCACAGTCATCCGGAGAGATGGCGATATGTTGAAAGCTGTGCCTTACTCCGAGACCTACAGGGATCTTTTGGAACCAGCGGCCAGCGCACTTCGGGAAGCCGCCGATCTGACAGATAACGCCTCGTTGAAAAAATATCTAAACAGCAGGGCCGATGCATTTATTACAAACGACTACTATGAGAGTGATGTGGCCTGGATGGATCTGGAGGGCAATCTCATAGATCCAACGATAGGACCATACGAGGTGTATGAGGATAAATTGATGGGTTACAAGGCGGCATTCGAGGCATTCATCACGATCAGAGATATTGAAGAGAGCCGAAAGCTCGAAGAGTTCGGATCGTACCTGCCCGAACTGGAGATGAATCTGCCGATCCCAGAGGAACACAAGAATACAAAGCGTGGGCTGGCTTCGCCTACGAGTGTCGCAGCGGAAGTGTTTACGGCGGGGGACACCAAGGCAGGGATTCAGACTATAGCGTTCAACCTTCCGAACGATGAACGGGTCAGGGAAGCGAAAGGAAGTAAGAAGGTGATGCTGAAGAATGTCATACGTGCAAAGTTCGAAAAAATCCTCCGACCTATAGGTGATGTAGTGCTCGAAGGGGATCTTCTCGAGTTTCTCGACTTCGATTCATACTTCTACGAAACTTACATGCACGAGATGGCGCACGGTTTAGGACCCGGTAGAATCGTTGTCGAGGGAAGGGAAACCACGGTAAACAAAGAGTTGAAGGAGCACTATTCGGTGATAGAAGAAGCGAAGGCCGACATAGTGGGCCTGATGGATGTGTTCTACTTCCAGGACAGGGGAATGCTCACAAACGACATTCAAGAGGCACTTACGACCTTTCTGGCAGGGATATTCAGATCAATCAGATTCGGCGTGAGCGAAGCTCACGGTCTCGCCAATCTGATCGAACTCAATTACTTGATCGAGAAGGGACACATATCTTTTGATACATCCAGCTCAAAATATAGTATAGACTTTTATACAGCAAGAGACGGTGTGACTGAACTCGCGAGAGACCTCCTCATGCTGGAAGCTATTGGTGACTACGAAGGGACGATTGAGTTCATTGAGCGTTATGGTAAGCTCACGGAAGATACTAAAAGGGTTCTCAATAACCTAACGGAAATTCCAGTGGACATTAAGCCGGTTTACTCCCTCGAATAGCAGCTTCTCTTAGTGGTCGCGTTCGCAATTACGGTAACATATTATCACTCTGGGAAGCGACC
>JBHIFB010000155.1:0-6842 GCA_046760905.1 Candidatus Glassiibacteriota bacterium | reverse complement strand
TTAGGAGTATGAGGAGTTGCCACAGAAATGGAAAAACCACAAATAGGATTTTTCTTCTCATGCACCAATCGTGCTTTTTTCTCATCTTCTTCCACCTCTCACACCCACACCGGGCAAATGTCGGGCCAGTTGAAGTCGAGGGCCTATATCATTTAAAAAATCCTTATAACCCATTTTAGTGCAAGAGGTAAGGAGATTTTACCCTTCCCGGAATTCTTACCTTGGCCAGATCTACCGTCCACAATTTGGTACAGTTATCTCTCTACCTCCTCAAAGATTCTCATCGTAGCCTCTCTCGGGTCTAGAGCATTTGTTATTGGCCTTCCAATGACGATGAAGTCTGCGCCTCTCTCAAAGGCCTCGCGCGGACCCAGGGCTCTCCTGTGTTCATCTCTGCGTGCCCATGAAGGTCTGATACCAGGTGTAACAACTATAAAATCATCACCACACAGCTTTTTGATTGGCTCTATTTCGTGGCCGGAGGCAATCACACCATCCAGGCCGACCTCTCTCGCCACACTTGCCATGTGAAGGACATCCTCTATTATATTGGGAAATTTGTCCTTGAACATCATCCTGAGATCATCCTCATCGAGGCTGGTGAGAAGCGTCACGCCTAGAACGAGCGGAAAAGGAGATCTATCATCCTTCACATCGAGCCTCATCGCCTGTACCGCTGCCCTCATCATACCTGCACCGCCTGAAATGTGGAGATTGAAAATCTCAACATTCCTGGACATCGCAGCTTTAACGGCAAGGCTTACCGAATTCGGTATGTCATGGAATTTAAGGTCGAGGAATACTTTCTTCTTCCTCATTTTAAGGAATTTTATTACCTCAGGACCACAGAGCGTGAACAGCGTTATGCCAATCTTGAAAAAGTCCACACAGCCATCAAGGGCCTCAACTATTTCTCTGGCTTCTTCGAGCGATCTCTCATCCAGCGCCACGATCACTCTTTCCCTTCTTGGCATTTCATTGAATCTGGCCATGAGATAAGGTCCTCCTGCTCCTAGATGTAATGGTAAGCTGCTACATTTAATGAACAATCACGAGGCCAGATGGCGCTCACTTCAATTTCCCCACTTTCTAATCCGCAATGCCACCAAAGCACTGCCATCGACCAGCATGCCAAGCTTTTCTGCTGCCCCTTTTGAGAGATCGAGAATCCTTCCAGGGACGAATGGGCCTCTGTCGTTAATCTTCACCAGAATCTTGCGGCCGTTTTTCAGGTTCTCGACCTCCACTATCGTACCAAATGGCAAGGTCCTGTGGGCGGCGGTCATAGCATACATATTGAATATTTCCCCGGAGGCGGTCTTTTTCCCGTGAAATTGCCTTCCATAATAAGATGCATATCCCTGTGCATATACTCCTCCCGAATGCTTCACTGAAGCCGGTCGCCCGGTATCCGGCCGATATTTGGGGTTTGAAGCGCAACCAGCAAGAAGGCATGCAGCGACCACAGCCAAGGAGATAACGCCCTGGCCATTACAACGCAATAGATCCGACAAGTTCACCGATTTCACCAATTCCCTTCCTGGAGAGGTATCTTTCGATCCCCTCTATGACTTCCCTAGGAGCAACCGGGTTGATGAAATTCGCCGTTCCAACCTGGATCAGGCTTGCCCCAACCAGTAAATATTGTAATGCATCCTCTGCGCACCGGATCCCACCTATTCCAATTACTGGAATGGATACAGCGGAGCTGGCCCGGTACACTTGATAAAGTCCTATAGGAAGTATCGCAGGTCCTGAGTATCCCCCTGTTATGGTACCAAGAAGCGGCTTCCTGCTTTCCACATCTACCAGCATACCATTCACAGTGTTTATGAGTGAAATAGCATCGGCCCCTTCGTCCTGGGCGATTCTGGCAAGATGGGTGATATCGGTAACATTTGGGCTCAGCTTCACAATCAGTGGGAGATCTGTCACCTCTCTGCACCCTCTGACCACTTTACTTAACTCCTCTGGATGTGCGAAGAAGGCGGCTCCGCCAGTTTCTACATTAGGACAGGAGACATTTATTTCAATCGCATCAAGACCTTCCCTCCCCGAGAGTTTGTGTGCGAGAAGTGCAAATTCACTCGCATTCTTTCCGCCGATATTAACGATGAGCCGGCATTGCCCTTTCTCCCGGATGATCCACTGGAGTTTCTCTTTGAGGAACACCTCGATCCCAACGTTCGCGAGCCCTATCGAATTCAGCATCCCGGCCGGCGCTTCTGCTATCCTAGGCGGTGGATTCCCTTTTCTGGGCTCAAGAGTGATTGTCTTCACGACAAGCGCACCGAGCTCATGGATCGGCATGACTGAGTTACTCTCATCACCGTAACCGAAAGTTCCGGATGCAACCATCACTGGATTCTGAAAATCTATACCGAATGCACTTACGCTCATTCGGCTCATATTATGACCTTCCTTCCGTCGAAAACAGGACCTTCTCTACACACCCTGGCATAGTATGTCTGATCCCCATCCCTCAAAGCAGTCACACAGCCCATGCAGGTCCCGAATCCACATGCCATCAATTCCTCCATGAAAAACATGAGGTCTGATTCACGACATTTTGGATGACTCTGTATGGCCTTAAGCATGGGTTTCGGACCACAGGCAAAGATCATTGAATAAGATTTTCTCTTCAAAAGCCTGGTACATGCATCAACCACGGTTCCCTTCTGCCCCGTGGAACCATCATCAGTACAGACGATCGTGTTCACATCGGCTTCGAATAACCCCCTCAAATCGACAACCATGGACCCGGTCTTTTCACCGTAGACAAGAGCGATCTCTGCACCCGGCTGCTTGTTCCTGATCCACCTTGCGAGGAAGGGGAAGGGAGCCAGGCCTATACCCCCCGCAATAAGCATGTAAGAAGAGCCCGGCTCACCCAGCATGACTCGATTCCCAAGCGGTCCGACGATGGACAGAGTGTCTCCTATCTTCTTTGAAGCGAGACATTGCGATCCTCTCCCTGACACTCTTACCATGAACAATAACTCCATATCGTTCACGTCGCATATGCTAAATGGTCGGCTCCATAGAGGAGAGAATTCTATCCCTCCCCGGAGCATGAAAAATTGTCCCGGGTAGACGTGGCCAGAGATTTCGGCCGCCTTCGCGCCAATTAAAAGAGTATTACCGCTGATCCAATCCAATCTTGATATGGGCACTTCAGCCAGCCTGAAGCCATCCATACGAATTCCTACTCTCCCCCTGACTCATCCTGGGAAGTCGTATCCGCTTCGGCGACGGATGTGGTATCCTCGGTTATATCCTCGTAGCGGAAAAGATCATCTTCACGGACATAATATTCCGGAATCATTTCCTCATCCTCAAGCTCATCGGCATAGAATGATGTTTCCTTCGGCTCGATTTCCAGCCCCAGCATGATCCTGGCATAGTCAGCATATCTCGTTCCGTCGTATCTGGAGATCACCTGCCGGTAAGCAGCTTGCGAAGAAAGCGTGTCACCAAGTTCATCACCTAAAATCAGAGCAACTGCGTAGGCCGCCTTGGGCGCCCATTTACTATCCGGGTATTTCTCAGAAAGTTCAGAAAACACCTCAAGCGCAGTTTCCGGCTCCTTCATCTGAAGAAGCAGGAATTCCCCCTTGAGAAAGAGCGCGACCGGCTCCTTCTGTGGATCCCCATCTTCGATCAGCTCCTCCATCCTGCTGTAACGGGTGAGTTCTACACTCATTTGCCTCGCCTTCATACCATAATCCGAATTTTGTGCCTCCTTGTATGCGGACATGAAATACTTCTTCGCATTCGAAAGATCGTCCATTTCCTCCAGTTCTATCAGGCCACACTTATACCATGCCTCAGCCGCCACATCTGTCTCCGGAAACCCTATAGCCAGTTTCCTGTACTCTTCCAGAGCATCCTCCAGCCTTCCTGTAATAGAATATTCCACTGCGAGCGATTTCTGAGCATCCATTAGATCCTCAGGCGCAAGATTCGTCTCGAGTAGATTCTCCAGGGTCTGGATAGCGAGATCGTGGTCACCGGCTTTGGAGAGTGAAGAAGCGAGCCAGAAGTAACTTTCCGTCCTCAGGGAAATTGAACTTGTCTTCTCGGCAAGCGAGTTGAAATTGTTCATAGCCTCATCATATTCTTCCAAATAGAACTGACATTTCGCAAGCAAAAACACAGCTCTGTCCCTCAACAAACGCTCATCCACCTCCTCGAGAAAGAGTTGCAGACTCTCGACTGCGTCGGCATACCGTTCAAGAGAAACCTGAACCTCGGCAAGTCGGTAAAGCACCCCCTTCTTCTTCGAGTAACCTGGATATTCCGCCACGATATTCTGGAAGTGAGTGATTGCATTGTCGTAATTTTTCATCTCCTGATATGAAAGACCTAGATAATATAGCGCATCAGGTTTGAGCTTACTTTCCGGGTAATTCGCCACGAGTGATGAGAGCGTCTGGACTGCTTCTTGAAACGATCCTTTCTCATAAAGGGCTCGACCCATGAGCAGGATGGCGTCATCGACATATTTGCTCTGAGGATAATCTCTCAAAACCTTCAGGCATTTGTCTATCGAATTGTCGAAGGATTTTATGGCACTCGCTGGAATCTTGTCATCCTTGCTTTTCTCCTTGGACTCGAGTCCATCGTTGAAGTATCTCTTCGCACTGAAGAAAGTATTGTAATAGACGCAGGTCTGCAGTAAGCCTGCCGCAACTATGCTCGCTATAATAAGAGATGTGTGAGGCCGCTTCACCCTTTCACCCTGTGGTTGTAACTTTTAATGTAACTTGTAATCCCCTCTAAGAGATGACCTGCCACTTTTTTCAGATAAGAGTTCCCGGATAGGAGTTTTCTCTCTTCTGGATTGGAAATATATGCGAGTTCGATCAGAACCGAAGGCATATAAACACCATTCAAAACATAGAAACCAGCTTGCTTAACCTGACTGCGCTCTATGCCAATCCCGTTAGAGACGGTGCCCACGATTGTCTGAGCGCACTCATAGGATTCGGCGAGAAACTCATTCTGAGCCAGGTCCCAGAAAATAAACTGGATGTCGCCCAGGGTCGTCGAGTCCAGGTCCGGTCGCTCGTACCTCAGACTCAGATTCTCCCGGTGTGCTACCGCTCTTTCCTCGTCCGTTTTAGCCTCCGAGAGGAAGTATACTTCAAAGCCTTTGAGATTCCTGTCCTTCGAAGAGTTACAGTGTATGCTTACAAACAGGTCAGCACCGTTTTCGTTAGCCAGATCAGTTCTCGTAGATAGCGGTATGAACGAATCATCCTCCCTCGTCAACAGGACCTCGAATCCCTCGCGTTCAAGCATTTCAGCCAGTAGAATCGAGACCTTCAGATTGATATCTTTTTCCATGAGGGTGCGACCTGCGACTGCACCCGGGTCTTTTCCACCATGACCCGGATCTATCATAATGACATTCATCCGCCTGTCCTGCACCTCCTTGATTTCAGGCGGCTGTTTTCTGGAGACTACGGAAACCTCCCCCTCGACAGATGGTTTCCCTTTAAAGTCGATTCTCAATCCTGTCGGCTGCGTAATCTCTGCAACCCTGTATCTCTCTGCCCTCTCGTCGAGATAGAACACAAGCTGGACACCATCCGAATAAGGGACAACTTTCACCGAATCAATATAACCCGCCTGGCTGATTGAATCCTCAATTGCAGAACTGATCCTTGTATTGTAAAGATTGAGCAGGAAGGAGCCGGGCCTTGAGTTATCGAGGGCAAATTTTACCTGAGAAGTGGTAAGAAGTTCAATAGAAGTCGTTGCCCGGTCAATTACAACTTTGAAGCTTCTCAGGTGCGCGAAATCTCTTATATCTCTCAAAACACCCGATGAACCGTCGTAGTTGAATATATCAGGGAAAAGCTCCTGGAGATGGTGGGTTAAAAACCGGACTGAAACGCAGAACGTACCTCCCTCGAAACCAGAGGCAATCGGAAGGTTGTAAACCCTCTTGCCCACCCTGTAGAAGTGCGAACCATGAGAAAATATTAACGTCTCTCCCGCGAATTCCCAACGAATTTTCAGCTCATCACCAGAAACGGCCATCTTTCCGCCAAGTACCTTCGTGAGCTCATCCAGCGCAAAAACCTTACTGCCATGAAATTCTTTCACGGGCAGCTCCTTCGTCCTCCCTTTGAATGATACGATGATATGCTCGCTGAGAAGTTCACCGAAGCAGACGAGAAGGATCAGACCAGCGATAGATATCGATCTTGTGCAGTTTTTCACCTGCTCTTTCCCCCATCCCGCAGGATCTCTTTTATCTCTCTCTGAGCAGAACGCTTCTTGAGCACTTCCCTCTTGTCAACCAGCCTCTTTCCCTTCGCCAAGGCCAGTTTCACCTTTGCCCATCCATTTACAAGGCCAACCTCAAGAGGAACGAGTGTCAATCCCTTCTCCTGGACCTTACCGTATAGCCGGGCTATCTCCTTTTTATGGAGAAGTAGTTTCTTTCGCCTCTCAGGATCGTGGTTGAAAGCGCCTGCCTTCTCATATTGGGAGATATGGAAGTTATAGAGGTACGCTTCTCCCATCTCTATGGAGGCATAGGAGTCCTTGAAACTGCACTTGCCCTGTCTGAGCGATTTTATCTCAGTGCCGAGCAATACGAGGCCGGCCTCGTAAACTTCGATTATATGGTAGTCGTAACGCGCCTTTTTGTTCCTTCCAAGAACTCGAATTCTATACCTCCAACTTCATGTGAAAGTTTTATTCTCCAGAAGCTTATATTATTTCCTTCTCTGCTAAAAGGCAAGAGGTAATAAAAGAAGCCTCCGCATTTTCCAGGATCAGGGGAGTGTTCATTTTGTGAGTCAGGCGGATTGGGCACCGGTCTTAGC
>JBHIFB010000154.1:0-6853 GCA_046760905.1 Candidatus Glassiibacteriota bacterium | reverse complement strand
CTGATAGCACTGGAGAAAGATGATAAGAAATTCTGAGGCTCCAGAGAAGTGCTCATCCCTTCTATTATTTCCCGTGATATTCTGAGGTTGAGGTTCTTGCGCTCAAGCTTCTTCCGATATCCTTTCAAATTCTCAGTCATGTGGTTAAACGAACGGGTGAGAATACCGATCTCATCCTTCGTGTCGTTGATCACCTTCTGACTGAAATCTCCCTTCGCCACCCTTTCTGTAGCACTTACCAGACTGCGTATAGGTCTTACTATACTCATGGCAACCGCAAATATGGTTACACCTATGAGTAGCGAAAACAGCACGCCGCCTGAAATGATTCTTCTCTGGTCATCAGCTACAGTCCCTGTTACTCCTGCGAGAGAGGTTGTGAGTTTGATAATTCCTATAACCTCACCGACATTGAGATCGTGACCGTTCACCTTCCTGTGGCAATCCACACACGACCGCTCTGCCTTCATGGGAATAAAAGTCTGCAGAACACTGATATCTCCATATCTTCCCATTTCAGATCTTATCTCACCCAACCGGACTATCTCCCTCTCAAGGGGGGTACTTGCATAGGGACTACTCGCCGGATTTATTCTGGTTACCTTAGGATTCCTTATCATGGAGATTTCCAGGATCTCCGGGTCATCCTGCTGGGAGAAGAGTTGATCACGGGCAAGGTTGTCAGATCCTGTCAATTTCATGGTATTCATCCAATTCCTGCTCAGACTCTGCCCCACCATTCTCCACCGCAACATATTCTCGCCAAAATGCTGTCTACGTTCAGTTCGAACAAGGTAAGTAGTGAAGAAGATTAATACAAGGAACAATACCAGAGTTGTTGGAATGATGAACTTATAAGCGAGCTTCACCGTAAATTCTCTCGGATAGCGATGAATTAAGTCTTACCAATATCCCCTTTTAGAAAGCATTGTCAAAACGAACTCTGAAGGCGAATCTATTCTGAGGCGAAAGGTATTGAGCTCCTTCTATCCTTATCGCTATATTTGGGCGAAGGTAGAAGGAAAGATGAGAAATAATACCCTTCCCCTCTTCCTGCATTCCAAGATCTCTATGCCCCTCATACCGCAGGGCTCCTATCATCCATGGAAGGAAGTAATAATTCGATTCCAGAAAGTAGGCCCTTCTTGACCAGAGATCAGCTGGCTCGGAGTCATTGATCCCCAGAAGGATGGCTGAAAACAGGACAAGGTCATTCCTCTGCCAGCGAACATCCCATCCAACTCTTGTAAAGCCCACGCTGCCGGCAAACCCTCTGTATGCAAATCCTCCTAACCTGATGGAATTGTCATGCCAGTTCCCTCTCTGCGGAACCACTCCCTTTTCACCATCAAGAGATAACCCACCTAGTTTATAATAGAAACGAGCATAGATGTCCTTTTCAGAACCTTCTTCAGATTGACCTTCGCTACCGCCATCAGATGCGGTACCATTTACAATGCCTACACCATAATAGAAACTTCCTTTATCTCCATCTGAGATTCCCCACACCTCGAGCCCCTGCTGTGGATTCTTCAGTCTGAAAGGAATCTCTCCAAAGATAATGTCGCTTACAACGTAATGATCCATTGTGAGTCTTCTAATCTTCGAAAAAGGCACCGCAGCTATCTCAAACTGACCCACTTTGAGGTTTAAGGACGGTTGGCCACCGAGAAGCCTGTTGAATTGAAGGAAGGTGCGATCAAGACCCCCAAAACTTCCATCCTCGTAAACAGGCATCTCGAGGAAGAAGGAAAATTTTTCACCGAAATTGCCACCCGAGAGAACCTCGATTTCATGAGGAAACCGGAATTCACTGCGAATATCCCCAAAGTTCCTTGCACGTATATCCATCTCCAAACGGAGGGCAATAGGAAAGGATCCTGGTATCTCTCCCGGATATACGGCCTTGCGAGGGAACAGCTTCCTCTGAGCTTTCATGCCCAGTTTCACAGGTTTCTCCACGACTTCCAGAGGAGACTCACGTGGGAACCTGTAACCGTTGTTCCTGAATGCTTCGCCGAACGGGTTGAGGGCGGGAAATCCCATGTGGCAGGTCGTGCAAGACTGCTCATATTTTCTTGCGAATGCCGGTATTGCCTCTACGGAGCTGCCGGGTAGGAACCCTTCGATGATCAAGGAAACCAGGAGGGTGCCAAGGATAAACCAGTGGCTGGCTTCAGTCTTAAAAGTTGACGATAACCGTGCTGTTGTCCGGGAGGTTAACATTCCTTGACTCCTTCAAATAGCATTGATTTTCCATGTCTACGGACCAAAGGGAGAGTGTGTAGTTTCCGGGTGGAACGCCTTTGATCTCATACCTGCCATCCTCAGAGACATTGGAGAAATATGGATTATCAGTGATTACCACTACAGCATACATCCGCTGATGTATAACACAGAAAACCTCGATGACGCCCTCGCCCTCAGCCAAAAAGTACCTGGTTTCTCCTGCTCTATATGTTCCTAAGTCCACCATGTTTCCTTGCGCGGGCAATTCGAGAAATATATTGTGATATATGGCCTCCTCTAAGTTTGGAAACTCAATAACTGATCCTTCAATAACTGCTACAATCGCGGGAGAGAATTTCATATCCTTCTGATTGATCTTCACGGTATCCCGAGTGGATATGAGACCGCTCCCGGCATCCTCGACAACTACTACTGCTCCTCCCATCATGGAAAATACATGTCCCTTGATGAAAGTGGAATCAGCGCAATGGACTCCCGTGACAGAAGAATGAATAAGAATGCACGTCAATAAAGCTGGGAGCAAAATAACCTTCATATTGTCTTATCTTCTCATTGAAGATAGATCTTATTATAATTTAATAATGCACGCTTTTCGAACTCTGGTCGCTTTTAATAATGAACAGCCTGTTTTAATAAATCTTAAGATGAGTGATCTGATTTAATTCAAAATCAATACAGAAAACCAGACCGATATTTAACTAGGAAACTATAACGAGTAATAGCAAAATATGTGCCAACAGGGGAGTGCCTTCAGGAGAACTCGATCCGTCTACTTTTCCAGCCGAGTCACCCCACCTTTTAAAAGCATTGAGAGTGCCGCGTGAGGGTCTCCCCGTTCTCGCCCTCCTGAGAAACATTTGACCCCCTGAGGGATAAGTGTATCCAGGAGGGGGGATTCAGTGAGTGTTCTCTCCCTTTTGGGACCCCTCTTGCGGAGGAGGGGGAGGATTTCAGTCAGGAAAATGAGAATTGCGGTTGAAATCCTTTGACGGATGCGGTAGAATTAGATAATTGAACTTTTAGAATTCCCTGCACATTTCGGGTGTCACGGGTCTTGCTTCCGCAACCCCCGCGCCACCCTCGGTGCAGCTTAACGCCAAGCCGTTAGACCGACAAAGCAACTCTCTCTACAATTATTTTATGTATGTAGAATCCTTGACTTTCAAAATGATTATCGATATATTATCAGTATTACGATTGTTATAACGATTGGAGTGATGTATGAGAACTGTAACGATTTCGCCGAAGTATCAAGTGGTGATCCCCAAGTGGATCAGAGAAAAACTCAAGCTGTCACCTGGTCAAAAAGTACAGGCAATTCTCTATGAGGGTCGTATTGAACTTATCCCACTACGACCAATGAAAGAAATGCGCGGTTTCCTTCATGGTATCGATACTGAGATAGAACGTGAGGAGGATCGTGTATGAATGTAGTCGATTCCTCAGCATGGTTGGAGTACTTTGCAGATGGACCTAATGCAAAATATTTCTCTAATCCTATTGAAGATACCTCCCAACTGGTTGTGCCGACTTTAAGTATTTATGAAGTCTTCAAGAAAGTCTTACAGCAAACTGATGAGAGCCGTGCTTTGCAGGCTATTGCTCTTATGCAACAGGGATTGGTTGTGGAGTTAGGGTCCTCCCTGGCTTTAAATGCAGCCAAGTTAAGCATTAAACACAAACTACCTATGGCAAACAGTATTATACTTGCAACCTCTAGAGCATATGATGCAATTCTCTGGACCCAAGATTCACACTTTAAAGGACTCGACGGGATTAAATACCATAAAAAAAAGTAATCTGATCGCGGTCTAATGAATAGTATTTTATCCGTATTGGCACAAGGCAATGCGGATAAAATGGGTTGGACTAAGTGCTGCGTTTCATAATTAAGGTAACGTTTCTGGAAAGGAAACACAGCACTTCCACAGGGACTCGCGCCCCTATGGCCGATTACGGAAGCGTAAGACATCGATGAATACAGCACCAGGTGACAGACGGGCACACTGGTGCCTTTTTGTAGGGAGATGAGGAAGGTGTTTTCGAGAGGGAGCGGCAGGTTCTTGGGGTCAATTACAAGTGTTCATCTAGCGAGTCAGTTGTGTTGGGAAACGGTCGGGCCGTGTGAGAAGTGTGAGATTGTTATCTCACGGATATTTGAGTATACTTACTCCTGTCAGGTTTCCCGATTACTTTTACGCCTTGAGACTGAAAGAGAGGTCTGCCATGGGTATGACAGTCTTGATCATCGTCCTGGTCGCTGCCCTGTTCGTCATCGTGCTCTATAACTCGCTCGTCCGCCTCAAGAAGAGAGTGGAGAACGCATGGTCGCAGATCGATGTCCAGCTCAAAAGACGCTACGACCTAATCCCGAACCTCGTCGAAGTGTGCAAGGGCTACATGAAGCACGAGAGGGAGGTTCTTGAAAATGTGACCAAGGCCAGGCAGCAGGCGATAGATGTGAGCGGGGTCAAGAACCAGGCAGAAGCCGAGAATTTCCTCAGCCGCACGTTGAGATCTCTCTTCGCCGTTGTGGAAAACTACCCTGATCTCAAGGCCAACCAGAACATGCTGGCACTTCAGGAAGAGCTCACTTCCACGGAAAACAAGATATCCTTCGCAAGACAGCATTACAACGACTCGGTAATGCGGTACAATACCAAGATAGAGATCTTCCCATCCAATCTGATCGCCAACCTCTTCGGATTCGCAGCGAGCGATTTCTTCGAACTCGAGGAGGGATCCCCTGAAAGAGAGGCCCCCAGAGTAAGCTTTTCCTAGGAAAGAATTATGTATGAACAAATCGCCAGCAATAAGAGGCTTTCAGCTTTCCTTTCTATTGCTGTGATTATAATCCTCGTCATACTCGGTTTTTTAATTGGGGAAGCCCTGATAGGCCCGGGCTCGGGACGGGACGGGATAATCGTCGCCGCGTTCGCAGGGACGGTCCTGGGGCTTATCAGCTATTTCTCCGGGGGCTCCGTTCTGCTCGCCATCAGCGGAGCAAAAGAGGTAGAGAAGAAGGATCACCCCGTGCTCTTCAACGTCGTGGAGGAGATGACGATCGCTGCTGGTGTACCGATGCCCAGGATATTCATAATAGAAGACACAGCCACGAATGCATTCGCTACTGGCAGGAAGCCAGAGAAGGCTGCAGTTACGGTGACGAGAGGGCTACTTGATAAGTTAAACAGGGATCAGCTTCAGGGGGTAATCGCCCACGAGTTATCCCATATCAGGAATTACGATGTCCTGTTTGCCACTGTTATAGCGATCGAAGTCGGCCTCATCGCTCTCATTTGTGATTTCTTCCTCAGGTATACTTTCTGGGGAGGGGGCAGGAGAAGGCGCGGTGGCAGGGGAGGTAGCTACGGTGCCATCATCTTCCTCATCGCTCTGATCCTCGCAATACTCGCACCGCTTTTCTCGAAGATCCTTCAGCTCGCTATATCCAGGAAGCGGGAGTTCCTCGCAGACGCATCGGCTGCAGAGCTCACTCGCTACCCCGAAGGCCTCGCCTCAGCTCTGGAGGTAATCTCAAAGGATGAGGAAAAACTTGAAGCGGCAAACAGGGCCACGCAGCACCTTTACATCGTTAACCCCATTAAAGGGCTGGGGAAATCTGGGAAAAACCTCTTCAGCACACATCCACCAGTCGAGGAGAGGATCAAGAGGCTGCGCGAAATGAGATGATCCTCTCCTCTAATATATCGGTTTAGGTCTTCGATCAATTCCCTTTCAACGGCTTCTGGCTCCAAATCCCATCCTCCTCCACCCACATATAGCGAGGCTTCCCCTCTTCCTTATGGATCGTTGTCTCAGTCACGGTGAGCCCCTCCTGGGTATCCTTTACCCAGAAGTCGAGATCATACACCTTCCCCTCGGGGGTTTTGAAATCAGCGCAGACGAAGAAGGTTCCTTTGTCAGTCCTGGCCAGCCTTTCCCGGTGAATTTTGTCAAGCTTGAGCTTCAATGTAGTGTTCGCCCTCTCATCCCGGATCTTCATCCATCCACCTTCCTGGGAAGCCTTCTTTGCAACATAGCCCTCCAGATAAACGGCAACTGTCTCGATGGTAGGCGTGGGCCTTTCGCTCACTGGGTGTTCTGCCCCTCCCTCTGGATGTTCCGCTTCAGCCGGATGCTCCCCTTCTTCCGGGTGCTCCTGGGGTTTCACTTCAGCCGGATGCTCGGCCTCCTGCGGATGCTCTTTCTCCTTCTTTTGATGGCTTTTCTCCTGCTCCTGTTTGAGGTTCACAGGGTAGCTGCTCCCTCCATCGAGTGTCACCACCGCTGGATTAGAATCTTCGGCAGGTTTGTCAGCGCTCATTCCCGTACCGAGCGCCATCCCAGGGATAAGTACCAGAATGAGCACAACGTAGAGTTCTTTCATGAGTCATCACCTCCTTCAAGTTGGGATACCATCGCACTGGAAGTGCTCGAAACTTCACCTTCCACACCCCATCCTACCATGATTGCCTCAGTATTCTACTATATACATCCGCTCAAAGGGGATATCAAGGGTTTCTGTCAATTGGGCTTTCCTCAGCTTCTCTGGAACTTAGTGGTCGCGTTCGCAATTACGGTAACATATTATCACTCTGGG
>JBHIFB010000153.1:0-6956 GCA_046760905.1 Candidatus Glassiibacteriota bacterium | reverse complement strand
CACTGATCCCTCCGGGGATGGAATGGATCATCAGGGAGGGAGTGGGGACCAACCTCACGCTGCACTGTCAGCAAAAGGTCCCGCCCGGGCGGAGGTGCCCTTTTGATTTGAGATGAGCGAGGATCTTGCGGATCTGCTCCCTCTAGGTAATAAATGAGAGATTTTTCATCTCAATACCGCACCGGGGACATGTAAGATTCACCTCAAACACCAGGCGCAACAGCTCTGCCCACTTCCTCCTCCAGTGTGTGGGAGCACGAACCTCCCTCTCCTCTCCCGCACCCTTTTTATCACCACCAGGGGGCTTTCTCTTCTTCCTCACCCCACGTGTCCTGTTCGAATACCAGGCGATATAACGAGTCGTTTGCTCCCAGGGATCGGGTATATGGGTCATAAGTCTGGCAATCAGCTCAATCTTACGATAAATTCTACCTTCCGGCGAGTGGTATGAAGACTATCTCCTGCCACCGACACAACTGAGTATGACCCCGAATCAGGAAATCACCTACCCTGTTTCTCAGATCATTTCGCCCTCATCACTTCTGGGGCAATACGAATACTGGGGCTACATCGGATCAGACACACTTGCCGTCTGGGACTGCGACATGTTCCAGTTCTCGGTTTATTCTCTCTCTCACCATCGAGAAGTCAATGACTGGTGAGCACTGCTTCCCCGTTGCGTACCAACGTACGATAAATGCTCGAAGCGGAAGTTTTGATCCCGTGATATCGCTCGAGATACCAGGTGATTTATTGAGGTCCAAGGTTATAGATCTTTCTTAGGGAGAGTATTTTCTCGACAACCTCAGGTTTCAGTTGCCGTGGATGGCTCTTGGGGATGAGGATCTTTTAAACCAGCCCTTCAATACCTCCTCTGTTATAAGATTTTTTCAAAGCATAAAACGTTGAACTTTTTTCGGTCTCTGCAGAATCTAAATGCACCTTATATCACTGTCCAGTTTTTGGGGGTAATTATATTTTTTGCGCCAACATACCCACTACTGTCCATCTGTTGCACAGGAAAGGAAAAGTAACAGGATAAAATTCATATCGATAGATACTATGATAATTGCGAGCCTCCGAGCGATGAACTAAGTTCATCATTGAGTATTAAACTCGAAAGGATGCTCGCCATGAGAAGGGTTTACCAGAAACCCAGAGTTTTAGCAAGTGGAAGAGATGTGTTTGTTGGAATCGATGTTCACAAGAAGAGTTTTCATGTGACTGCCAGGTGTGAGGGGGGAGGAGATCTTTCACGGAGGAATGCCAAGCAGGTATGCGGTATTGAGGAAGCTCCTGGATCGTTTCAAGGATTGCCACATGAGAGCGCCAATGAGGCAGGGCCGAGCGGATTCTGGCTCTATGACAGACTGATGGAAGATGGCATCGAGACGATCGTGGTTCCCCCATCGCTGATCACTGTGGAATCAGGGAACAGGGTGAAGACGAACAGAAGGGATAGCAGGAAACTTTCAAAGCTCTTAGAGAGCGGGCTCTTGAAAAAGGTGCACGTACTTACGGAGAAGGAGAGGTCAGACAGAGAACTGGTGCGGACACGGAGGCAGCTTGTACACCACAGGGCGGATGTGGCGAGGCAGGTCAAGAGTGAACTGCTGTTTCACGGGATAGGGGTTCCATTCCCTGAGAGCCCATACTGGTCGGGTGAGTTTCACGAGTGGATCCGGGGATTTTCGACGAAACACGCGACGCTTCGAAAATCATTCGATCCATTGATCAGGCTGTATGAAGATTTCACTGTCAGGATACAAGAGATCACGAAAGATGTAGTCGAGCTATCTATCACGAAAGACTACCGTGATCGGGTGAAGACACTCACGACCGTGCCGGTGATAGGAACCGTGACGGCGATGGAGATATTGGTGGAGCTTCCCCGGATAGAGCAGTTTCGCACTCATATAGATCATGTGTTACCGGATTCTCCTTGCGTCGAAAATGGATCTGGATGAAGCTCCCGCATGATGCAGCTCTTCAGTTTACAACAAAACACCCGATTGTGAGATGATTCGGCGATACTTCCGTTCGTGGCAGTCTACTTGACGATTTGACATTTTTCGAACACTGAGGTATAATACCAGTGAGAAGGAAAAATTCTTTCTGATCATACACTGCCGAGGCATCAGCATCGCCGGGCGAACTGATCCATTTCTGTTGCTACACTTCGTTTGATTTCTCCGATAATCATTCTCTACCGCCAGCGTCATGGTGCGCAAGACGGCAAATTATGGCAACACGGTTCGCTGCTAACTGTCTCGACTATGGTGAATTCAAGCAGGGAGCTGGAAAAATGACAGGAGGGAAAATTCTCAACAATTTGTTTGGGGGCGCTTTTATCATTGCGCTTTTTTTCTGCATTCCAGATATTGGATCGGCAGCTTCATTACACACTCAAGAAAAAGGTTGTACATCTTCAGAAGTCCTGCCAGGCCTCACTGCGCCGGAAGATTCTTTCGTCTGGGAGGGGATCGGTCCCGCCGGATCCACCGTCAACACAATAACCCATCACCCAACTGTGAGCGGTCTCGTTTATATGAGTACTCTTGAGGATGGACTCTACTATTCACTGAACGATGGCTTGACCTGGTTGAACGTGTATCAGGGTCCTGAATGGATCAATTTCATCATCATCGATCCCAACTCGCCTTCTACTGTGCTGGTTGGTGCTTCCGGATACCTTCGTCGGAGCACCGATTGGGGGCAGACATGGGAAGAGGTTTTCAATCATGGATGGTTCAATGATGGTGTGTTTGACGAATCCCACCCCGGTGTCGTCTATGTTACTTCGATGGGATCTCCCGATTCCAGATCTGTGGCATATGTCTACAGGAGTGATGATGGCGGCGAGAGCTGGACTTTGATGAATCCGGGTGGTACTCATAGTGAGGGTCTATATGTCTGGGTTTTTGATGATCTTCTCATCCATCCGGGTGATGGCAGTCTGTATGCATATACCGACTGGTCCGATGGTATGGGCGGCTCGACAAGCCATGTTTGTCTAAGCACCGATCATGGTGCAAGCTGGAGTTACCTCGATACCGGCCTGTATGATCATCACGCCTGGGATCTGGTCTGGCTTTTCCCGGGTATTGCAGGAGCGGCTACGAAAGACGGGCTTTACGTGCATCCCCATGGTACCGGATGGTGGTACGGGGTTCCCAATGAAATCAAAGGCCTGGATTGTATCGATCTTGCACCTGGTCCGCACGGCAATATCTGGTATGCGGTAGAGCGGGAATATGATACCGCCGATATCGTCCATCGTTCAACCGACTGGGGCCTATCGTGGTCCCCTCTCTCTACCGTCGAGGACCCCTGTGACATCAGCGTGCTGTCCGTTGAACCTCATCAACCGCCCGGCATGGAAACAATTCTTGCGGGGACCTGGGAGTTGGGCGTTTTCAGATCCTCAGACATGGGGGAAAGCTGGGAGTTGAGAAATGAGGGACTGCCGGATATATCCTGCCAATCGCTGGCTTTCGGTCCTCCGGGCAGCGGGCTTTTATATGCGGGGGCCGACATGATATTCAGCGCCGGTTTCTACAGAAGCCGTGATCTGGGAGAGAACTGGGAGATCGCCAACGACGGGCTTCCTGCGACGCGTGTTCTCTCGATCTGTCCTCATCCTTCAGATGATCAGGTAGTTTTTACATCTTGCGGCGGCATATACCGAACAACCGATCAGGGTGATTCCTGGATCCATCTCGAGAATGGACTCGATGAAGCAGGTAGTGTGTTCTGTCTCGTCATGACGCCGGAGCATACCATTTTCGCAGGGGCCGAAACCGGCGTCTACCGTTCCACCGACAATGGAGATTCGTGGTCGTTTTCAGGGCTACTGGATGGATCTGTAAAAGATCTGTCGTTCGATCCGCTGAACCCGTCGCACATGTTCGCCGCCAGTTACGTTCCCGGCGGTATCTATGAGAGCACAGACGGTGGTGATAGGTGGGATCCCGTTCTGACAGACGTCAACATATGGGATGACTTCGTTTCCGTTGCTGTCGCTCCAGGCGGAGAAAGGGTGTATGCCGGCATGCTATTTTCACAAGAGTTCTATCGCTCGACAAATGGTGGTGATACCTGGGATGTGGTCCTTAATAAAGAAGCGGAAGCCATTGTAATCCCATATGAATATCCATTGGCCGTGGCATGCGGCGGTTCCGATACGGATGTGTGGATCAGTATTAACGGTGGAGAGGATTGGTTCACGCTCCCCGGCGGGCCTGCCGATCAGGATGTCCTGGATCTGGCGATAGCTAATCCTGGAGAAGGTCTTTTACACGCGGCGACCACCGCCGGAATTCAGCGTTTGTCTTTTTGAGAGAAGGTGCATTCATCTTACCAAAGATTTCCTCTTAAACAGTAGGACTCCGACTCAGTGATAAGGATTGTAGAGTGAGCGATGGAGTCCACCTGCCGACCGGCAACAGCATCCTGAGTAAATGAGAGCTGCCCCTCTTGCGTGAAAAGCGTATGTAATAGAAAGACCGTAATTTGATATGCCGGGATGCCGCGACGGATTATATCTGTCTCCATGGGGAAAACTTGTAGCAGAAAGGAGATAGTTGCTGGAGAGGAGGAAAACAGGCAAATTAGTGGTGCGAATAGCTTCGCATTACTTGACATTTTTGTTAAAAGTGTGGTATAATGTAACTGCCATTTACCGGTAGACTCTCTTCACGAGACCTGCCACAGAATATCTGTATACAATCAGGACCAAGGGGATCCTCAAATAGTAGATCGTCAAAATATCCATCCTTGAGAAATTAAGATAAGAGTATGAGAAAACTACTGCTTGTAATAATTCTGGTGGCATTCATCTGCTTGATGGGGGTGCCTCGACGTGAGGGGGTGAAATCACCTATCACAATAGAGAAAATGCTCTTGGATGCACTCTCATTCAATGCAGCTATTGTAGGTTATAGTATGATGTCATCGGGATATTCCAGTGGGATTGGCCTGGAATTGAAGCAAAACGGAGAAATTGGAAGGGGGGTAGGGGAATTCATGCGTTTCTGGGAATATGAGTACAGTATTCCTTCGCATAAAATGGCGTTCAAGAGGAAGAACCTGCTTATAGCACACCCTATTCTCGGATATCAGTTCTCCAATTATCTACTGGCGAAGGGATACACCAAGAAGAAGGCACTGCTCACCACAGGCCTCGGTGTCTATTTCCTCGAGAAAGGTATCCAGGGTTCCTTCGAAACCCCATCCATATACGATCTTTTCTCATATCTCTCAGGGGCCGTGATCTCGGTGATGGTGAATGATAGTGTACAGGAGCTCTATAACAGGCACTTCCTCTTAAAGCCTGTGGCAGTCGCTTTAAACCCATTCGTATTGTTCAGCGGCGAATAAGACACTAAACCTGTGCGAGAGAGGCACCTTAGGACCCATCCGAAACGCTACTTCAATAATGTCATCTTCCTGGTGGCGCGATCGGGTCCGGCGTTGAGTGTGTAAAGATAGACTCCGGATGGCGCAGGCTCTCCTCTTCGGTTTCTCCCGTCCCAGACAACGGTGTGATTTCCCGGCGGGAGATCTGAGTCTATCAGCGTTTGTATGAGTCGGCCCCGCATGTCATAGATTGTGAGGTTCACGGCTTGCTTCTCTCCGGGTTGTCCCATCAGTTGAAAGGAAATCGAAGTAGATGGATTGAAAGGATTCGGAAAGTTCTGCGAGAGGTCAAAGGCCTCCGGGACACCTGAGCCGACCTCCCCCTCGCTTCCTATCGAGGTGGGGCCGTAATACTCTGTGATTAAGAGGCCTTCGGTGCCGGCGGCGATATACTGGTATGAACCATCAACAGTCACTCCGCTTGCCTCCCCTGGGGTATCATAGTAGCCATCGAGCACGGGTCTCGTGGGATCATAGACAGAGATTACCCTGAGCCCCCACAGCCCGTCCGCAATGAAGGTATGCGACCCATCTGCAACAACCGCCATCGCTTCACCGGGGGTATCATAGAAACCCACTTCGATGCAACTCTGAGGATCGGATATATCGAATACTCGCAGGCCCTCGGGACCGTCGGCTAGATATGCATAGTTTCCCGAAACCGATACGTCATAACAAAAGCCGGGCGTGTCGCCGTGTGATGTCTCGACAGGGCTTTCCGGATAGTGAATGGAAATCACCCTCAGCCCTTCGTACCAAGTTGCAACATAGGCGTAATCTCCACTCACATCAACTCCATAAGCGAAACTGGCCGTCATGTAATTTCCGATCTCCACGAAGATGCACGAATATGTGATATCTATGACCCGGAATCCCCCAATGTTGTCGGCGAGATATGCGTAAGGCCACCTGACATAGACATCCTCTCCCAATCCAGGAGTGTCATGGGTGGCACACAGATAAGGATCCAGCGGGTCTGCATACACAATCACGCTCAGGCCTTTGCTGTAATCTGCAACGAAGGCATGCTCACTTGTTACAGCCACTCCACGGGCGGTGCCGGATGTGGGGGAGGAACTGATCTCCACCGGATTTTCTGGATCCTGGATAGAGATTATTCTAAGACCCTGGCTGCCGTCGGCGACGAAGGCAAGCGAGTCACGCACGGCTACATCCATAGCGATTCCTGGAGTGTCGTAGTGTCCTATGAGCCTTACATTCATGGAGTCAGCCTGTGGGGTGGGTGAGGGATTCTGATCTATATCTCGAATAACGGGATCTCCCGCTCCAACCATGGTTACCGGGATTATAAGAGCGAGGATGATGGAAAAGACTGTCGGCTCCTTCATACAGCCCTCCGGAGTTCCGCTGAAGAAGATCGATTCAGATTGCTATCGCAGAATTTCTGGATCTCTTACGTGGTTGAAATAATAACAATCTCATAGTGGTTAATCAACCATAAGATGCCCTCTTGTGGCATACAGGTTTACCTTGACACTGTCTAAATGCAGCCATAGATTAAAATCCCTGATTCTGGC
>JBHIFB010000152.1:0-6962 GCA_046760905.1 Candidatus Glassiibacteriota bacterium | reverse complement strand
AAAAAACTAACTGCCAACTCTAACTTGGCACTGGCTGCCTAAATAGAGCAGCCACGTTCCTTGCAGTGTTCTTTGCCCGTAGGACCGCAAGGGGCGTCGATAAAACGGGCTGGCACCAGAAGTCCTCCCGTGCAGATGGTGTGAGAAAGTAGCGGGATAGTTCCGCGGAAACCCCGCCCTGAGGGAGTCTGTGGAATGAAACCTAAAAAGATGGGCTAAGCATGTAGTGTTTTCTGCTGACGTGCCTTCGGACGTGGGTTCAATTCCCACCGCCTCCACCATCCGTTAGAATTCGAACCATCGTCCGGTTTGGTTGACTGCCCCGATTCCCATTCACCAGAGTCGGGTTTTAGTTCTAAGAGGGCAGTGTCTGTTCATACAATAGGAATGATAATTCACAGGACAATACCCCCAGCCCCCGGATGCAACTGGTTACGAACTATCCTCAAAAAACTCCTCAAGCCAGAGATTCATGGTCGTCGTTTCGCGCTCTTCGTTGAGGAGGTAGGGTCTCAACTCGGCATCGAATCGGTCCTCAAGAGTCTGCCTGCAGAGAGCACCCTTTCCGGCGAGATACTCTACATCCGCGCGGTCTTTTGGGCTGTTTCGGGAGAGCTTCGCAAGTACGAGATCGTGGATTTCAAGAGCCCTTAAGCGAAGATTCCGGATGTTCTCAGGCGATATGTCAACGAGCCGCGATACATACCCTTCCGGGCACTGGGAGATCGTAACCCGATGAAATTTAAGGTGGTATCGCCGGGCCAGTTCGCTATCCTCGCCAGCGATCGCCAATAGCTCATGCACGGCGTCTGAAGGAAAAATATCGATGAAGTCGACATCACCTGTTGGACGCGAAAGTTCCCATAATACGCTCATAACGAATCCACCACAACAGTGGACCTCCACCGGTTGCGTCAATGCCTTGTCAACATCGTAGAGGAAGCTCAACCAGGGCTCTCGGATTCTAACCGGCATATGGAAGATGATCCATTTTCAGGTCTGTCAGGAGGTTCCAGTGATTCGCCTCCTCGGAGCGGTTTTCGCGTACCCACACGCTCATGCGCTCACTCGTCTCTTTTCGGCCATAGGTGTCCTCTCGAGCAAGCCGGGATGGCTCCACCATTTCCTCGAGCTTTTGAAGTTGGCGGGACCGATGTCGGTACGCCGGATTGTGATCAGCGACCAGGCGAGCCAGGGAGATGGTGAACCCGAGTCTGTTTTGTAGCTCCCGCTTCTTTGCCTCCGAGACGAGAGTTTTCACGTCCAACTCTTCGAACTCGAGGAGCAGCCACGAAAGCGCCTCAGCAAGGCGAGGCTCCAGATCGTCAAGAACCAGGGCTTTCAGCAGAATTTCAACCGGATTTCGTTTCACCCCCGGCTTGTCTAAATAAGCGAAACCGGGATATCCCAGCCTGGCAAGTCCCTCTGCTATCCACTGTTCGGTTACCTGTCTGTCAAATTCGGTCGACGCAGGCAAGGGAAGCACTGTTGCCGGGAGTTGCAGAAGACGAATCACTACTCGTGCAATACGGTCTGGAACAGGACGCTTTCCTTGTTCCATGAGGGAGACATATGCTTGTGTCACACCGAGCCGGGCTGCCAGACGGACTTGTGTCCATCCCGATTGTCTCCTGCAATTTTTGAGATAATATCCGGTCATGGTGATAAATATAACATATATTGTTATATTGTCAATATGTTTGATTGTCGCTTGTTATACTCTATTCACCGTCTTGTACTAGTGGCGAGCCACGGGATGTGTAGCTCGTAATCTTTTCCGTGTCGGTGAAAAGTCGCTGTGGCGGAGGAGCTCTTTCACGGTGCGGATGGCGGTTTCACATTTCAGTCCCTCCGCGTGGAATCAGGAAAAGCAATCACCCCAGCGCCTCTCCGGCTCACCGATGGTTTGAGCGTGTGAGTGAAAAAAGGAACGACGCCAGAGTTCACAAATTGTCATATTGTTTGGAATCCTCTATACTCTGTATGAAAGGTGAAGATTAACTCTGGAGTGAGCCGCCATAGACTTTACTCAGGTTGCCCAACTGATCGTGGAGAAGCAAAAGGTATGCGTAGTTCAATTATCGTAGCCATGATGATTTCCTCGATGCTTCCTGTCACAGGACGCTCAATCGAAGTATCCGGGGATCAATGGGGAACCTGGACACTTGAGAATAGCCCATACGAAGTCGTCGGAGAGGTTCATGTACCACAGGAGTCGACACTTGTGATCGAACCGGGAAGTATGGTTGATTTCCAGGGTCATTACAAGCTCGTGGTGGAACAGGTCCTCAGATCAAGAATAATACCATCTGTCGGAATAGATCCTATAAGGGAGGGGGAATCTTCTGCTATAGAAGCACGCTTATTGAGGGAAACATTATAAATAACAATTCAACAGGGGGATGGGGTAGAGGGATGGGAATTTATGTTTCCTATCTGGATGTTGTCATAAAGGATAACATCATCATGTATAACGAGTGTCCGTTGGGATCTGGATACGGAGGGGGAATACTCTGTCCATCAGGAACGATTATCTCTGGTAACCTAATATGCAGGAATTTTGCCGGTGGAGACTGGTATGATGGAAGCATCGGTGGTGGGATATATGGAGGCTCTTTTATTGGTTCGAACAATACGATTGCGGACAATGAGGCTTACTACGATGATGGGCTTCATTTCGGGGGCCAAACAACGTCCACAATTTCTAATAGTATCATCATGGGAACAATTGGGTCTGTCTGGGGGCGCCGTAGTGAATATTGAGTACTCTATTGTGGAAGGAGGCTGGCCCGGTGTGGGAAATATCGATGAAGATCCCCTCTTCGTTGACCCTCTGGATGGTGATTACACCCTCTAACCCGGATCTCCCTGCATCGATTCTGGAAATCCCGCATCGGATGTCCCGGAAGGAAGCGGGGACAGGATAGATATGGGCGCTTTTGAGTTCCCCCAACGGTTCAACGGCCTCCTCCTCTTCGAAGGATATCCGGAAATGGCTTATACTGGATCAGTGGTTTCATGGGAGGCATCTTTACTGAATCCCACCCCCTATTCACAGACAATCGATGGCTGGATCGATTTCAGCGGACCCGTGAGCGGAACTGCCTTAAAAGATCTCGACAGAGTGATCCCACCGGGGGAGTGGAACGAGACGATGGAAGTGCCGATCCCTGTGAATGCACCAGAGGGGCTGTACACCGTGAAGGGGCGTGTCGGAATT
The DNA here is from genome assembly GCA_046760905.1 of Candidatus Glassiibacteriota bacterium. Taxonomy (GTDB): domain Bacteria; phylum Gemmatimonadota; class CAZMKB01; order CAZMKB01; family CAZMKB01; genus JBHIFB01. The sequence goes on along the minus strand of JBHIFB010000152.1, from coordinate 3,742 downwards.
TATGGGGAAGCAATCTGGGATTCTGAGGTTTTCGATCTTGAGATAGTTGACGGGACAGAACAGGCAAAGGTTGTCTTTCGCTGAGAATTCATACTCGGCTATTCTGATTTTCCAGGAATACAATCCAGCGCTCAACGTGAAGAGGTATCCCTCATCCACCTCAAAGCTTTCGCCACCGTCTTACCATCGACACCGAGATTTCGGGCAATAGCTTGGTTGCTGAGCCCTAACGTGTTCAATTGCATTGACTTTTCGGCAATCTTCTGATGTAGGGGAGGTGACTCTGTCTTGAGAAGATCAACAACAAATGGTATTTCAGCCAGAGTTCGAATTCTTTGCGACAGTGTCCACCAGCCTTCGCCTGGAGCGAAACAGAGTATGTCAATCGGTGAGTCCTCCTTTCTTGACAATTCACTAAACTTGTTGTAAAATGTATTAGTTTGTATACTGCTGAATCTTGCCTGGCCGTAGGTACCGTGACATTCCTGCTTGTCCGGGATATGAGTCATATGTCCGCAGGGAAGGGGTGCCCGCGTGAATGAAATCGAATCTCTGATCCAGAAGCCTCTCTCATGAAAAGCAGACAAGAGATTTATGAAATCCTGGAGAAGGCAAAGCCTGAACTGACCCGTCGCTACGGGTTAAAGCGAATCGCGATCTTCGGGTCTTATGCTCGTGGAGAACAGAATGAGGGGAGCGATGTCGACATCTTGGTCGAGGTGGATCCTTCCATCGGGCTGGGATTCGTTGACCTCGCTGACAGGATCGAGGAGCTACTTGGGGTTCGCACGGAGGTAGTTTCGCATCGAGCCATTAAACCGCGCAATTGGGACGTAATCGAGAAGGAACTCATCGATGTCCCCTAGACCGATTGATCTTCTTCTTGCAGACATCTGGGAGGCGATCGAGAAGATCGAGCGATACACACGTGATCTCGACCATGAGTCATTCATCGCTGACGAGAAGACCGTGGACGCTGTTGCTCGAAACCTGGAAATCATCGGGGAAGCATCCAATCGTTTGCCTGAGGATTTCAAGTCACAGCACAGTGACTTTGAATGGCGAAGAATAGTAGGTTTACGCCATCGAATCGTCCACGATTACTTTGGAATCGACCTTGAGATTATTTGGCAAATTCTACAGGAGGATTTGCCGACTTTCAAACAAAGGCTGACAGTTCTACGGAATGATCTGAGCTCTTGATGATCGAGAACGCTCCCCCCATCCACCCAGGCACCATCATCCAGGGCCCCTTCTGGCCGGAGCCGGTCGAGGTCAAGTTGATCGAGGAGGCGGAAGAGTACGTCCACATCGTGGGAGCGACGATCCGCTCCGGCGGTCACATCGATCAGCTCATCCCCAAAGGTGAATTCTTGAAACTATCTGTCACCGACAGAAAGGCCACCTTTCGTGAGGAGCCCTGGAAGGTCTTTCTTGCACTCGAGACAATCCGCTACCGGTTCGCTTCGCTCTACGATCCCCTCCTTGCGATGAACACTTCCAAGGTGGACCCTCTCCCGCACCAGATCGAGGCAGTCTACGGCTATGTCCTGAAGCTCCCGCGAATCAGGTTCCTGATTGCAGATGATCCCGGGGCGGGCAAGACGATCATGGCCGGCCTCGTGATCAAGGAGATGAAGATCAGAAACCAGGCCAGGCGGATCTTGGCCGTGGTTCCAGGTCACCTCCGGGACCAATGGAAGCGGGAACTAAAGGACAGGTTCGAGGAGAAATTCTTCGTGGCAAGCAGGGAGACCATGAACTCCCTCTATGGCGAGAATATATGGATGCGGGAGAATCAGGTCATCACCTCCCTCGATTTCGCCAAGCAGGATGATATCCTCCCCTCCATAGCAGCAGCGCAGTTCGACCTGATCATTGTCGATGAAGCACACAAGATGAGCGCCTACCGCCCCCTCATCTTCACCGAGTCCCGGGATACGCTTGATTACCTGGTGAGGAAGATCCGGTCGTGGGGCTATGCCACGAACACGATCCATGGGGATATGCGTCTTGAGGAGCGTGTAAAAGCGGAGAAGGTATTCAATTACGAGACGCAGGTCATGGTGGCCACTGAGGCAGCAGGTGAGGGGATCAACCTCCAGTTCTGCCACCTGATGATCAACTACGATATACCCTGGAATCCGAACCGGCTCGAGCAGCGAATGGGGAGGATCCATCGTTACGGCCAGACCAAGGAAGTCTATGTCTTCAATCTGGTAGCGGAAGATACCCGCGAGGGGAAGGTACTCCACAAGTTGTTCCAAAAGCTCGACGAGATCCGGGGCGCACTTGGGAGCGACAAAGTCTTTGATGTCCTGAGCGAGGTCCTTTATGACAAGAACCTTTCGCAGCTTTTAATGGAGGCAGCTGCCTACGCTCGAAACATCGATGAAATCCTCGCGGAGATCGACATCGAGGTCGATGAGGATTATGTCACTCGGGTGAAGGAGAACCTGGGCGAGAGCCTGGCAACGCACTACATCGACTACACGCGCATCAAGGAGATGGCGCAGCAGGCGCGGGAACACCGGCTCATCCCTGAGTATACGGAGAGCTATTTCAAGAAGGCCCTCCTCAAGGCGGGCGGACGGTTCAGCGAGCGAAAGCGTGGGTTTCTGGCTGTCGAATCGGTCCCCTATGAGATCCGAAAGATCGCAGAAGATGACCTCTTCAAGAAAACATACGGAGATCTGATCAGGCGATACCCGCGGGTGACCTTCGACAAGGAGATCGCCTTCAAGAATCCCGACGTGGAGTTCATCTCCTTCGGGCATCCCCTCTTCGAAGCTGTGATGAGGTGGGTGGATCAGAATTACGGGCCTGTGCTCCCAAGCGGTGCTTCTTTTTCAGATCCTGACGGAAGGCTGGATGGGCATATCCTCTTCTATGAGGGTGAGATCAGGGACGGCACGGGCAAGGTTGCCGGGAAGCGGCTCTTCGGATTCTATGTCGATGGTAAAGAAGTCCGACCGATCTCCCCTGCCGTTATATGGGACTTCGCCGAGGGAGATAAAGGAAGTGATGGAACCGCCGAGATAGGGCAGCTCAAGGAGCGCGTTGCGCCGAGTGTGATAACAAAACTTGAGACCTACAAGGCAGAGCTCCTAAAGGAGCGGACGAGGCAGGCGGAGATCAAGGAGAAGTACGGGATAAAATCGCTCGAGCACCTGATATTAAAACTGGATGGAGATCTGATAGAACTCTACGGACGGAGAGAACAGGGAGAGAATGTCGATCTGGTAATCCGGAACAAGGAAGAGAGGAAAAGGGAATACGAAAGGGCTCTCGATGCCCTGAAGGTCCAGATCGGGAAGGAGCAGAGCCTTACGATGAGCATGCCACGCTTCATCGGGGCGATCAGGGTGGCACCACCTTTGAAAGCTGATAGTGATATGATAAGCGACGAGGAGGTCGAGCGGATCGGGATGGAGGTCGCCATGAAGCACGAAAGAACCCAGGGAAGGACACCTGAGGATGTCTCATATGAAAACCTTGGATTCGATATCCGCTCTAAAGCCCCTGATGGTGAGGTCCGATACATCGAGGTCAAGGGACGAGCCGGGAGAGGGGCGGTGGCGCTGACTCAGAACGAGTGGTTTAAGGCGAGGCGGTTTAGGGATGATTACTACCTCTATGTAGTGATGAATACGAAAAAGGAGCCCAGGCTCTACATCATTCAGAACCCGGCCGAGCACCTGGAGCCCGATGAGCGGATCGAGGTTGTCAGGTACGTCGTATC
>JBHIFB010000151.1:0-6966 GCA_046760905.1 Candidatus Glassiibacteriota bacterium | reverse complement strand
TCAGGATATGTGGATTGGTCTCCCGGTTAAAAAGACAAAGTATATGGAAATTGAAGAGTGACGGCAACAATTATTTTGCAGCTGACATTAACATTTCAGACGGTAGTGGGGCCAACTTCAAGGCGCACGGAATAAAGATAAGCGGAACGTCACTTAATGGCGCAGATGAACATCTGCTTGAGTTGTATGATGCAGGTTTTGATGGATCGTGGGTCATTAATATAGAGGAGACGACCCATGACTTGCGATATTATTACAATGATGCGCTCGTGATAAGTTTTGACACGCTTGGACTTGATTCATCGAGCATTGCAGATGGTAGTTAAATAACGGCAAACTTGAAAGATAGTCTGATTACAGGAGCGAAGATCAGTTCAGGAGTCATAGAGAGTTCCCATCTCGCGGACAGCCTCGAATTGGCTTCTATTAGGCTTATGGTGGACTCTACACATTATTGGGATGCTAATGTTAATGGTATCGGGTATGATCTTCAATTTGTCTATAACGAGCAGGATACATTTACTGTTTATAAGACTGATTCAGTTATTGTGAACACTTCTGATACATTATCAAGCGCAGCATACCGTTATGGGATACTTGCTTATTGAGAGGTGTAGAATGAGATATATACTGATCATAATAGTGCTGCTGTTCTTTCCTGTTCTGGTGATGACTATAACATGTTTGTAGCTTACCTTGATGAGAAAAACTTCAGCGAATGGGACATCACCTTATTATGATCCGCCGATGACAGACTTGTGGTAGGTGATTCGACAGATGAAGCAGAAGAGCTCAATTCCATGTGACTCCCAATGACCCGATTACTATGCACACTGACGTGCATAAATACTGGTCTTCGATCGGAATGCCGCCAGAGATATTATGCGACTAAGACAGTTTCAAGTACAGGATAATCAAATGATCTTTACACACAACACATCCGACAGCTCCTGCACCAATCCCACAATCATCCAAATCCGCCTGAGCAAAAAATCATAAATTCCGTGAAATATTTAAGTCTTTCGACAAATAAATATGAAAGAGATCGTAGAAAATTTCCTAGTTCTATTTGCGGATAACTTTAAGGAACTACCTACATGAGAACCGTCCTGCGTGAGAGAGAAGATGAATGGCGGGGGTCACTTCCGGCTCAGCTCTTATCCGCCTCCTCCCCATCCCTCGCCATAGTCGGCAGAACGTGTTGGGCTCCTTCCTGGGCGACATTCAGAGCTCTGATCGGAAATGGTATTACTATACCTTCCTCCCTGTATCTTGCTTGCAGCCTCTTTATAAACTCGTGTTTAAGAAGGTAGTTTCCCGTGAATTCACCTGTTCTCAGGATTACGGAGAAGTTTATACTCGAGCTGTCGAAGGTGTGGTAGCGGATGAAGGGCTCATGAGTTGGAATCGCCCCATCGACAGATTTCTGGCACTCTCTTGCGGTCTCGATCGTCACCCTTTCAACATGCTCCAGGTCGCTGTCGTAGTGGACTCCCACCTGAACCAGGACGGACATCTCCTTCTCGGGAAGGTAGTAATTCGTGATAATCGAGTTGGCCAGCTTCGAATTAGGGATTATGACCACATTATTGGGAAGCATCCTGATAACCGAAGCCCTCCATCCTATATCGACCACGTAGCCTTCCTCGCCGCTTTCGAGTCTGATGAAATCACCCTGACGGATGTTCCTAGCCATGGTGATGTAGAAGCCGGAGAATAAGTTAGATAGCGTGTCCTGAAGCGCGAGTGCCACCGCCAGCCCCCCGACACCGAGCGTTGTGAGCAGAGGCGTGATCGAAACGCCGAGGCTGCTCAATATGATGAGCCCACCGATTATGAGTATGAGGGTTTTCACGAGAGTCTGCGTCAGACCGGTCCCAGGAAGCGCTACCCTGTCTCCATAAAGGCCTATGAGATCCGTGACCGTTTTGGCGATGAAAAACAGAACGGAGATGCCCAGAAAAATGAAGATCACATTGCCGATGATTGAGGAGAAAGTGGGTGGCAGGAAGGGTTCCCACATGAGCTTTACTCCGTAGGCTCCAGCCAGCAGGAACCATGTCACAACGGGCTTCTTGAGGTTATTAACTATGGGGTCATCCCAGTTCCAGCTCGTTTTCTCGGCCAGCCCGTGGAGTCGGTTCCAAACCCTCGACCGGATAAAAACCCCGATAAAGTAAGCGATGAAGATAATCGAGAAGGAGATGATTATATCGATCCAGTAACCACCGAAGGTTTCAGCAAGCCATCCCATCTCTACCTCTCCTTCACTACAACCGCAGGAGTGCCTACAGCTATTGAGAAAGGTGGGATCTCAGAGTTGACAAGCGAAGAAGCTCCGATTGCGCTATCATGACCAATGCGGGATCCGTCCAGCACATTAACACCTGCGCCCAGCCAGCAATTTTTCTCCAGTATGACTCCGCGGTCCTCGAACACGGGCTGCTCGGCAATCGGCCTTCCTGTTCTCTCGAGACTGTAATTCCCACCTCCTACGACGTAACAATATGCGGCCAACAGCGCATATTCCTCCAGGATCACTTTACTGGAGGAGAAGATAACACAGTTGAAGCCTATATTGACATTGTCCTTCAGCAGAATGTCACCGTCCTTGCAGCTCAGTATCGTGTTACGACCGAGAAAAACGTTGTCACCGAGTGTGATGCCCGTGTTTGATGATCCCTTCGCATCCAATAGACAGTTGTCGTCTATGATGCAATTGTCACCGATCTGAATTTTATGCGGATGCCGCAGGACAATATTCTTGCCAAATATCACATTCCTGCCGACACGGCCGAGGATGGACGGGTAGAGCTTTGATCGCAGGAAGATACCTGGAGCTCCGGGCATCGAGGACACGAATACGTTTAAGAGTTCGTATTTCATAAGTGCGCCAAGGCCTCTTCGACCCAGTACAAGATCTTGATATCTGTGCAGCTTCGAGGCGTGGGCGGAATCCAATGCGGTGTGTACCTTGAACTGTTTTGCCTCTGGATGCTCGTTCCTCACTCTGACCACTTCTGCAGGACGTTTAATCGTGGAATATCGTTTTTCCTGTCACTGCCGCCTATTCGTAATGCCCGTGGGAAGGTCAATTAGCGCTTCAAGCCCAAGTGTCGCTTTCGCCTGAAATGCTACGGTCGATATTTAATGTAAAAGGCCTTTCCTGTCAATCCCACTTGAGCACAGTCTTCGCACAGATCTCGGCATGTTTTTTGCTTAATAATCCAATAACAAATTCACAGCGACCGAAGATCGAAAGTACCGGGAACAACACTTAACATATGAAAGGAATGGTGTCGCTATGGAGATGACTTCGTACGGGAAAAAGGCAAGGGCAGTGGCAGCGTGCGTTATCACGTTTACATCAATTGCAATCGCCGTATCGCAATCGCTCGCTTTAACGCCGGGGGAGACCCCTTTCCTTCTGGGTGATGGGAATCATCCGGATGTATGTGTCGGGCCTGCCGACCAGGTCCATGTTGTTTGGATGCAGGGTTCAAACCTGTATTACAGGCACTTCAATGGGTCTCTGTGGGATGTAGAGGAGACAGTCCCCACGTCCGGATCTGGAGTGAGCCAGGTAGCTTCCCCTGAAGTCTGGGTTGATGTGAACAACGTCCCCCACATAGTTTGGGGTGATGACGGCGGTTTCTTATACTACATAAACAAGGAAGGAGGGAGCTGGAGCACCCCGGAGCTCATTGTAGACAACCCTGATACGAGTCTATACTATTTCAGGGACGTGCGAATCGCTGTTGCAAGCGATGGAAAGAGACATGTTGTCTGGAGGAGACAAAACATTCCGGCCGGTAGAGGCGAGATATTCCACATGCTCTGGGACAATGGCTGGGGACAGCAGACGCAGATATCCGAGGGGACCAACCCGGCTAAAAATCCACACCTCGCTCTCGGAGACGACGACGCGCTACATGTGGTGTGGAGGCAGGGTGGAGGAAACCCGACGGCCTACCAGGTCATGTACAGGAAGTGGGTGTCCGGTGCCTTCGAGCCCATTATTATGGCCACTGACACCCCTCTCCGCGCTGGAGACGATCCGCACGTAGCAACCGACCCGTCGAACAACCCTCACGTTTCCTTCCCCGAGGACTACGACGTAGGATACATCGAATGGCTCGGTGACTCTTTCTCGGAAGTCGAGATCCTCGGAACCGGTGAAGACCCGGTCATCGCGATAGACGGGACCGGAGCAAGATACGTCTTCTGGGATGACGAGTACACCATCAACACGGGAGGAGGGTGGTCCCTACCCCAGATTTATGATGCGGGAGCCATCAAACCTGATGTCATGGCCGGACCCTATGAAGCGCATGTTGTTTACAGAAACGGCACATCGGTGTGGTACCTGTCTCTGAGCGCGGGCGGCGAACCAGCCTCTCTTACAGTCTCCTCCCCGAACGGCGGCGAGGTCCTGCTCGCAGGTTCAGAATCCCTGATCACATGGCAGTGGACCGGTGCGATAGATTCGGTTCAGTTGCAATACAGTCCAGATGACGGGGCCAGCTGGGAGGTAATCGAACCATCCTATCCTAACCTTGGAACCTATTCATGGACCGTACCGACCAGCACGAGCACTCTCTCGAAGGTAAGGATTCTCGATGTCGGCGGTTCGCAGGTGAGTGACGAGAGCGATTCGACGTTCATCATCACCGATGACATGACAGCTCCGGCAGTTGACACACTGTATCTTACAAGTGCCAGTGGTCTCACGATTTCCTTCACAGAGCCGGTGGAGGAGTCATCGGCGGAACTCACTTCGAATTATGTGATCGACAACGGCATCGTCGTTGTTTATGCCGTCCTCGATGAGAATCTCACGGATGTCCACCTGGCGACAACGCATCACGTTCCGGGCATCACTTACACGATCACAATCAACGGGATACGTGACAGAGCTGTGCCACCGAACACCATTGCACAGAACACTACTGGTGAATACGAGTACAATCCAAGCGTGATTGGTGGTGGTGGTGACGACCCACAGGCGTTGCCTAAGGCCTACTCACTCTCCCAGAACTTCCCGAACCCGTTCAACCCGTCAACCAGAATCACATTCACGATTCCCGAGAAGGGCTCAGAGAATGGAGAGAAGGTAAGAGCAAGACTGGCCATTTACAATCTGAAAGGACAGCTTGTTAAGATATTGTTCGAGGGGGAGCTGGCCCCGGGTTATCACACTATGACCTGGGACGGCAGGGACGACTACGGGAAGAATGTTGGGTCTGGAACCTATCTCTACCACCTGAGGGCGGGTAATTTCAATCTCACTAAGAAGATGACACTCGTGAAATAGGACATGAAAGGGAGGTGGGCAAAGCCCCAAGTCCTGAAATAAGGAATAAGCAAAAGGCCGCAGAGTCACCCGTGCTGCGGCCTTCGTTTTATATTCTCTATTTTCAGGATATTAATCAAGCCGGGCTCACGCCCCGCCATGAGCGGTTTTGATAAACGCCTCTCTCGAGGGCCCGACAGATACGCACTCGATGGGACATCCTACCAGTTCACTGATGCCTTCTATAAAGCTCCTCGCAAGAGAAGGAAGATCCCCGTAAGCCCTCGCTGTGGAAGTATCGCTCTTCCACCCTTCGAATTCCTTGTACACGGGCTTCCCCTCTGTGAGAATCCCGGGATCGTACGGGAAATGCTCCAGGACCTCTTCTCCATGGCTGTAGGCTACGGCCACCTTTATTGAATCCAGAGAGTCCAGCACGTCCATCTTCGTCAGGATGAGGGAGTCTATTCCGTTAATCCTCACCGAGTATCGTACCACCACCGCATCGAACCATCCACACCGCCTGGGACGGCCTGTCGTCGCACCGAACTCCTTTCCTCTCTCCCTCAACCCATCACCAAGTTCTCCGGTGAGCTCGGTTGGAAACGGACCCATACCTACACGTGTTGTGTAAGCCTTGCAAACGCCGATCACCTGATCGATCAAGCCAGGGGGAATGCCAAGACCGATTATCGCAGCGCCTACAGTGGTATTGGACGATGTCACAAAGGGGTAGGTGCCGTGATCGAGGTCGAGCATTGTGCCCTGGGCCCCCTCCAATAGCACTCTCTTACCCTCTGAAAGAGCTCTCCGGAGGTATAGAGATACATCTACTGTCATCCCGAGCAGTCTTTCCCTCAGGGCGAGAATATTCGCAAGGATCTCTTCTTTTGAAGTAGCTTCTTTCGCGCCCAATCCTTCCAGCTGAACCTGCTTACGCACTGCTTCTTCATTGATGGCCTCTATGATCCTCTCTGGAACAAAAAGATCAGCGCATCTCACACCCCTCCTCGCAGCCTTATCTGAGTATGCAGGGCCAATACCCCTGCATGTAGTTCCCAGCTTTCTTGGGCCCAGATTCTCTTCCTGTGCCCGATCGAGCGCCTTATGGTAAGGAAGCAGCAGGTGGGCTCCGGGACTGATTTTAAGACGGCCGTCCACCCGAATCCCCAGCTTCTCTATGGCCTCGATCTCGGCGAAGAGCTCCTCAGGATCAAGCACCACACCATTGCCTATGAGACACATAACACCCGGGGAAAGAATACCGGTGGGCAGCTGATGGAGGATCGTCTCCTTTCCATCTATCGTTACGGTATGCCCCGCATTCGCACCCCCCTGGAATCTTGCTACGATATCGACATCCTTCGACAGACAATCGACGACCTTTCCTTTCCCCTCATCACCCCACTGGGTTCCAAGCACTACAGAGCATCCCACGTAATGACTCCCTCCATGATACGAGGACCATGTATCGACCCGGCAAAAAAAAACCCCGGACCTGGGGCTTTTGCCTGTTGTAATTTACAAGTAAACCTCTTCCGTGTCAACCTGAAGTCTTTAACACACACTTCCCCCATTTTTCCTGGGACTTGGAGAGGAATGTCCCGGGCGTCTGGCCACTTAGTGCTGCGTTTCACAAATACGGTGACGTATCTTGGAAGTGAAACGCAGCA
>JBHIFB010000150.1:0-6975 GCA_046760905.1 Candidatus Glassiibacteriota bacterium | reverse complement strand
GGTCCCGCCCTGGCATCGATGCCCTTCCCTCTCAGGTGAGCGAGGATTTTCACCACCAAGGGGTTTTCTCCTCTTCCTCGCCCCACGTGTCCTGTTCGAATACCAGCTGAAATAGCGAGCCGTCTACTCCCGGAGGTCATGTACGTGGGTCATGAGTCTTTCGATCAGCTCCTGGAAGTTACTACACATCATGCCTCGCCGAGACAGGTTGTGTTGTTGAATCCCCCCTCACACACGACGGACAGACACATTTCAAGTGTCTGCCCCTGATTCAACGCAGTGTCACAGAGCGGTTACTCTAACAGCACTAGCTTTCGCGTCTCTACAAAATCTCCGGCCTCCAGGCGATAGAAGTAAACTCCTGAGGAGAGCCTCTCACCTTTGTCGTTTTTTCCGTCCCACTGAGCCAGGTGGCTTCCCGGCTTCTTAAAGGAGTCGACGAGCGTTTTCACCTTCTTGCCTCTCAGGTTGTATACGCAGAGAAGCACTCGAATCCCCTCCCCTACGGAAGATGGGACATCATACACTATTGTGGTCTGTGGATTGAAAGGATTCGGGTAGTTCTGGCTCAGGGCGTAACTCCTCGGGAGCAGGGGATGTTCCGCCCATTCCGGTTCCTCCACGGAGGTTATCCCGTCCAGGAAGTCGAGAACCAACCTCATAAGCTGGCTGCGGGTGACCTGATCTTCATCACCACTCGGCCTGTTTACCGCTTCGAATCCGAATCCCAGCATCACGATTCGGGAGCCTTCTACAGGTCCTTCCGCCCATATGCCTGCACTACCGAGAGGCGTGGGATCGTATGGAGACCGCACGTAGTAGGCCACCTCGTTTGCACCAGGCAAGAGCTCGAGTTTGTCTCTCGAAGTCTGGTTGTTAGCCCCGTTCGACCCGGCAGTGATGATGTATTTGGTGTTCCTTCCCAGCGGGTCAGCGCTGTTCCCGCGTGTGAATGGCTCAGAAGCATTTCCCACCCATGACGTGTGAAGGTAATCCTGGAGGAAGGGGCTCTGAAGCGAAGTCAACTCTTCCGCTATATTCTGCCCCGTCACAAACAGCTTCCCACCTGCCTCGAGGAATGCCGCAAGGCTGTCCTGGTCATCCTGGGTAAGCGTGGAGGTTGTAGCATCACCTGAAAACCACACGACCTTCGTCGAGGCAGGGAAGAGCGAAAGAGCCTCATTGGGCGGTGTACTCGAGGTAAAGGCATCGAGGTGAACGTATGTCCGACCCGCTGAGTCGATGGCAGGGATGAAATAGGTTTCATATCCCAGCCCTTCATCATCATCGACGAGCAGGACTTCGGCAGGATTCAGAGTCGATAGGAGGGTCGCAGTATCATCCTCGGTGATGGTGATGACCTGATCTACGCTTGTGTTGGGGTAGGGCATCTCGGGATAAATCTCGATACCGGTGTATTCCATGACGCCGGGATATGAGATCGGAAGGCCCAGGAAGTAGAAGAAGCCCGTGGAGGGATTGGTCTCGGTGCTGTCCCAGGGCTCATCCCTCATCATGATCACGACCTTTGCAGCTATCCCTTCACCGGTGGCCTCATCGGTCACCGTGCCCGCACAAAGACCCGTTGGAAGCTCATTCAGAGTAATCCCCACGGTCACGGTGGAGTCATCGAATATCTCCACCGTAGTTGTATCCGGGTAGTATCCTACAGCTATAGTCTCTATCTCGTAATTTCCCACCAGGTAACTGAGGGTGAATTCCCCCTGGGCGTCGGTGGAGTCGAATCTCCCGGTTTCGAGAAGAGTAACAAGCGCATCTTCTACCGGTGTCTGACTCTGGTCCTCTACCACACCCGTAACCACACCGGCAGGTGGAAGCCACCTCGCTCCCTGGAGTATTTCATCGGTGTCGCTGGATTGAACGAACGCGACAACACTCATGTTCACCATGGCCCAGTGCGGCTGCATCCTGAACCAGTTGTTGAAGTGGAGAGTGTCACCCTGGGATATTTCGAACGCCTCACCACCGGCGTCGGGTACCATCGTCCTCATCACTTCGTTCCATACATCGCCGTAAGGGCTGTGGTAATGCAGATCGGTTTCGCATGCGACAATCCTAATCCTGAGGTTGCCAGCCCCCGGATCCTCTTCTGCAATTACGGTCACGTCGATGTCTATGCTGTCCCCTATAGCCTCCGCCTCGATTCCCATGACGAGGGGACTGCCCTCACTGATCCTCTGGTCGAACATGTACTGGAATGCGGAGTTCGAGGCGGCGTAGGTTCCATCCACCAAGGGCCAGGGTACCCATATGACGTCATAATAGTTGACTCTGGCTCCTACAAGGCCGGAAGTTTCCAAATAAAATGGGTCCGTGTTGCTGGGCCACCACACGTGGTAGCGTATCAGTGCGAGGTTTTCAAAGTTAGTCTGCCCGAAATCATCCAGAAATCGGTCCACAGTCGGGCATGAGGGTCAGCCGGTGTTTGTAAACATCTCTCCAACCACCATTCTGTCTGCCGCAATAAGATTTAACGGCGAGGCCGCTGCGAGAAGAACGATGATCGAGAGGATCGTCCTCGGTGTTCTCATGACAACCTCCATGAGTTAAGGATCTCTACAAGTGGCGATCTATCGTAAAGTTTGCAGGATTCTTTCCTTCCCCGCCAGAAACACTTACCACCTCAGCCTCTTACGTTCTCGAGGCGGTCCGGGGCCCGGATAAGCCTTTTAACCGCCTGAAAGCTCATCCTGTGAACCGGTGTTGGCCCGCACTCGTGTAAAGCCTGCCTGTGACTTTTAGTCGGATAGCCTTTGTTTCTTGAGAATCCGTAGCCGGGAAAATCCCGATCCAGAATATCCATGATTCTGTCCCTCGTCACTTTCGCTATAATCGATGCCGCGGCTACGGAATGGCATTTCCTGTCACCACCGATCACAAATTCGTGAGGCAGACTCACACCTGAAAATCTCAAGCCGTCGATGAGGGCATACTGTGCCGCACCATCAAGGCCCTGAATCGCCCGCCGCATCGCCTCGTTTGCGGCTCCCCTCACGTTCAGTTCCTCGACAAGAGGGACATCAACAATTGAGGTGCTCAGGCAAAGAGAGCACTCGAGGATTTTCTGAAACAGCCTTTCCCTCCTCCTGCGGGAGAGCTTTTTCGAGTCATTCATACCCGAGATAAGAATGCCCGGAGGCAAAACCACCGCCGATGCGACTAGAGGGCCAGCCAGGGGTCCTCGTCCGGCCTCGTCAACACCCGCGACGGGCGCACACTCCCTCTCTATCAGGGAAATTTCATACTCGTATATGGCCATCAGCCTCTTTCTCTCGGAAGCATCAGGCCTTTTCCCGTCAAGGGAAAGTATCTTCACCGGCTCAAAGGTCAAGGAATCACTCCTTCTCTTCTATCCTGGCGGCTTTACCCTTCCGCTGCCTCAGATAGTAGAGCTTAGCCTTCCTCACCTTGCCCCGCCGTATCACCTCTATCCTGTCGATGGAAGGTGAATGGAGCGGGAAAATCCTCTCAACCCCGATACCGTTTGAGACTTTTCTCACCGTGAAGGAACTGCTTATACCCCTACCCCTCTTTTGCAGGACATGCCCCTCGAAGGCCTGGAGCCTCTCCTTGTCCCCTTCGACTATTTTCACATATACCCTCACAGTATCGCCCGGAGAGAAATCCGGGATGTCGGTCCGCAACCCGTTCTTGGCGATCTCAGCCTCTAAGTCCATGATGCTCTCCTCTCTCAACTCTCAACTGAATAACTATTATATGGACTTTTCACTTTCATCCTCATCAATTCCCCACGATGACCTGTACTTCTCCCACAGATCAGGCCGCCGCTTCTGCGTCAATCTCAGAGCTTCCTTCCTCCTCCATTCACGTATGGCCTCGTGATCACCAGAAAGGAGGATGTCCGGGACTTTCATATCCCGATACTCATTCGGTCTCGTATAAGCAGGCGGCGACAGGAGACCGTCGAAGAACGAATCACCCAGCGCAGATTCAAAATCCCCAAGGACACCCGGCAACAATCTCACCACAGAATCTATTATGGCCATCGCCACTATTTCTCCACCGCTCAATATGAAATCTCCCAGAGACACTTCATCTGTCACGAGACCAGATCTAACCCGCTCGTCGACATCCTTGTAATGTCCCGATATCAATATGAGCCGTTCAGCAACGGAAAACTCAACTGCCTTTTCATGGTTGAAAACTTCACCTTTTGCTGTGAGTAGGACAACCCTGTCCCCCTCTTTCCGGCCTCCGGTTCTGTCCCATATGGACTCTACGGCCCTGAAAATAGGCTCCGGTTTCAACACCATTCCGGCTCCGCCACCGAACGGATAGTCATCGACCTGCCTGTGCTTATCCTCTGTGAAATCCCTCGGGTTCAGGAAATGCATCTTCACCGCTTCCTGCTTGATCGCTCTCTTGACGGCACCGCCCCTTGTGAAACCATCGAAGAGCTCAGGGAACAATGTAATTACAAATATGTTCATTTCAAAACCTCACGCCTCCTCGAAGAGTCCGGCCATTCTCTTGATGATGATCCTCTGCCCTTCGAGGTCTACTTCTTTTATGAACTCATCCACGAATGGAACCATAAATTCCTTTCCCGATTTCTCAACAACTATCACATCCTGAGCCGGCATGGGGACGACGCCACAAACGATACCCAGAATTTCCCCCGCGACATCTACCGCCTGCAGTCCCACGAGTTGATGATGATAATATTCACCCGGTTCCGGCTCGGGAAGATCCTCGACGGGGACACATATATATCTGCCCCGATGTCTCGCCGCCTCAGTTCGATCCGTGATTTCCGAGACCCTCACCAGCAGCTTTCCTTTATATGGTGCAGCGCCTCTGACGGTCACCTGCCATTTTGCCTTTCCGTTCTCACTCTCGATGCACAGTTTTGATCCCTCTTCGAATCTGTGCGGATTCTCCGTCATCGGTTCGATTATCATCTTGCCATGGATGCCATGGGCGGATATTACCCTTCCTACGACAACGTAGTTAACTTCCATTTTTCGTGTCCTTTTGATTATTCTTCCTTAGCTTTTTCCCCCTCTTTGGAAGGAGTTGTTCCCGCGGCCTGCTCTTTTCCCTTCAAGGTCTCCTGCTTCTTCCTCTCCATAACTTCTACCTCATGCCATTTCTTGAGAAAGCCGAACCGGGATAAGATCGATTTCACGGTCTCGCTGGGCTGGGCACCCTCATCCAGCCATTTCTTCACCTTGTCCTCGTCGACTTTTATCGTCGCGGGGTCGGTCAGCGGATCGTAGTGGCCGAGGGTCTCGACGAAACGTCCATCCCGGGGGCTCCTCGAATCTGCCACTACTATCCTGTAACTGGGACGGTTTCTTCTTCCCATCCTCTTCAAGCGAATCTTAACGGACATATTCTCTTCTCTTCCTCCTTTTCATCTTCAATTGAATGGAAAGCTTTTGAGAAACTGTCTCTTCCCCTTCCCGGTGAATCCCATCTTCTTTATGAAACTTTCCATCCTCTTGAATTGCTTAAGTATACTGTTTACTTCCTGGACGCTCGTCCCGCTCCCCCGGGCAACTCTCAGCCGCCTGGAACCGTTCATTATCCTCGGATTTTCTCTCTCACGCGGGGTCATGGAGAGGAATATTGCTTCCATGTGCCTGATATACCTCTCATCCGGCAGATTGCTGCTTGCGAGTTCTGTCCCAAAACCGGGAAGCAACTTTGCGATTTGCCCGATTGGACCGAGTTCCCTCACCTGCTTGAGAGATACCATGAAATCATCGAGATTAATCCGCTCGCCCGATATGGCCTTCTCAGCCACCGCTTTCGAATCTTCCTGATCGATGCATTTTGCCACTCTGTCAAGAAGTGAGAGCACATCACCCATTCCCAGAATCCTCGAAGCCATTCTCTCTGGATGAAAAGCTTCGAGGTCTTCTACTCTCTCCCCGATACCAACAAACTTCACAGGTTTCCCTGTGACACTGAATAGAGAGAGCGCTGCACCGCCTCTGGCATCCCCTTCCATCTTGGTGAGGATAACACCTGTGATCCCTATCTTATCATCGAAGCTCTTTCCCATGTTCACCGCATCCTGTCCGGCCATCCCATCGGCAACGAGCAGTACCTCAGATGGTTTAAGCTGTTCCTTCAACCCAGCCAGCTCGGCCATCATCTCCTCATCGATATGTAGCCTGCCTGCGGTATCAATAACGGCAACATCACAGCCGTTTGAAGCCATCTCACCCAGTCCCTCATGTATCAACCGGTAAGGAGCGATCTCTGTGTTCCCATGGTGGACGTCGATTCCGACTTTCTCTGCCAGCTTCACGAGCTGGGCCATGGCAGCAGGCCTGTAAACGTCTACGGATATGAGATAGGGTTTCCGGCCATCTCCTTTCAGCATATAGGCAATTTTCACAGCCGTCGTCGTCTTTCCACAGCCCTGGAGCCCTACCAGCATAATCACTGGTGGCTTCCCTTTGAGGGTGAGGTCCTCGCCCCGTGCCCCTAAGATATTCACGAGCTCCTCGAATACGATCTTGGCGACGAGGTCTCCCGGGGAAAGGTGCCTCGATTTCAGGGTTTCTTTGGCCTTTTCCCTGACAGAGGAGATGAAATCCTTGACGACAGTATAATGTACATCCGCTTCCAGAAGGGCAAGCCGGATGGACCTCAGATTCTCATCGATGTCCTTTTCACTGAGTAACCCACGGCTCCTGAGCCTCCTCAGAGCTGCTGTCATCTTCGATTGCAGAATATCGAACATATGCTCCCACCGTATAATTTAAACTAAATATTATAATATAAATAAGATATAAAATCAATCATTCCTATAAGAGGACTTTCCCCATTTTTCCTGGAACTCCGAGTCCTTGAGTGAGTCGTGGGAGCATTTGTGACGCTTTTTTAAGATCAGGGCAGTGTCCATGATGCGAGTCAGATAAAGGTTGGGAACCGGTCTTAGCCAATACTATTACAGGGCTCCGAGTCCTTGAGCGAGTC
>JBHIFB010000149.1:0-6985 GCA_046760905.1 Candidatus Glassiibacteriota bacterium | reverse complement strand
CCTTCCCTAAACTCTACTACGGACCACTATGACCCGCAAAACTCGGAAAATTCTCTCAAATTCCCCTGTTCCGTACCCTCTTCTCTGGTTATCACCTCCTTCCCAGGGGGCTCCATAATCAACAGATCGATTTCAAGGACGAGTACCCGGGCAGTTGACTGAACAAAGAATATCCCTGAAGCCTCCCGGACAAGCCAACCATTTATCTTAACCATGACATCCAGAATCATATAGCAGGGATTCGGCTCTGTCAACTATCTTTATGTAGGTCTCTGAGAAACTGCTATTAGTCGATTTTAATAGACGGATTAGACTTCTTCTCTTTCGCTTCTTTTGCCTTCATGTGTCTTTCCACTGGTACAGGAGCTTATTTCTAAGCGATTTCCGGCGAGTGAAGCATCCAGGGAGAGGAAGTGAAATAAGGATGTCGGGCAAAGAACTGCGGAAAATGGTGAATTTTTCTCCAATGCGATTGACATGAACCGCCACTTCGGGTATAATCAAATGCAGGATAAGGGGATTTCTGGAGTTGGGGGCCATTAAGGGTTTTAATACCAACTTGTCGGAGGTTGAAAGTGAAAAATCATAAGAATGTCAGGCTCCTCTTTGTGTCGTGTGCCCTTTTCGCTGGAATTTTAGCTATAGCATTCACGTCCTCTCTCGGCGAAAGCTTCCCAGGGATGAAGAATAAAGGAAGCAGCCATGTGCTTTCCTTTGAAGATGAGGATATCACGGTGATCGTTAGAGGTGATGGACAGGAGAATACCCGAATCGAATATCGAGTACATGATTACAGGTGGGGAAGAGTTGAAATCGAGGAGAAAGAATACTGGCGCCCTTTCCTCGGCCGCGAATCAAATGTTCATGTAAAGGGAATGCCCGATCTTCCAAGTATCTGCCGTAGCATCATCATTCCCGATGATGCCAGGATGGATGTTCGGATAATAAGCACCGAGTATCAAGATTTCGAAGGCATCGCGATAGCGCCATCGAAGGGCGTAATC
This sequence comes from Candidatus Glassiibacteriota bacterium, assembly GCA_046760905.1. Classification (GTDB taxonomy): domain Bacteria; phylum Gemmatimonadota; class CAZMKB01; order CAZMKB01; family CAZMKB01; genus JBHIFB01. Next base: position 5,981 of record JBHIFB010000149.1, on the reverse strand, counting down.
CCCAGATATCTCGATCCCGAGCTCATCCCATACGAGTTCGGTGAGGTATATGAGCGAGACATGTGGTATCCGGAGGATATAACCGAGCTGTGTGACCCTTACATCTTGCGTGATTATAGGGGCCTGGTTGTAAAAGTATACCCGTTCCAGTACAATCCGGTGAGGAAAAAGTTGCGGGTTTTCTCAAGAATAAACATCGAGGTCTTCCCTGCCGGCTCAGGTGGGATAAACGTGTACCGGCGTACGGAACCCCCGACAGTCATATCAAGCGATTTCAAACATATCTATGAAAATCACTTCTTGAACTTCAACACGGGACGATATACCCCAGTCGAGGAACAGGGGAACATGTTGATAATCACTTACGACAGCTTCGCCACAGAGATGGAGCCTTTTGTCGCCTGGAAGAACATGAAAGGCATCCCCACCGAGATGGTCAACGTATCGGATATAGGCAGCGGCTCGCAGGCGATAAAGAATTACATCGCGGATTACTACAACGATTTCGGCCTTACTTTCGTGCTTTTGGTAGGTGATGCGCAACAAGTACCCACATATACCATCTGGGGGTATGCAGCATCGGATCCAACATATTCATACGTGGTTGGTAACGACCATTATCCGGACCTCTTCGTCGGGAGGTTCTCGGCACAGAACACGGGCCATGTGAGCACGATGGTGGAGCGTACAATAGAGTATGAGCGATATCCCCAAGAAGGCACGGATTGGTATGAAAAGGGAGTGGGAATCGCCTCTGATCAGGGTCCGGGTGATGATGGCGAATTCGACTACGAGCACATACGTAATATCCGTACCGATCTCCTGGATTACACTTACAGCTGGATAGAGGAGTTCTACGATGGTAGCCAGGGTGGAATGGACGGGCCTGGCAATCCAGGTGCGGCAATGGTAAGAGGCGCGATCAACGATGGTAGAAGTGTCATCAATTACTGTGGCCATGGCTGGGCCCAGGGCTGGGTGACATCCGGCTTCGAAAACAGCGATGTCAACATTCTCACGAATGACAACAGGCTTCCTTTCATCTGGTCGGTCGCCTGTGACAATGGCGATTTCGAAGGCTACAGCACGTGCTTCGCTGAAGCCTGGCTGCGTGCGACACACAATTCGGAGCCCACCGGCGCTATCGCGACTTTCATGTCGTCTATAAGTCAGTACTGGGATGAGCCAATGGATGCCCAGGATGAGATGAACGACATCCTGGTGGAATCGTATACTATCAACGTGAAGCACACCTTCGGTGGCATCTCCTTCAACGGTTGCATGCACATGAATGACGAGTATGGCTCATCAGGCTATGATATGACCGATACCTGGCATGTGTTCGGGGATCCATCGGTCGAAGTGCGCACCGACACTCCTTGTGCGATGACCGTTTATCATGACTCAACGGTATCGGCAGGATCGACAAGTTTCGAAGTCACCGTATCCGGCCTTGAAGGCGCACTTTGTTCGATATCCCGAGATGCCTCCATTCTTGGCTACGCCTATACCGATGAATCGGGTTATGCCCTCATCGAGTTCTCTGAACCGCTAACTGAAGGACAGCTGGATCTAGTAGTAACGGCGTACAACAAGATCCCATACGAGACAACGGTCGAAGTGATAACTGCCGGTGAAGAGCTCTTCTACGACAATGAAAATCCGGAGTTTGTGATTCTCTACGGGCCGTGGATGGAGGCAGACCACCCGAGCGCCTACAACGGAAGTGCAAGATTTACCGGCCCGGGAACCGGCACAAAGGTTGCCGGCTGGAGGGTTGATGAGTCGATCACTCCCGGCACGTATGATGTTTATACGTGGAAGTTCGAACACGACTACATGCACCTCATGGCAACGGACGTTCATTACAAGGTTTTTGACGCCAGTGGCGTAACCGACTGGATCCTCGTCGACCAATCTGCACCGGGTGATGAATGGATCTATCTTGGACAATTCGAGTTCGACAACAGTAGTATCCAGGGAGTCCTTATCACAGACGAAGCCGATGGTTTCGTTATCGCCGACGCTGTCAAGCTGGTTTCCGTTGGGCCCTGATGAGCCGATTTTCCCTGAATATTAGATTCAGATGCCCGTGGAAAATAGCTCTACATTCGATAGAGGGCGCCTGTATAATAAATCCGGTTCCTGTCATTTTCACTTGCAGCTCCATTGCCCTCAAAAGGAGGGCAGCACCAACAACGGTTTCGACCTTGCCAGGAGGCGTGAAGGATGTATGACTACAAGCACCTTTCGACGGCATTCGCCGCCATCCTGATTCTACTGACACTTGCTTCCGCTCAGGATACAACAAAGGAGGCTGCCGTCCTACCGTCCTCCTTTGGTCATAGACATCGCGAAGTCCCCGATGATGTCTACGTCCCCGTTTTACCGGAGGATGTGCAGACGTCTCCCGCATACAGCTATCAGGGTCCAGGGTTCTTCACAACTCAGGTTAACGTTGATTTCCTCGGCGACAACATCGTCGGTGACGCTGCTAACGAACCTTCCATCGCCATAGATCCGACCGATCCCGGCAGTATGGTTATCGGTTGGCGGCAGTTCGACACCATCAGCAGCAGTTTCCGTCAGGCCGGTTACGGTTATACCACAGACAGCGGCCAGACCTGGACGTTCCCTGGCGTGATCGAACCGGGTGTTTTCCGCTCAGACCCCGTGCTTGACGAAGACTCCGACGGCACATTCTATTACAACAGCCTGAGCTATGACAATGATGGATTCATCTGTCACGTGTTCAGGTCCACCGACGGAGGCGCCACCTGGGATTCAGGCACCTTCGCCCATGGCGGTGATAAGGAGTGGATGGTAATCGACAGAACAGGCGGAATCGGTGACGGTAACATTTACTCCTACTGGACGAGCAGCTCCAGCAGATGTTTGCCGGGTTTCTTCACCCGCTCGATAGATGGAGGCGGCAGTTTCGAAGACTGCATTACCATCCCGGATGACCCGTACTGGGGGACCATGGCAGTGGGACCCGATGGAGAGCTCTACATATGCGGCGGCACCTTCGTGGTCGCGAAGTCCACAAACGCACAGGATCCCGGCCAGTCGATTTTATGGGATTTCTCCACGACGGTTGATCTCGATGGCACTTTCGGGTTCGGTATCGGTCCCAACCCCGGTGGACTTCTAGGACAGGCCTGGATAGCGGTCGATCATTCCGCCGGATCGACTCGAGGAAACGTCTATTTGCTCTGCTCGGTGGTCCGCAATTCATCACCCGATGTGCTTGATGTAATGTTCTCAAGAAGCACAGACGGCGGTTTAACATGGAGCTCGCCCGTACGGGTGAACGATGATACGGATGATTCCGCCTACCAGTGGTTCGGCACCATGTCCGTGGCCCCGACCGGGCGCATCGATGTTGTCTGGCTCGATACGCGGGATGATCCCGGTGGCTACAATTCTTCACTGTATTATTCCTGCTCGAACGACGCCGGAATCAACTGGGCGCCGAACCAGCGTCTGACCGATTCGTTCGACCCGCACATCGGCTGGCCCCAGCAGGATAAGATGGGAGACTATTTCGACATGATCTCGGATTCGACCGGAGCCCACCTCGCCTGGGCCGCCACGTTCAACGGCGAACAGGACGTCTACTACGCGCACATAACGCCGGTCATATATGTACCCGACGATTACGCCACGATCCAGGAGGCCATAGATGCCGCAGACGACGGTAACACAGTCATCGTTCGCCAGGGAACCTACCACGAGCGCGACATCGATTTCCTTGGCAAAGCCATCACCTTGATGAGCACAGACCCAAAGGATTCGATGGTAGTTATGACAACCATCATTGATAGCGATTCTCTCAGCAGGGGCTTTCACTTCCACTCAGGGGAGGATTCAGCAAGCGTTCTCAGCGGGTTAACGATTACTGAGGGATTTGTTATGAATGAATCTGGAGGGGGGATTCTGTGCGAAAATTCTTCCTCCCCGATGATTACAAACTGTATTATTGACGGTAATTATGCCTCCAGACATGGCGGGGGGGTTGGTTGTGAAAACGCCTCCCCGACGATCTCAGACTGCGTTATAGGCGGAAATGAGGCATGGCTGGCCGGTGGTGGAATCTCTTTCAAGGACAGCTCCGCTCCTGTGATCAGGGAGTGCACCATCAGGGGAAATTGGGCACAGGCAGGGGGAGGTGGCATCTCCGGCTCCAGCACCACTTCGCCAGTAATACTCGGCAATCTTATATTGGAAAACTCCGTGGATGTGCTTGGAGGAGGTATCTTAATTTTGGGGGATTCAGCTATCATAGATAGTAATATCATTCAGGGAAACTCGGCGGGAACATCTGGTGGCGGGATCCACTGCAGTGGAAATTCCACGATAAAGGGAAATACCATATCCAATAACATATCGGGGTTTGGTGGTGGGATACAATGTTATGGCGTTGCCTCACCGACGATCGCAGGAAACACGATAAGCGGTAATTCGGCAGATAGCGGAGGAGGAGGGATAAACTGCGAAGACGAATCTTCCCCGACGATTATAAACAACACACTCACCGATAATGTTGCCCAGAGCGGAGGCGGGATTTACAGCAGCTCTACTTCCACGCCGACGGTGACAAACACGATCCTCTGGGATAACGATGCAAGCGAGGGGCCCCAAATCTGGGTCGGAGACACATCTTCCCTAACGATAAGCTATTCAGACGCACGAGGCGGAGAGGACTCGGTATTCGTCGAGGAAGGCGCAACCCTCGACTGGGGGCCGGGGATGATCGATTTAGAGCCGCTTTTGCGGGATGCTGAAAATGGCGATTTCCACCTGATGGCAACAGCATGCGGCGACACCGCAGATTCTCCTTGCATCGATGCAGGAGATCCGGTGATTCTCGATCTCGTTCTCGACTGCTCTCACGGGCTCGGGGAAGGTAGAAGCGACATGGGAGCCTTCGGTGGAGGTGAAGAAGCACCGGTGATGGTAGAGGATGAAGGTGAATATCCGGATCACAGAACGCCTCCAAAAGCATTCTCCTTATCCCAGAATTACCCGAATCCGTTCAATCCATCTACAACAATAACCTTCGACATACCAGAAGCCACAGGCATCAAGCAACATGTGATTCTTACCATATATGACATCCGTGGCAGATGTGTGAGGACACTGGTTGATGCTGATTTCGAGCCGGGCAGATACAGGATCGTCTGGGACGGCCAGAATGAAAGAGGTGCGAAAGCCGCCTCGGGAATCTATCTCTGCACCCTGAGGGTCGGCAAAAACTTCTATACCCGGAAGATGACTATGCTCAAGTGAATCTCCCCTTATCTTAAGGAATTTTAGTTAGCTGCAAACCGTACCAAATCCTACGAAGAATAGCATCAAGGAAAACCAACCTATTATTTTTTTTGAAACCCTGTGAGAATTCAGCATGACAAGAAAAGAATTGTGTGCTATAATGTAGTCGTAGTTGTAATAAAAAAGATACAGCAACAAATTATATTCAATTATGAGTAATCCTTCTGTTTTAAAGAGGCTTAAGGAGCTAGGACTAACTGATTATGAAGCTAAGAGTTGTTTATCCCTTCTGGAGAAGGACACTTTGACCGTTACCGAGGTCTCAAAAATAGCCGGAATCCCGCGGGCAAATGCATACGAAGAGCTTGAGAAGTTGCTTGTGAAAGGATTGTGAATATCAAGGCCAGGGAAAACAAAAAAGTATAGCGCTTCAGATCCAGCCCTTCTTAAGGTTGAACCTACCCCCAAAGTCAAGACAAAAATTGATATGAATTAAGGTGTATTTTTTGTTGATCCTGCACTTGGTCCTGTCTTTCTCTTTCGTTGTAGATCTCCTCCGGGGTAGAATACCCGAGGGAGGAGTGGAGCCTTTCGGTGTTGTAGAACGTGAAATAGTTCGTTAAGCCATAACGAGCTTCCTTCTCCGTCTTGTAAGGTTAAGATCACTCTCCGATTTGGGGTGATAATAGTACGATGAACGAGATAGC
>JBHIFB010000148.1:0-6993 GCA_046760905.1 Candidatus Glassiibacteriota bacterium | reverse complement strand
CCGAGTCGATTTCCGTGAAGTTCTCCAGCAGGTAATCGCGCACAGCCTCAGCTCTTTTCTGACTCAGCTTCATGTTCACAGACTCGCTGCCTGAGGAATCAGTATGACCTCCTATTTCCACCCTCACCTGATCCCATTTTGTGAGTATGGCTCCTACTCCGTTCAATATCTTTTCGGACTCTTCCTCAATCGCAGCGCTGCCCAGTTTAAACTGTATGTACAATTCCAGTTTCTCCTTGGACAAAAACTCGTACTCTATCTCAGGTATCTCACAACCTGATATGTCCACTTTAGCCTCTTTGGGGGTATCGGGACACTTGTCGAGACCATCGTACACACCGTCACCATCCCCGTCCTTCGGGCATCCCGAATTATCAACCACCGCCCCGGCCGGTGTCCCGGCACATTTATCGATACCATCGAAGACACCATCGCCATCACTGTCCTTCGGGCATCCCGAATTATCAACCACCGCCCCGGCCGGTGTCCCGGCACACCTGTCAAGACCATCATAGACCCCATCAGCATCCGTATCTATGGGACAACCTCGCTCATCAACAATCGCGCCGGCCGGGGTGTCTGGGCATTTGTCTTTCTTATCAGGAACACCGTCGGCATCCGTATCCGGTGGCGGTCCACCGCCCCACTGGAAGCCAAAATTAAATGTAGCAAGGATGTTTTGATAAGTTTCCGAGGAACCTCCTTCAGGTTCGAATGAAAGAATCACATCCCGAACATCAAAACCTACCCAGGCATCTTCGATTGTGAATACTTTGATACCGCCACCAAATTCATAATATGGATCGCTTATGGGAAGCTGCTCTTCGTGAACCCAGTTCTTCATGAATCCGACACCGCCAACGACATAAGGCATAACATCGCCAGTGAGCAGATTGAAAATACCGTCCCCACTCAGCATGAAGAAATTGTGATCTAACGTGCCTTCATTATTAGATGAAGGTATTAGACCGAAGGTTCCCTCCACCCCAAATCTTTTGTTGATAAAAAGAGAATACCGGGCTCCAAGGTACGATGAGCGGGATTCGACATCGAGTGCTTTATCTGTTACATCCCAGAACATGCCCCCGAACGTAGGTGCGATGTTTTGGCCTTTCTCCTTCAGCCCGGAATGGAGCGGACAGGTGGAAACGGCCAGCATGACCCCGAGCAAAAGGAAGATAGAGAGATGCTTCTTCATGGAAAACCTCCTTTTAAAAACCCTTGGGTTGGCGGGTTCGCCCCCTCATTTTAGCAAGTAAGTTACAGGTTCTGGCTGGAAGTGTCAATTATTTTTTTTATGTCTCTGAAGAGCTGGGCTAAAGTTTCTTGAGGGCCTGTCTCAGGTCATAGACCAGATCGTCTACATCCTCGAGTCCTACAGATAATCTTACAAGGCCCTCTGATATTCCAGCCCTGGCGAGCTCTTCTTTGCTGTAAGTGGAATGGGTCATTGAGGCGGGATGCGAGATGAGTGTGTCAACATCACCCAGGCTCACTGCGATGGTCATTAGTTCGAGGTGATTTAGGAACAATCGTCCTGCCTCCCTGCCACCCTTCAATTCGAAAGCGATCATCCCCCCGAAACCCCTCATCTGCCTTTTGGCAAGCTCGTGCTGTGGATGCGTCCTCAACCCGGGATAGTATACTTTCTCCACTTTCGGGTGAAAATTGAGGAATTGGGCTATTTCCATCGCATTCTCTGTGTGTTTGTCCATCCTGACCGGGAGTGTCTTGAGCCCCCTCAGAAGCAACCAGGCATTGAATGGGCTGATTATACCACCTAGATCCGTGAGGAATTCCTCACGAACCTTTTTTACGAATTCACGGCTACCGACCAGGAGACCGGCGACTGTATCACCATGACCGCCGATATACTTCGTTGCGCTGTGGATGACACTGTGGGCGCCAAGCTCGATTGGATTCTGATAGTATGGCGTGAGAAACGTATTGTCGACCATCAGGTGTATTTTCCTCTTCCGTGCAAGCCGAGCACAAGCTTCGATGTCTATAAGAGCAAGTGTAGGATTTGCCGGAGTCTCGATAAAGATCGCCCTCGTTTTTTCATCACAGGCATCATCGATATTTCCTACATCGGTTCCATCGACCTCTCTGGCTTCAACCCCGAGTTTCGGAAAAAGCTCCATGAAAAGCGCATGGGTACCCCCGTATAACGTATCGGAGGCGACGACGTTTTCTCCGGGTCGCAGAAGGGCCAAAAGCGAGGTGGATGTCGCCGACATCCCGGATCCGAATGCGAGAGCTTCCTCCCCCCTTTCCAGGTAAGCCACCTCTATTTCCAGGGCCCTCGTGGTGGGATTACCAAGCCTCGTGTAAATATACCCTTCCTGCTCCTGGCCGAACAATGCGGCACCGTGCTCTGCGCTCTCGAAGGCAAAGGTCGAGCTTTGAAAAATAGGAGTGGATATCGCCCTTATAGGGACACCCAGTTCGTGTTTATCAAGGTGCCTTTTGCCATGTATCGTCAGTGTGGCAAAACCATACCTGTTCTCCATCTTATCAAGCTCCTTTTCAAGCACCTCTCTTCAAATCTTCTACTTTATCAAGGACTTCCCAGGTAAACTCCGGTTCAGTGCGACCGAAATGGCCGTAAGCAGCGGTCTTGCTGTAAATTGGCCTCCTAAGGTCAAGCACCTCTAGTATCCCAGCCGGTGTGAGATCAAATTCCTCCAGCACCAGTTTCACGATCTCTGGATCTGGAATTGCACCGGTTCCGAAAGAATCCACATTGACTGATACGGGCTCTGGTTCTCCTATTATATAGGCCAGCTGTATTTCGCATCTGTCTGCCAGCCCGGCGGCGATGATGTTTTTCGCAATCCATCTGGCAGCATAGTTTGCAGATCTGTCCGTCTTAGTAGGGTCTTTCCCGGAGAAGGCGGCTCCACCATGCCTGCTCATCGTCCCGTAGGTATCCACCACTATCTTCCTTCCCGTGACCCCCACATCGACAAGCGGACCGCCTCGTGCGAAAGATCCCGTAGGATTCACGTGATAGACTGTAATTTTCGGGTCCAGAAGACCTGTCGGTTCAAGGACAGGTTCGATGACCGTACTGATGATATCGTCTCGTATTTTCGATTGAGGCGTTCCCTCCTTGTGATGGGCGGAAATTACTGCGTGGAGTATTTTAGTCGGCCTCCCCTTATTATACTCTACCGTCACCTGAGATTTTCCATCGGGATAGAGGTAAGATAATGTATTATCCTTGCGGACTCGAGCCAGCCTCTTAGTGAGCAGATTCGCAAGGAATATGGGAAGTGGCATATACTCGGCATTGTAGTCAATGGATAAAGATTCGTTTGTCGCATAGCCGATCATCATTCCCTGGTCACCTGCTCCCTTCCTGTCAATTGCAATAGCGATGTCCGGGGATTGCTCCTCGAGCATCACCATCACAGCGCAACTATGTGCATCGAATGATATGGCAGGATCAGTGTATCCGATTCCCTCGATCGTGGATCGTACTATGCTCGTTATGTCGACATACGCCTTCGTCGTAATCTCCCCGGCGATCAATACGAGTCCTGTTGTCACGAGTGCTTCACAGGCTACTCGAGCGTATTTATCCTGTTTGAGTATCGCATCCAGTACTGCATCTGCGAGCTGATCACAAATCTTATCAGGATGTCCTTCCGTGACAGATTCAGAAGTGAAATTTCCACTAAACGACATATCGGCCCCCGACTTTCAGCTTCTGTCAGAATCCTCACCGGGTCTCATCAACTTACTCGCTCTCTGGAGGATTTCCCATTCCTCCTGCGTTAGCTTTTCCTTGCCCTCCCTCGAAATTTTGTCCAGCACCCTGTCAACCTCCTTTTTCAATCTCTCACGCTCGTCATCCTGCCGCCTTACAACGCGGATTCTTTGCCTTCTCCGCCTTCTATCCAATTCACCTGAGAGAGCCCTCGTCACGCTTTTTCTCTTCAGGTAGAAATAGGCGATCAACATCCCGCCCAGGTGTGTGACGTGGCCTATACCATCCTGTACATGCATTGCACTCGCCCAGAACTCAATAACGAAGAAAATCAGCATAAAGTACTTTGCCTTAATCGGAAATAGAAAGTAGAGGAAGATCAGCCGGTTGGGAAAAGTCAGGGCGAAAGCCATCAGTATTGCGAAGATAGCACCTGAGGCTCCTATTGTGGGTATGGTGGGCATCTTTGACAGAAACACCGTGAAAATGCCGGCGCCCACTCCGGCCACGAAATAGAACTTCAGGAAGAACCTGGAGCCCCAGGTCCATTCCAGCTCGGAGCCGAACATCCACAGGGCGAACATGTTGAGGAACAGGTGGAGAAAGCCTCCATGCAGAAACAGATAGGTCACCAACTGCCAGATGTAGAACTTGGAGAGGACACTTTCAGGTATGAGTCCGAAGGCGTAGATGAAAGGACGGCCAACGATGATTCCAAGGAGGAATGATACGGTGTTTGCTATGAGAAGAAGCTTAACTGACGGCGATAATCTCATCAAGTTCGAGAAACCACCTCCCGGCCTATATCTGTAATAATTTACCCTCATTAACAATCATTGAAAAGGGTTGATGAATACTCTCGTGTCGATCTCTGCAGGCCGCGGAGTGGGAACCTTTCTGTATTAAATTAACTGATCGGGAACCATCCGAAGGAGGAGCCTATCAAATCTGATCAGTGCATTATTTCAGCCCACCTCTCCAGCAGTATCTTCTCGAACCTTGGAGCATAGATGAGATCGTATACTTCGCCTTTATCAGGAAAAAGTTTAAGAACACACCGCCTGGTTGAGCTGATGAGCATCACTGCTTCATCCCTGGTGAGCTGGCTCTCTAACAGTATCTGACGCGTGAGATCAACGATAAATCTCAAGTATCTCATCTTCTTTTCCTCTTCCCGTAAAGCAAGCCGTCTCGCACTATCACTCAGCTCATCGTCTCGTTTCAAGACACCCTCCGCAGCTTCACAGAAACAGCAATGGATGATTTAAAATTTACCAAATTGCAAGGGAGTGTCAAGTGCTATTCATGGAGGATCCGCCCCCACCCCACGTGGGGGTGGAGGCTATTTTCCACTATGAAGATTACCCTTCGAACAGGTAGGGCAAGAGTTTTTTAGATGCAAAGAAATCACCCGCTTCGAGGGTGAGATAATAGATCCCGGCTGGCACAATTTCTCCGGCATCGTTTCTCCCGTCCCAGAGGATCTTGTGGTCTCCGGGAGATGCCCATCGATCCAGAAGAACCCTCACCACATCCCCACCAGGGCCGTATAAAGTGAGTCTGGCATGAACTTCCTTTCGTTCCCGATCAGGGATTCTGAAGCTCATCTCTATAAGACCCGACCGATCACGCCGCGGTTGAGTGAGATAGTAATCATACCCTTCCTCGAAATGAGATAATTCAGCCTGCTCATCGAGGACCGCAGCCGGGTAGAGGTATTCGATGCCATCGATGTCATCCCAGTGGAGTGACCTCTTCTTCGTCTCTCCATAATCCGCATAGGCATACATGGTGGCGTTGTAATATGAGGTGTGCCCGAGCCCAAGGGAATGACCCAACTCATGTGTTGCTATATTCTGGACATCCATCTCATTCCACGATGGATTCCCCTCACAATTCCAGAGATAGTTGGAATTAAATGAGATGTCCGTCTCGTTGATATAGAACCAGCCGTAATTGTAGGTGACAGCTATGTAATCATTGATGGGGGCAGGATCCCAGCTAAGCTGATTGTAGCCATCCCAATTACCCGCATGCAGTGTGTTGAATGTCGGGATGTTTCGGGCGAAGTAGAAGTAGGATGTTGAGACGTTATTCCAGGTCATCCCGGATAAGTAGAGGGCCCTGAACTCACCAGTGCAATCATCGGTTCCATTCTGATTCACTGACATGAGCGGTGGAATATTCTGATCCCTCCAGCTTCCGATCGTTGTAAACGCAGAAGCCTGTGTCAACAGAAAAGCGGAGGCGATGATTGAGAAGATGAAGGCACTCAGCACATTATTTGCTCTCGTTTTCATATCGATGCTCCTGTGTTGACTCACAATCTTATGCTCATTTATCGATTAAGCTTGCCGGAGACCATGGCAAGAAACTCATTGAGTTTCATGCCATTCTCTACAACTGTGTCTTCGATTACCGTATACCGTCCCTGTTCAAATCCCACCACATCACAGATAGCATCGGGGATCTGTGACCTCAAGAAGAGTATCGTTCTCTCACCGATATCGAAATGGGGGACGCCGGGAACATGGAGCAAGCAGCTTCCGGACTGTCCACCGACGGTACGGAATTGAAGGGTGCCCTTATCCTCTCCTTTTATCGCCTGCTCCACCTTAATCGTGTACGTCGTGTAGATCAAGCTCTTTCTCTGTGCGTAGTTCACACTCCAATCAGAGCTTTTGGCTATCACAGTTCCAAGAATTATGTGCTCCGACTCGATGATTAGATCATCGAGATCTTTTTGGATCAAAGTTGTGCTTTTGGCATCTCCGATTAAGAACAAAAACAGGAAAGCAGCAAAACCCGAGATTGCACAAAATCGATTCACGGCTACCCTTGTCATGAAATCTCTCCTTTCCGCCCTCTTGTGTCAAAAGGTGTCAGAAAGACAGTAACTTGAAACCTTACCTCCACAACAATCGAAAAAGCGAATATTAGAACAACAGCATATTATTATAATCAATAAATATGATACATTATAATGCATTTTCAAAAATGAGGTATTATATCGCAAATATTTAGAGTATTATTATACCATATTTTTTCAGCCGAGTCAAACGGTCGAATGTATCATGCATATGCTTTAACCGGGGTAGAGCTAGTATAGTCAACAGATTATGACAAACGCTACCTCATATCAATAAAGTGTCGGTTAGCATCATAGTACTGATCGCAAGAGCTGCGCGAAGGGTTAATCAGATGGGTACCCCAATGCTCTCATGACTCACTTAAGGGCTCTAAGTGGTCGCGTTCGCAATTACGGTAACATATTATCA
>JBHIFB010000147.1:0-7160 GCA_046760905.1 Candidatus Glassiibacteriota bacterium | reverse complement strand
GACCTGAGGTAGCAAGGGATGTCCTCTCCCATCAGTATGCCTTCGAGAATCTTCCCCTCGAGCTCGTCCTTCGGTCTGTATACGACTTCGAGTTCCTTCTCATCCTCAAGCATCATTTAACATCCTCCCCTCGAAAGAGATCTTCTATCTTTCGAAGCCCCTCTTCAGGAGCTTCTCCTCTCTTTTTTGCAATCTCCACAAGGAGTGCATTCGCAACACGGTAAAGGTCCGATACCTCGGGGAAACCGGCTTCGAGCGTCTTCAGGTGTTTTTGGACCGTCTGCCAGTCTCCCCTCACCACAGGACCCGTGAGCGCGCCCTCGAGCTCCATCTGCTTGAGATTCGAAAGTGTGCCCTCCATGATTGAGAGCACGAAGTCTCTGGCGAGTTCATACTCGATACCCGCCTGGAGCATCATCCTAAAGGAGAGCCATGCAATAAGAACCATCAGGTTGGATGCCATTGAAAGTGCACAGTGATAGAGCGGCCTGGAAGTGGAGGCCACATGGAAGGCTCTTGCCCCTATATCCTCCACGAGCTTCTTCCCCAACCGGACCGCCTTCTCATCTCCTTCGACTGTGAAGGCGGAATGGGGGAGCAACTTCAGTCCCGATTCAACAGACGGGATGGATTGTATGGGGTGGATCGAACCGGTGCTGATCATGGGGCTTTCTTTTCTCATGAGTACGGAGGAGGGATAGGCGCCGCTCACATGAAATATGATCTGTCCTTCCCGCAGCAGGCCGCTTCCGGTGAGTTTCTCGGCTATCTCATCAAGAGCAGATTCGGAAGTTGTGACCAGTATGAAATCAGCTTCACCTATTATCTCCGGTATTTCGCCAGTGCAGGCCAAAAGATCGAGATGCCGCTTCAACCTTTCCAGACCTTCGGGGGATCTGCTCCAGCATCCCAGCAGTTCATGACCTGAGGCAACGAGCAGGGATGAGAGGGAAACACCGACTCTTCCAGGGCCGACTAGAAAGAATTTCACTCGTCCCCCTTGCCCGTATCATTCATCCTGTTTAGCACTTTCGCCAACTCCGCGAAATCCCCTGGATAACAGTCTGTCCCTATCCTCCACCTTGAGTTTCACCCTGAGCCTGTGCAGGCCATTCTCGGAAATCCTCGATACGATTTCCCCGACACGGCAGATCTCGGCAATCCCGCGATGATCCTCAAGCGGGAGCAGAAACTCAGCGATAATTTCCCTCCGGGTTAATCTGGCCTCGAGTGCGTCTGTAAGCTCATCTAGCTCATCATTCAGTGCAGAGCAGAACACTCCCTCGGGGTAGGTCTCCCTTAGCATTACAAGCTGCGATTTATCACTGATGAGATCTATCTTGTTGAACACTCTGATTCTCGGTTTGGCCAGCACACCGAGATCGCCCAGCACCTCATCCACCGTCTTCAGCCGTTCCTCCAGCTCCGGGTGGCTCGAGTCTATAATGTGCAGGAGGAGGTCGGCTTCCACAACCTCCTCGAGGGTTGCCCTGAAAGAGGCAACGAGGTGGTGGGGAAGTTTCTTGATGAAACCGACAGTATCGGTTAGGAGCAACTTCCTCCTGCCGACTGTAACCACCCTTGTCGTTGCATCAAGGGTTGCAAAGAGCCTGTCTTCGACGAAAGCATCGCCTTTCGTCAACCGGTTAAAGAGCGTTGACTTGCCCGCATTCGTGTAGCCGACGATGGCGACATTGAACTCCTCGAGCCTGCGTTGACGCTGGAGGTGCCTCACTTTCTCGATCCTGGCGATCCTCTTCTTGAGGTCTGTTATCTTTCTCTTGATGACCCTCCTGTCCACTTCGAGCTGCGTTTCACCGGGCCCCCTCAGGCCGATGCCACCTCTAATCCTCGAGAGGTGCTTCCACATTCTCTTGAGCCTCGGTAGGAGGTACTGCAGCTGTGCGAGTTCAACCTGAGCTTTCGCCTGCGCTGTCCTTGCTCTCTGGGCGAAGATATCGAGGATCAGTTCGCTTCGATCTATGACCCTCTTCTGTATCATTCTCTCGAGGTTCCTTGCCTGTGCCGGGCTCAGGTCATCATCGAACACCACCAGGTCCGCTTCCACCCTCTCGGCGAGCTCTTTTATTTCGTGGGCCTTTCCCCTCCCTATATAATATGCGGGATCTGGCGTCTGCCTGATCTGTATCACGCTGGCGACAACTCGTGCACCGGCCGTATCGGCAAGCAATTCGAGCTCTTTCAGGGATTCTTCTTCAAACCAGCCGCCACGACCCGACAGGTTCACGCCGACCAGAACGACCTTTTCAACCTCATCCCGCACATCCCTCCCATTTCGGTCCGAACCGGATATCTGTCTCATGCAGAATCCTCAGTTTAAAAAAGCTGCCAGACTCTCATAGCGGGCGTCACATTCTTCACAGTCTCCAGCTTTATGATCTTCCAGCGGCCCTTTTCCGATCTCAGATGCTGGATGGCTCCATTGGCAAAGACCAGGTTGGTCGTTGAGAGAGGTAGTCCCTGGGCTCTTTTGAGAAGCGCATTGATCATCCAGCCGTGACTCACACATGCTATCGCACCGAAGCTGTCATGACGAATCAGTTTCTCCCAAGCCCTTGCCGCCCGGTCGTGAAACTGATCGATAGTCTCACCACCCGGGAAAGATGCATCCCCCCTTTTCTTACCTACCAGATCAATGACATGATCCGGATAGATCCGTTCGACTTCGTCGATGGTGAGGCCTTCGGCGCTGCCCACATCTATCTCCTTGAGCAGTTCAAGCTCATCCGCTTCACATCCGATCCTCTCAGCCATCAGCCTCGCGGTATCCAGAGCCCTGGAGAGAGGGCTGGTGTAAATTTGTTCGATTCCGGCAGAGGCGAGTCTGTTAGCTGTTACCTCTGCCTGATGTCTGCCCTTTTCAGTAAGGGGTGAATCGAGCCAGCCCTGAAGCTTACCCTCACGGTTCCCTACGGATTCACCGTGTCTGATAAGGAAGATGTCCACGATAAATTATACAGATCAAAACTCTCTTCGTTTCATGAGCCCACGGCGTTTCATCCAGCTTTTTGTGCCGTATATGGAACTCTTGAACGGTTGGATAACCTTGTAGAATAGGCGGGTGGCCCCGTCATTGAATTTGAAATCGTCTCTGAAGATGTTAGGGCTCGCTGCACCACTTTCCATGAGCTCCCGGTGGATCTCGGTACCTGAAAACACCTGAAGCCTCCCGAACGGGTCTATGTAGAACCCGAGCTTCTTCTTCAGGGGGAAGATGTATTTTCTTACCATGTCGAGGTTCGTGAAAAACTCCTCTAGGGTGGTGTCGGGGTCGAAGGCGATGAATCCTATACCCGCCCTTATACCAAGCCGGGACAGCACCTCTAAGGCTTTGAGATTCTCCTCCACCGTGGAGCCCTTGTTCATTCTCTCGAGAACCCTTGGTATGAAAGATTCGACTCCTATGAATACCTCTTCGAGGCCTGCCTTTTTCAGCAGGCTGAAAATCTCATAATCAACATTCTCTGTTCGGCACTCGAACCGGAAAGATATCCTAAGGTCTTTCTTGAGAAGCCCCTCCGCGAGGCTGATGACTCTTTCTTTCCCACTCTTCCCAGGTCCAAAGAAATTGGCATCCTCAAACTTCACCTTCCGCACACCGAAACGGCCAATGACCTGATCGAGTTCCTCGAGAACGTTCTCTGGAGACCTGCCTCTCCAATTCGCACCCGGCATGCAATCGTAAAACGATCTGATGCTGCAGTACTTGCATACTGCATAGCAGCCCCTGCTGGTTACTACTGTTATGCAGCCGCCCCTCTTGAAGGCTACAGGGAGCTCATCCCTGGCGGGGAATGGGAGAGAATCCAGATCAGCTATCAGCGGTCTCAATTCGTTCTCAACCACTTCCCCGTCTCTCCTGTGAGTGATGCCCTGAACGGAATCGATTGAGCTACCTTCGCCGAGAGTCTCGAGCAGCTCAAGCACTGTGTACTCTCCTTCTCCTCTCACAATGGAATCAATATCCCGCCTCCACTCCAGCATTTCCCTATGGGCAAGAGTGGGACAGTAGCCTCCAACTGTAATGTGTGAGTTGAGACCGGCTTCTCTGAGCAAGGGGACGACGGAGAGCTGCTCCATGGCTGCTGCCTGGTAGATGATCGTTATACCCAGAAGTTTGAAATCACGCGAAAGGATATCCTTCGCGAGCCTCTTCGGAGAGAGCCTCCTGAGACCGGCATCGATGATCTCAACGGAGTATCCACTGGACCTGAGGAAGGATGCCATATATCCTAATCCAAGGTGCTCCTGGATCGGTTCCTCCAGTATCTTATACCGCGGGTTTACAAGCAAAAGGTCCGGCACTTCATTACCCTCAACCGCTAACCAACCTCTACACGCAGTGGCGGTTCCTTCGGGGCCTGAGGCCTCCCCTCGCCTATCACCTTCTCACGGGAAAGGTTATTCTTCACCACCACATCCACGATTAGAGGATCGAACTGATAGCCTGAGAAACGCTCAAGCTCTTCTAGCGCCTGCTCGTGTGAGAGAGCCTTCCTGTACGGCCTGTCCGATGTCATTGCGTCATAGGCATCCGCCACGGCAATTATCCTGGAGCCCTGAGGTATCGCATCTCCTTCGAGCCCATCGGGGTAGCCGGTGCCGGCGTATGTCTCGTGGTGATGGCGGATGATCTTCTGAATGTCCCCCCTTAGAAAACTCACGTGCGACACGAGCTCTTCGCTCTGGACAGGATGCTTTTGTATCACCCTATACTCCTCGGGCGTGAGCTTGGACGACTTCCTTATAATTTCGTGGTACAGGCTGCCGATCTTGCCGACATCGTGGAGAATGGCTGCGATCTCTATCTTCTCTATCTCCCTGATAGGCATATCCATCGCCTCTGCAATAGCCCTGGCATAAAGGGAAACCCGCTCGGAATGGCCCGATGTGTACCTGTCGCTCGCTTCTATGCCCTTCACAAGTGCGAGTACAGTCTCTTTATAAGTCTTCTTTAACTCCAGATAAAGATGGTATCCCTGCCTCACGAGCATCATCGGCAGGAAAAACAAGAAAAGCCCCCATATCCACATCCTCAGATAGAGATAGGTCAGGAAGAGCATCAGAGGAATAGAACCAACCTGGTAAAACAGCTGCCACTTGCAGTTCTCATACCATACCCGGTAGGGAGACATTCCCTCGTAGAACCCGACAGCGAGGCTCACCATTCCCGTGTTCAGAAAATAGAAGATGAGTACGCCGACTGTGACCGGCACGAGAACATACGGGAAGTTGAGGACCCCGGCTCTTCCCCCGAGTTCGATGAAGACATAACCGCTCAAACCGGCAGAGACGGTGAGTTGAAGGAAGTTGTGCGCGATCCGCAGAGATCCTGTCTTCCTGACGAAGGCATTTATAAGGATCCATGTGGCTACGATAACGACGACAGCCGGAAGCGGTCCGAAGAGCATGATGAGGGGCCAGGCAAGCATTGTCATCACAGAGAGGAGTGCTCCACCCGTGGGCAGTTCAACGCTCAGCACGTAGGAGAGTATGTTAAGGAGCCCGAATGCTATGAGTCCACCGAGACTCTGGGTGTTGATGGTGACCCACTCACCCTGCAGGATGAGAAGTTTTAAGGTCACACCGCTGAGCAAAGCGAGAGCAACCAGATAGACCCAGAATTTAATCGATACGCTCTTTCCGGCCATGATAGAAAAGGCTGACACCCGTTGTGATTACCAGACTACACCGCCTGCATGGAACAGAACGGTGATCGTCATTACTACATTACTGAGGACCTTCACAAGCTTCACAAGCATTCGCGAATCACCTCCTTCGTGTGTGGACTAGATTGAGTCCGCTACACTCAAATCCGGTGTCCGCTCCGCTGGCTTGATCCGCTCCGCTCTGAGCATCCTTACCGGGTGTCAGCCGAAAAAAGCCCAAATTCTGATTAAATCTCTAACTATACCCTCAAGAGAGAACGGCCAGGTTAACATCTGCCCGGTTGCCGGGTCACGTGCTCATGTCACCTATTAGATATGGGTCAGCAACCGATTCATCGCATCAAGGCTCGCTGAAGCGGCTGATCTATATCTGTCCTCCCCCATGAAACAGGCTCCTACGTAACTCCTGGTCGAGTCGGTCGATCTCAACCCGACTGTGACGACCACTATCGACTCGAGCCCCTCCCCGATTAGCCTCAGATTTTCCAGCGTGAGTGCGTAGTCTCCATCCATGAAATTCTCAAGCGCTGAGAGGGTCGCCCTGGCACACATTCTCAGCTTGCTCTCCATAGTGGAAGCATCTTCAACTGTTCCCTTGTATACGTTCCCCTCGTGGCTGAGTGTAACCTCAGCCCTGGATTTCACGCCGGAAATCTCCATCACCTCCACCTTGATAAGTTTGAGCCGGGGCCTGGCCTCCGGATATATCCTGCCGGCAGTCCTCAGTCCTTGGGCCCGCCCCTCGATCTCAGACTTCTCGAAAGCCTCCAGAGGCCCCTTGATCTGGGCGACGCTGATTTTTTTATGATCTATCCTGATGT
This sequence comes from Candidatus Glassiibacteriota bacterium, assembly GCA_046760905.1. GTDB lineage: Bacteria > Gemmatimonadota > CAZMKB01 > CAZMKB01 > CAZMKB01 > JBHIFB01. The sequence continues at coordinate 649 of JBHIFB010000147.1, read as the reverse complement.
TGAACCCAGAAAGCAGCGCAGATTCCACATCGCGTACCGTCTGCTTGGGCTGCCTGTCCGAGGTTGTGAGCACATGAATCTCGGATATGCTGCCCTCCGGGGTGGTTCTTATCTTCGTTGATACGACCCCGGGAAGGTTGCATAAGAGTTTTTCCACAAGCGATAGTGGCCCCTTGGGTAACCCGTGCGAACTCTCCATTTCTCTTTCCTTTTGTGGTGCCCTCCCCTGGAGTTAAATTATAATACACAGCTTTTGTCTAACTGTAAAGACAATTTTAGCCTCCCTTCTTTTTGCCCTTTCTCCTTCTCTCTATCTCAGCAAGTCTTCTCTCCAATTCCTTCTCCAATCCCTGCCCATCTGGCGTGTAGAATTTCCTCTCCCTGAGCTTCTCGGGTAAGTAGTCCTCGTTTGCAATGTGCCCGGGGTAATCATGGGGATATTTGTAACCTTTACCGTAACCCAGCCTTTTCATAAGGCCCGTTGGTGCGTTTCGAAGATGCAGAGGAACCGGCTCGGCGGTGGTTTCTAAGGCCGCCTCTTTCGCCGCCTTGAGCGCACGCAGAACAGAATTGCTCTTCGGAGCGAGGGCAAGGTAGATCACCGCGTTGGCCAGATTGAGCTCGCATTCAGGTAGCCCGACGAATTGAA
>JBHIFB010000146.1:0-7229 GCA_046760905.1 Candidatus Glassiibacteriota bacterium | reverse complement strand
GAAACATGTAAAATTACAGTTGGAGAGGTGGCCGAGAGGCTTAAGGCGGCGGTCTCGAAAACCGCTCTACGGAAACGTAGCGTGGGTTCGAATCCCACCCTCTCCGTGGTGGCTGATAACCATTTACAATCATCACCCCTGGAATCAATCGCTCATCATATTGCCATTTCAAAGTAACCGGAAACACTTGCGCCATGAGAATTCTCTTGATATATTAGTTCACAATATTCTCTTGTTGCAGAAGCCGAGGAAAATCCCGCAAGATATTCTCGAAGACAGACGATAAGATTAGAGATTGAGGAACATAAGGTTACGCGAAACGGAGACTTTGAGAAATGCGTGAAGATACAAAGGCCGAGTCGCAAGATATACTAAAAAGGAGGGATTTCCTCGCAAAGGTCCTCAAGACAATCGGAACTGTCTTTTTCGTTGCCTGTATCTACCCGCTCATCCGTTACTTGAGCCCAACGGCGATAACCGGCACCGGGAAGGAGGTCGAAATATCGCTCGATGATCTGCCGGTCGGGGATTCGAACGTGATTGATATAGCCGGGCAGCCGGTCATACTCATAAGAACACAGAAAGAGGTGATCGCCCTTTCCGCCATATGTACCCACCTGGGATGCGTGGTCCAGTTTAAGAAGGAAGAAAATATCATACACTGTCCATGCCATGCGGCTGCGTTTGATATCAAGGGGAATGTTTTAAAGGGGCCTGCAACAATCCCGCTCAAGACCTACCAGACGAATATATCGGGGAACAGGGTCTTCATCGGAGGAAGTTGATGGGGCTCCTGAGGAAAGCAGTAGATTGGATTGATGTAAGGATCGGTATAAGGGACCTAATCCGGGCGCAGCTCACCGAATACACTGTTCCAAAGAACATAAACATCTGGTATTCGCTTGGATTTCTATCCCTATTTATATTCATCGTGCAGATCGCAACAGGCATATTTCTCCTTACTTACTACGTACCGGATGTAGATAAGGCTTTTCAGAGCATTGATAAGATCATGAATGAAGTCCCATTTGGCTGGCTCTTCAGACTCATCCACGCCGTAGGCGCAAACATGATGGTCATCGTCTTATTCCTCCATGCTCTCAGCACATTATTCATGGGCTCTTACAAGAAACCGAGGGAACTACACTGGGTCACCGGGTTTGTTCTTTTCCTGCTGACACTCTCAATATGCCTGTCAGGATATCTTCTGCCCTGGAGCCAGCTGTCATACTGGGCAACTACTGTCGCCACGAATTCGCCGGGCAGCATCCCGCTAATCGGCGAGATGATCGTAAAGTACACGAGAGGCGGAGACCTCGTGGGACCTGTTACGCTGGGAAGATTCTTCGCATCCCATGTCGTAGGGATTCCCATGATTATGTTATTGGTTGTGGGGATTCATCTGTTTCTCGTTCGAAGAACAGGTATTTCGCAACCACCCGTAAGGAAAAAAGAGGAGGGAAACTCAGGAGAATGGATGAAGAGGTAACATACGATAAGGAGGAGCACAAAGACGGGCTGCCTTTCTTTCCCCATTACTTCATAGAAGATTTGAGGACTGTCGCCATTTATCTCCTTGTACTCGCTGTCATCATCATCTTCTTTCCCAACCTGTTTTTCATAAAAGAGGCATTCATCCCAGCCAATCCCTTTTCGACGCCCGCGCACATTAAGCCCGAATGGTATTTCCTGGCATCTTATCAGACACTCAAGATTTTCCCGAGTGAACTGGCAGGTATCCTCGCACAGGTAATTGTTGTAATATTTATTTTCCTGCTCCCATTCATCGACAGGGGTCCCAAAAAGCATTGTCTCGACAGGCCCATATTTACTACGATCGTCATCCTTGCCATCCTTGTTTTTGTACTATTATCCATCTGGGGTCATTTCTCCTGAGGAGTATGGCGAATGAACCGAGTATATAAGCTAATCAGCCTGATAGGAATGCTATCGCTTTCTATCACGACTAACCCCTTCGCCGAAGAGGAAGAGGAGCAAATCCCGGATATCGGTTGCATAAACTGTCACATCGAGATGGGGGGTGATTCCGAAAAACTAGTATACGAATGGCTCGACAGCTATCACGCCGAATACGGGAACACGTGCGATGGATGCCATGGTGGCAATCCAAAGACAATGGACATGGACGTGGCGATGTCTCCCGAAGCAGGATTTGTGGGTATCCCCGATGAGAAAGATATCCCTGCATTCTGTGGCAAATGTCACGACGGTGTACGGCAAAAATATATGAAAAGCGGTCACGCGATTGCGCTGGGCCAGGATGTCGAAGTGCCGAGCTGCGTGTACTGTCACGGTAGCCATGGAGTTCAAAAAGCACGGGCGCACCTCATAAATGAGGAGAAGTGCAGCGTGTGTCATGAATATGACAGAGCTCTCGAGATAAAAGGTGCGATGAGCGAAGTGGAACTGGATATAGAGACGAAACTGATGGAACTCGCTGAAATCAAGGCAAAGGGGATTCAGCCCTCTGGACTGGAGGATCGCCTCTTCGACACACGGAATACCTTCCACCGAATATCTCACGAACTGAATGTGGGTGTTGTCCTCAGTATTACTGGAGAGATGAAGGAGAAGCTGTCCGAGATAGAGCAGACCATGGATGAAGCCCGCGCCGAGATCAAAAAGAGACGCATAATCGGTGTCATCTTCATAGTGTTCTGCTTTGTGGTTGTCATCCTTCTCTCGGCTTACCGTAAGACCTACGGATGATAAATTAAGCCAACCCCTTGCTACTCATTCTGAAAATAGCTATTAATAGAAATAAGAGATTTTTTCGTGAGGTAGTGAAAAAATGGATATTTCAACCGAGATCGATCTTATAAAAACCCTCAAAGGAGGAATGAGTGATGTCGGTTTCTTCCTCCCACCTAATGTATTGAATCTGTTAGAGACGATCACAAGCGGCCTTGTCGTGCTGAACAAGGACAGGAAGATATTATTCATGAATAAAACAGCTCGTGATCTTCTTCAGTATGACCTGGACGAAGTCATTGGCTGCCGCTGCAGGAAGATCGTCAACAACAAATACTGCAATACAGAAGATTGCCCGATAACAAGAAGTCTGAATGAGAATAGTCACTCCATGCCGCAGGAGACCTATTACAGGGGTAAGAAAGGTCAAATCGTACATGCGAAGACACACGCACTGATTCTTCGAGACGAGCGGGGGGAGGTATCAGGGAGCATCGAGGTATTTAATGACATCTCCCTCATCAAGGCACTCGAGGAGGAGCTCGACGGAAGAGCTTCGTTTGGAAACATAATTGGCAAGAGCCACCAGATGCAGGAAATATATAAACTCATCGAGGAGGTTGCACCAACAACGTCTTCGATCCTCATCACGGGCGAGAGCGGAACAGGGAAGGAGCTAATAGCTGATGCGATACACCGAATGAGCCGCCGCAACAGTGGCAGGCACGTGAAGGTAAACTGTGGAGCCCTGGCAGAGGGGCTGCTTGAGAGCGAACTATTTGGACACGTCAAGGGGGCCTTCACAGGGGCAATAGCGGATAAGATAGGCAGATTTCAGATGGCTGACAAAGGTACCATCTTCCTCGATGAGATCGGGGAGATGAATCTCGCAACCCAGGTGAAGCTGCTGCGCGTTCTGCAGGAGGGCGAATTTGAGAAAGTGGGTGGTACAAAGACGATCCGTGTCGATGTAAGGGTGATCGCAGCCACGAATAGGAACCTCAAGAAGGCAATCGCGGAAAACCATTTCAGACAGGATCTCTATTACAGGCTCAATGTGGTGAACATCCACATCCCTCCACTGCGTGAGCGCAAGACGGATATACCTCTTCTCATCGATTTCTTCCTGAGGAGACTGAAGAGGAAAATGCCTCAGAAAACTGTCGAGAGTGTTGCTCCTGAAGTACTTGACCTCCTGATGGAGTATGATTTTCCTGGAAACGTAAGAGAACTTGAGAATATTATCGAGCACAGTTTCGTAAGATGTCAGAGGAAAACAATAACGGTCGATCACCTTCCAAAGGAGATCACGGATACGAAGGCGGACATAGTAGCGATGGCGCTTGAGGATGAGTATCCTATCCTCACTATTGAGAGAGAACTTCTTGTAAGACTACTTGAAAGCCATTCCTGGAGCTACACCAACGTAGCAAGAAAGCTCGGTATCAGCAGAACAACATTATGGAGAAAAATCAGGAAGCTTGGTATTGAAAAAACAAAATAGATAAAACGTTTCAGATACGAACAGCGGGTTTCATCCAAGAAACATCCCCTTGCTGTCAAACATCGTTTCTAATTCATTATATACCAACCGATTACATCAAAAGATCGCTATTTCTACTGCGCCATTAAGATTATATGTTACATAAATGTAACAATTAATCTCAAATCTTTATCAGCTATTAGAGCTAACTTGTTGATATATAATAAGATAGAGGCGATGAAAGTATGGTATCATATTTGCAATATAGAAAATTGTGTCAATGGTTGATTCATCCAAGGTGAGCCTTTATATGAAAGATGTGATGAAAGTGAAAAAAACTAAGAAGGAAGTATTCAAAATCGATGTCGGCGAGGAAAGCCTTAAAATCTATTTCAACGAGATAAAAAACTACCCTGCTCTTAAAAGGGCCCAAGAGCTTGAGTTGGCAGAGAGGATTCGAAAGGGTGATCGTGAAGCTCTCGAGTCCCTCATCAATGCGAACCTTCAGTATGTAATCACGGTCGCAAAGAAATATCAGCACATGGGTCTGACATTACCCGATCTCATCGGGGAAGGGACCCTCGGTCTTCTGAGGGCTGCATATAAATATGATGAGAAATACAATGTCAAGTTCATCTCCTATGCAGTCTGGTGGATAAAACAGGCGATACTCGAAGCGCTTTCGAAACAGACTCGTATCGCAAGGCTTCCTCTAAGTAGAATTCGTGCACTCTCTAAGGTAAATAAAAGGCTCCAATTTCTGGAGCAGAGGCTAGGCCGATCACCTTCAAAAGAGGAACTGGCACGATGGAGTAACATAGATCTAAAAGAGCTTGAAATACTGATTACCTCCTCGATGCCTTATAGCAGCTTAGACTCTCCCCTAAACCAGGATGAAGAAGGCTCTCTCTCCGATTTTATCGCCGACACTTCGGTAACTGACGAGGATAAACGATTTAACAGCGAGGATCTCAGAAACGCTCTTAGGAGCGCGCTCTCCTCTCTTGATGAGCGCCAGGCCAGGATACTCTCGCTCTATTACGGTCTTGAGAATGGCAAGCCCCTTACCCTGGAGGAAATCGGCAATATTTTCGGCATCACCAGGGAAAGGGTGCGACAGATTCGAGAGCAGGCGCTTAAAAAGCTCAGGCATCCATCAAAACGAAAACCGCTTGAGAGCTTCTTGAACTGATATCACCGGTTGACTTTCGACATTCCCGTGTGTAGTATATAAAAACATTTCAAAACTCTTGTGAATGAGGTTATCACCACAAGAACTACTAGCTAGAATCTCAAGGTATATGGAAAGGAGTAACGGAATGCCTGAGGATGTCTGGAAAGGTTTAAACAGGGTGAAAGATAAAGCGAACAAGACCGACCTCGAGAAGAAGCATATCCCCACCATACACGCGCCATCAGAGGTGAAGGCAAGGGAACCTTTCGAGGTGAAGATAATGGTTGGCGAAGAGCTGGCACACCCGGACGAAGGAGCTCATCACATCCAGTGGGTCGAGCTTTTTGCGGGTGAAGCATTCCTTTCTAGAATCGACTTCACACCGACAGTGAGTACCAGCCCTATCACGCTGACGCTCAAGCTGAATGAGGATACTGTGTTGAAGGCCCATGCAAGGTGTAACCTGCATGGAGTCTGGGAGAACAGTCACCCTCTAAAGGTACACAAATGACCGGAAACAGAGAATTGCCTGATGACCTTTCACCGATGGAGATCTATGCGATAGCCATCCGTTCTGAAATTGAGGCGAGAGATATCTACCACAGAGCGGCAGATCAAATCGAAAATGAATCTCTCAAGGACAAGCTGGACTTTCTGGGACGAGAGGAGGAAAAACACAGGAAAATACTCGAGGGTTTGTACTGCGAGAGATTCCCGGATGTAGAACTCCTTCTCCCGGATAACACGTTTCTGCCTAAAATAGATATAGCCCTGTCAGAAGATTCAACAATAGAGGAACTCTTCGAGGTGGCAATTGAATGGGAAAGAAGGTCCGGGGATTTTTACGAGGCCATCTCCGGGAAGGCATCCGACCCCAGCACGAAAGCGGTATTGATCTCATTGGGTGCTGCAGAATGGGGGCACTACCACCTTCTCAAGTCAGAGTATGACTTGATAAAAGCCTTTCCTTCCTATACAAGCACGAAGGATTTCAGTCCAGGCGAGGATTCCATTCACATCGGTCCCTGAAAAATACAGGATTTAAACACTGACGAATGTAGTCCATGAAATCGCGGCAAGAATATCACATTTTGAAGACCGGGCCGGTTCAGCCCCCGTATGTCTCCCAGTAAAGAGCCTCGCATTTTTGTTTGTGCTTTTCTTCCATTTGAGAGAGTTTGAGAAAGAATTCCTTCGCCTTTCGAGAGGATGTCGTCTCAGCCAGTTGGGAATAAAAATCCCTCGCCCCCTTCTCCTTCTTGATTGCAAAGAGGATTATCTCCTGCAAGTCTGCTCCCTCACTCAGCTTTCCACCGACTAGATAATCTGAGAATGTAAGCTCATCCCGCTCGGGCTCTTCCGGTAAGATACTCCAGGAATCGATGTCAATGGTCTCCAGCATCTCCTTGTGGAGAAGCTCTTCATCCCTGAGTTCTCTGAGGACTGTGCGGGCCTGTTCATCTGCTACCATGTCGATTGCTCTTTCATAAAGCTGGTAGGCAGCCTCCTCTGCACTGATTGCCTCTTTTAAAATGGCTTTCATCTGTTCCTGATCAGAGTGCTGCATTTCTCCTCCCTTCTTCACTTCTACGTCTGGTCTGTACCAAGATAAGCTCCGATACCATTCCATGTCAACATGGTTTCAAAATGATGATAAGTGAAGCATGGGGAATGCTTCCCTGATAGTCGTGTAGTTTCCCCAGAAATTTGAAATTTCTTTCTATAACTGTTCAAGTGAATGGAAGTTAGAGTTCAGTTTAACTGGAACTTGGAGTTGTCTCGTTCGGACGCTTCGCATTGTCCCATCTAAGTGCTGCGTTTCACAAATACGGTGACGTATCTTGGAAGTGAAACGCAGCA
>JBHIFB010000145.1:0-7295 GCA_046760905.1 Candidatus Glassiibacteriota bacterium | reverse complement strand
AGAGAGACTCAACAGGGGAAAAGAGAGGGGAAAAATAAGGGATATAATTTTAATACAATGGAGGGGTAGGAATGGGAGAAAAGAAGACGAAGAAAAAAGGCGGTAGAAAGGTTGCCGAAACTGTAGGCGGCAACGAATACAGCGCTGATAAGATCCAGGTGCTTAAAGGGATAGAGGCGGTACGAAGGCGACCTGGTATGTATATTGGAAGCACAGGACAGAGAGGCCTGCATCATCTAATATACGAGGTAGTAGACAATTCAGTAGACGAGGCGATGGTCGGCTACTGCAAGAGGATCACCGTCAAATTAAAAGGGGACAGGTCGATCGTAGTTGAGGATGATGGAAGAGGTATGCCGGTAGATATGCACCCAACCGAAAAAAAACCGGCGGTTGAAGTTGTGATGACGACTCTTCACAGCGGAGGTAAGTTCGATCACCTGTCGTATAAAGTTTCTGGAGGGCTTCACGGTGTGGGAGTGTCAGTCGTGAACGCGCTGTCTTCATGGCTCGAGGTGAAAGTATGCAGGGATGGGAAGGTTTATCATCAAAGGTTTGAAAAAGGGGAAGCAAAGACCAGGCTCAAGGTTGTGGGAAAGAGAAAAGGCACCGGTACGATAGTGAGCTTCATGCCGGATGGGGAGATATTCAAGGAATTGGAATACAACTACGAGACGATAACTGGAAGAATGAAGGAACTTGCCTACTTAAACAAGGGGCTCACCATCACGGTTATAGATGAAAGGGAGAAAGAGAGGAAAGTTGAAAAATTTCAATACAATGGAGGTCTCGTACAGTTTGTGAAGTTTCTAAATGAGGGGAAAAAGGTGCTTTATGCTACTCCGGTATACTTTGAAGGCGTTAAAGATGACATCATAATGGAAGTAGCATTGCAGCATAATGATTCGTATATAGAGAACATCTTCTCGTTCGTTAACAATATAAATACGCATGAAGGAGGGACTCATCTGATAGGGTTTAAGAGCGCACTTACCAGGACCATAAATGAGTATGCGAGGAAGAACAACCTGTTTAAGAAGGATGATGTGCAGTTGATGGGTGGTGATGTTAGGGAGGGAATCACCTCGGTTATAAGCATAAAGATGTACGAACCTCAGTTCGAGGGTCAGACGAAGACGAGGCTCGGCAACAGCGAAGTCAAGGGGATAATCGAGTCATGGTTCGGTGAAAAGATGTCTGCGTATTTAGAGGAAAATCCATCGTTTGCAAGGAGGATAGTCGAGAAGGCAATTCAATCGTCGAGGGCGAGAGAGGCGGCGAGGAAAGCGAAAGAGCTGACGCGAAGAAAAAGCGTGATTGAAAACCTAAACCTGCCGGGTAAGCTTGCAGATTGTTCATCTCAGGAGCCTTCCAGGTGCGAGATATACCTGGTGGAGGGAGACTCGGCTGGAGGTTCGGCGAAACAGGGCAGAGACAGGCGTTTTCAGGCCATATTGCCTCTTAGAGGAAAAATATTGAACGTTGAGAAATCTAGGCTGAATAAGATACTATCGAACGAAGAGATAAAGACTATGATAAGTGCGATAGGGACAGGGATCGGGGAGGAGGAGATGAACATTGAAAATGCAAGGTACCACAAGATAATAATCATGACGGATGCAGATGTCGACGGTGCGCACATACGGACTCTTCTGCTTACATTCTTTTTCAGGCATATGAGGGAACTCATAGAGCAGGGAATGGTCTACATCGCCCAGCCACCACTCTATAGGATTTCGAACGCGAATGAAGAGTACTATGCATACAACGAGGAGGAGAAGGAAAAGATTCTGAAGCGGATCGGAGGGGATAAGGTCGTTGTGCAGAGGTACAAGGGTCTCGGCGAAATGAATCCCGAGCAGCTTTGGAAAACGACCATGGATCCCGAGCGCAGGACGATTCTGAGAATCACACTCGAGGATTTGATAGAAGCGGACAGAACATTCTCGACTCTTATGGGGGATCAGGTAGAACCAAGGAGAAAGTTCATCGAAACGAACGCTAAGTTCGTTCGTAACCTTGATATTTAAGAACATGAGGGGGAGACTCAATGGCAATTGAAGGGCGGGAAAGAATCCTTCCACGCTACATCGAGGAGGAGATGAGGGATTCCTATATAGATTACTCGATGTCTGTGATTGTAGGAAGGGCACTTCCGGATGTGAGGGATGGGCTGAAACCAGTGCACAGAAGGATTCTATTTGCTATGAACGGGCTTGGGCTTCTGCCGAACAGGCCATATAAAAAGAGCGCATCTGTTGTGGGTGAGGTCCTCGCCAAGTACCATCCCCATGGAGATGCGGCGGTGTATGATACCCTCGTACGGATGGTCCAGGATTTCTCGCTCCGCTATACGCTGGTGGATGGACAGGGTAACTTTGGCTCGATAGATGGAGATTCACCGGCTGCATACAGGTACACCGAAGCGCGGCTCAACAGCCTGGCTATGGAAATGATAGCCGACATCGAAAAGGATACAGTTGATTTTGGCCCAAATTTCGATGACAGCCTGAAGGAACCGCTCGTTCTTCCCTCGAAGCTACCGAATCTTCTAGTGAACGGATCATCAGGGATAGCGGTCGGAATGGCGACGAACATGCCTCCCCACAACCTTGGAGAGATCGTTGACGGCCTAATCTGTTTGATAGAAAATCCAGATTCAACGGTGGAAGAACTCATGGAGCATATACAGGGCCCCGATTTTCCCACGGGAGCATATATATGCGGAAGAAGCGGGATCGATGAGGCATACAGGACCGGGAAGGGGAAGCTCATATTGCGAGCGAGGGCAAACATCGAATCACGCGCCGATGGAAGGGAGTCAATCGTCATCACCGAAATTCCATACATGGTCAACAAAACGAAGCTGATAGAGCAGGTGGCGGCTCTCGTGAGAGAGAAGAAGGTGGAGGGGATCGTGGACTTGAGGGATGAATCGGATAAAGAGGGGATGAGAATCGTAATCGATGTGAAGCGGGATGTCAATCCTCAGGTCATTATGAACCAGCTATACAAAAAGACGAATATGCAGGAGACATTCGGCATCATAAACCTGGCGCTTGTAGACCAGGTGCCGAAGATTCTCAACCTTCAGGAGGTGCTCGGTCATTACATAGAACACCGCCACAGGGTCATCACCCGGAGGACGGAATACGACCTGGGTGTGGCAGAGAAGAGAGCCCATATCCTGGAAGGGCTCAAGGTGGCGACTTCGAACATAGACGCCATCGTGCAGCTCATAAAGAGAGCGAAGGATACCCAGACGGCAAAAACGCAACTCATGAAGCGTTTCAGGCTGACGGATTTGCAGGCTCAGGCCATCCTTGACATGAGGCTTGCACGGCTCACAGGCCTGGAGAGGAGGAAGATAGACGAGGAATACAAGGAGCTGTTGAAGACGATATCGTACCTGAAGGGGATTCTCGAGTCGAAGAGAAGGAGGATGGCGCTTCTCAAGGAGGAACTTATCGAGATAAAGAAGAAGTATGCCGATGAGAGGCGCACTGAAATTATCGCAGAGGTGGGTGAATTCAGCCTCGAGGACATCATCGCCGAGGAGGAGATGTTGATTACCATCTCACGCTCGGGTTATATAAAGAGATTGCCGGTTGGAACCTACAGGAGACAGCAGAGAGGCGGCAGAGGAATAACCGGGATGGGGACGAGGGAGTCTGATTTTGTTGAACATCTCTTCATCGCCTCCACGCATGACTACATACTCGTATTCACCAATAACGGACAGTGTTACTGGCTGAAAGTGCACGAGATACCCCAGGCGGGGAGGGCAGCCATGGGGAAGGCGATAGTGAACCTCATAAACCTGAGACCTGGGGAGGCGATCACCGGATTTCAGCCTGTGAGGGGGTTCGAAGAAGATCGCTTCATCACTATGGTCACAAAAAAAGGTTTAATAAAAAAGACGAGCCTCGGGGAGTTCTCCAACCCGAGGAAGGTGGGGATTAAGGCGATGGCAGTTGAGGAGGGTGACGAGCTGATAGAGGCCGTCTTGACCGATGGAAGCCAGGACATAATCCTGGCGACCAAGGATGGAATGGCAATAAGATTCCCTGAATCGCAGATAAGAGAGATGGGACGTTCGGCGAGGGGAGTCCGGGGCATAACACTCAGAAAGAATGATGAGCTGGTGAGCATGGTTGCTCCCGGGAGGGCCACCAAGCTTCTGGTCGCGACAGAGGGGGGTTACGGGAAAAGGACCAGAATCGAGGATTATCGGGTGACAAACCGGGCCGGAAAGGGGATCATCACGCTCAAAGTGACCGAGAGGACCGGGAGACTTGTTGCGGTCAAGGAGGTGCTTGATGAGGATGAGATAATGCTCATCTCACAGTCGGGCATGGTAATAAGGCAAAGAGTCTCCGATATAAAGGTGATAGGCCGCGCGACCCAGGGGGTGAAGCTCATCCAGCTGGAGGAAGGCGATAGAATGGTCGATGTGGCCAGGGTAATGCAGGAGGAACATAATTAGAACTAACTCTCCCTTTTGAAAATGTAGAATTCCTTGATCCTCGCCCCATCTCCATACTGCTTGAAAGAACTCACGAGCTCCCACCCCTCTGCTCCGAGCTCGTTCAGCTTCTTCTGATAGAGAAGCGGATCCCTCTCCATCTTATACGGTCCAATGGTCGTTACCGTGCTGTAAGGCATCTCGACAATGGCGTAATCCCATCTCACAACCTCTTCTCTATCCTTTGCCACAAGCAGCGCTGCCACAACCAGGATACTAGCGATAGCGAGAAAGTATATTCCGCGCATGGTTGCCTCCTCGTTTAAACTTGAGTCCTTTTAGATTCCATTAAATAAAATAATGACAAAATGATTATTGACAATAAGGCTGGATATGACGAAATGAATCGTAGAAATCATTAAAAAGACACATGCAGATTGCCACGAGTCGAACCATCTGAATAGAGGCAATATAACGGGAATTGAATGAAACCGTTTCAGAATGAGGAGGTGTTCATGATGCGGAGCAAATCGCAATCAGTAGCTTCTTTCGTGATATTCAGTACTTTCATGATTTCTTGTCTCGATGCCAAGGTTGTTAAAAAGGCCGGGGCAGGGATTCACAGTGAGGCGATACCCCGATATAGGGTTGAGACATTTCTCTCCCCTGTGGAGTTTCCTGTTACTATGGCTTTTGCGCCTGATGGGAGGCTCTTCTACACCGAGAAAAATACAGGCAACGTGAGGATCGTAGAGGACGGCGTGCTTCTGCCCGATCCCTTCGTCACAGTAAGCGTGAACAGCACAGGCGAGAGAGGGCTTCTGGGGATAGAATTCGATCCTGATTACGATATCAATGGGTATGTCTACCTCTTCTACACAAATCCCTCGCCTCTTGATAATCGCGTTGTGAGATATACGGATGTGGGCGGGTTCGGGACCGATCCGCTCGTGCTTCTGGCAGTGACCGATGACTCTCCCTTCTCGAGCAACCACAACGGCGGAAACGTGCATTTCGGACCGGATGGGAAGCTGTATGTGACCATTGGAGACAACGGCAGTAATCCCAACAATTCCCAGGAACTTGATGATCCACGAGGGAAGATTCTCAGGATAAATCCCGATGGCAGCATCCCCATGGATAATCCCTTCTACGACGACGGAAAGCCCGGTTCGGGAAACGATGACCGCATATTCGCCCTGGGACTCAGGAACAGCTTTGATTTCGATTTCCACCCGATAACCGGTGAGCTCTTCGCCACCGAGAACGGGCCGACCGTAGATGATGAGGTGAACATAATCCTTTCCGGCCTTAACTATGGCTGGCCTATCGTTACAGGATTCGGTGACAATCCGCTTTACGAGGATCCCATACTCGTATATACTCCAACCATCGCACCGACCGGCCTTACCTTTTACACAGGTGATGTCTTACAGGGATGGGAGAACGACCTTCTATTCGTGGACTGGAACACGGGCACCCTCCGAAGAGTTGTGCTGTCAAATGTAGATCACCGCTCTGTGGAGGAAGAGATCGAGGTGGTTCAGCTCTCATTCCTAAACGATGTCGCGATAGGACCGGACGGCTGGATATACATGACCCGCGGCCCGTATTCGGGAACGGGAGTCATATACCGCCTGGGCCCCAACCGCTAATGAGAGATAAGGGGAGCGTCTATTTACACATACACGATTTAAAAACTTATTTACTTCCCCCCGGGTCATGACTAGTGGATATGGGGGAAATAAGATTTATGAGTCGTAACGAAAAGACATTCAACGATTTTCTCCTAAGAGTCTTTTGAACACAAGATACTTATCACTCATTCCTTCGATTTTTGACCATCTCTGGATCTCTTTGAGATCGATGTCGTTATTCTTGCATACGAGAATTGCCTGTTCAAGGCTTTGCCTGTCGTCCCAATGGTAGTAAGCCGCAAGACGATCTTTGGTACAATCTGTTGGCGAGAGGAGCTTGAGAACCATATCCCCTTCCTCTATGATGGAAATATCCTTTACAGGCTCCGATCCCACTGAGAGCGGAGGCGCAATGAAATCGATATAGAATGGAGTGTCTTCGTGCGCGAAATGCCTGCCTTCTTCCCGAAAGCAGATTTCCTCAAGGACACTCCTTAGTGTTCTGCGATCGACAAAGGAAACAGGAACAAAATCGAGATCGTAGGAAAGGTATTTCTGATCCGTGTAAATGGTGACACAGGCTCCACCGGAGAGCACTGTGTCGATGCCATTCTTCCTCAAGTGATCGGAGACATAGAGGGCCAGGTTCTTGAGCGAAATGTTTTTCAAATCCATCTTAGAGCGGCTTTTTCGTCCTTCGTGGTCTTAGCCTCGGTGTGTAAAATTTTTCTCTTTCATCTCCCGGTATGAAGGTGAGTGCTTTTTCAAGTAGTGCTTCGAGTTCTCTTTTAAAAGGATATCTGGGGTTGATCCCAAAAAGCCGTACCTTTCCCCTGAGTTTGCTGTAAAGGACCCCCCCTTCTTCCAGGTTGAGCAGGTGGTTTTGAACGGTGTTCACATAGAAGCCGAGCTTCTTCGCAATCTCTCTCGCATATGCATCCCTGTGGGTGTAGAGATAGAGAAGTATCTTTTCTTTTTTCTCAGATCCGAGCAAAGGTTCGAGCACAGAAACCTCATCGATTACTGTGAAAACTCATAAATGCTTATAATTGGTCATATGACCTAAATTATTGTTTATAAAATAATATATAGAAATCTGCAGGAGTTGTCAAGATTACCATATGTGGAGTTTCACCATAAATTTGAAATTTCTTTCTGTAACTGTTCAAATGGATGGAAGTTAGAGTTCAGTT
>JBHIFB010000144.1:0-7508 GCA_046760905.1 Candidatus Glassiibacteriota bacterium | reverse complement strand
TTGAATTGCTGACTTTTGGTATTTACACATTTACAGAAAGTAAGTTTAAATTTTTAGGTAAAGTCCTTGATTCATCAGTGGCAGTCCGGCAGGCGAGTGTGAGAAAATGAAGCAGCAATCACCTTTAACGCAGAAGGAGCATCTTTCGCATCTCCAAGAGCCCTTCCACACGGTAGAAGTAGATTCCCGATGGGACATCCCTCCCCCGGGAATCCTTCCCGTCCCATGTGATTCGGGCGATACTGCCCTCTGAAGGCAGGTGAATGGTTCTCATCAGACGACCCCTGATATCGTATATCCGAAGCTTTCCGACAAATCCACTCATCCCGGACCTGTCCACTAAGATCGTCGTGTGTGGATTGAAGGGGTTAGGGTAGTTCTGGTGCAGAAAGGCTGCCGGTGCTCGATCACCGCGAAGACCATCTTCTTTTCCTATTCCAAGCCCTTGAGTCCTGAAAAGAAGGAGCGAAGTATAATCTGCAGCTATCAGAGTATCGGATGAGAGGTCGAGATTGAGGGTCCTGTCCGGCGTTTCATAACGATCTGTGAGCCGGGGGTTGAACCTGTCGCTTACATCCACTTCCACAACGGCACCCTCTTCGAGTGCCATATATGCGATATCACCTGACACAACGACATCGAGCGGCACGCCACCCACATCCGTAGCGCTGATCCAGTTTATGTCCGAAAGATCCGAAACGTCGAGAATGGCAAGCCCCGAGTCGTCGTCTGCGACGAAGGCTTCTTCGTTCTGCACATAGACACCCTGTACATAACCGCCGGTTACCTTCCTCCCGACTATCTCGGGCTGTTCGCCGGAAGGTGAAGATATGACAATGAGGCCGGACTCAGCTTCTGCCACGAATATCCGCTCCGGAGATACTAAGAACATGTCGTTCGAGAAGGTGGGCGTTTCGAGGCTTTCGATGAAAGCCGGCTCTGTTGGATCTGCAAAGTCCAATACCTTGAAATCACCATCCACCAGATACAGGTAATTCCCGAAGGCCCTCAGTTCCATGACAAACCGCCCGCTGTCCGGAACATTCGAAAGAAGGACCGGCGAGTCGAAATCTGCTATGCTCACTATGCTCAAGCCCTTATCAAACTTCGCCACGAATGCGAGTGTATCCTTTACCTCAACGTCGCGTGCGAGACCGTCCAGGTCAAGTACCGATACGTAATCGGCTCTCCCATTCTCCTTCATCCTTATGATTCTCAAGCCCTCATGCCCGGCTGCAACGGCAACGAACCGATTCCCCAGACTCTGGGCTCCCTGCACATAGCCAGGCACCTCATACAGACCGATGAGCGGTGGAGGGATGGTGTCAAAGGTGGCATCTGTCCAATCCACCATATATACACCTGTCAGATCCTCACCCATGACTGCAGTGTCGCCTCTGGCGGCAATTCCTCTTACATCCTCTAAATGCTTCTCCGGCGGTCGCCAGTCTATTCTATCCAACATGCCATTTTCAGATACGCTGAAGAGATGAGCACCGCCAAAATCGTCGGCGAGGTAAAGCCTTGGGTAATCGAGATAGAGATCATAGGCTTTCCCTGAGGTGTTATAAAAATCTTTCATCAGGATTGCAGCCGGGTTGCTCACATCAAACGAGGTGATTCCTATGGAAAAATCGGCCACTATCGCGATGTTATCCGTTGCTGAGACATCTTTCGCGAGCCCTCTGGTCTGGGTCAAACCCAGTATATACGGATTCTCAATATCTGCGACACTCACGATCCAGAGCTTCATCGATATGTCAGATACCAAGGCTGTCGTGTCCTGTACCCATACCTCACTTGGATTTCCACTGAGCTGTAACTTTGAAATCGAATACGGCCCGGCCGGGTCACTCACATCGAAGATCTCGAGGCCGTAATTGGAGGTTGCGACGAAAAGATAGGGCCACTCCATGAAAAGCCCGACAGCGCTGCCCTCGGTGGGTATCGTTGACACAGGTTCAATGGCCAATGTGTCATTTGACCCTACCATAAGTACGCCCTGGCTGCCGCAGGCAGCGAAAGCAATCGAATCCGTTAACAAGACGTCGGTGCATGGCTCATGTGTGGATAGATAGTCTATCATCGCGGGATATGTGGGATCAGAAAAATCGATCAGGATCAAACCCGAGGTGAGAGCTCCGAGTACCCTGTTTCCGTGATAATCTATATCTTCGATCTCTGTCAGAAGAGCCGATCCGATGAGCGTAAGATCTCCACCTGCACTGAGAAGAGGCGCAAGATAAAGGGAAGTGATAATTGCGAAAGAAAGAGTAAATCGAACACCCTTTTTTGAAATGTATATCACTACTCTATTTCCTCCTTTATTATTCCCTCGAGTGTTTCGAGCATTGCGCGTGCTTCCCCGTAATCGGGATCCAGCGCAAGGGCCCTTTTAAGCGCCCGACTGGCTTTCCAGTATTCATCGTTTCTTGCATAGAGTCTTCCCAGCACCGCCCATGTCCCGGGATTTTCGAACCCGATGTCGACCTCGGTGCCATCTGAAATCACCACCTTCTCAGGGAATTCGCTCATGATTGCGAAAAGCACTTTCAGCTTGTCGATGTTGTTCCTGGTCTCATCGACCCCCGGATCAAGCTGCAGTGCTATTTCATACTCGTCCAGAGCATCGATGCAGTCGCCCATGGCTTCGAGTGATGCGGCCAGGTTGTAACGTGCCGGTTCGCTCGAGGGATAACTCCTCACCATCTCTGCATATACCCGAGCTGCCTCCTCGTATCGCCCATCCTGCCAGTATAGACTGGCGAGCTTATCCAGACTCTCGACTGTACCGGATACCCTCTCCCTGGCTTCGAGAACGCTTAACCTTCGACTGGTAAACGCCTCCTGATCCGGAGATAGCTGAGCGAGCTTCATATACGTAGCCTCTGCAGCATCCAGATCACCCAGCTCCTCATAGACCATTGCAAGATACAGGTAGCCAACGGCATGATCCGGGAACAAGCTGATGTATTTTTCAAAAACCTCCCTGGCCTTCTCATGATTGTCCTCTTCCAACTCCAGAAAGCCGTATCTTAGAAGCACTGTTCTGGCGTCTCCTCGATTATTAACAAGCATTTCCTCGAGCTCGGATCTCTGGAGTGAGCTTATCCCAAGATAGTGTTTGAAATATTCACTGTGTGGAATAAGCCTCATGGCCTTTCGAATTTCCTCGAGTCCGACGTTAACCATCCCTCTCTGTGAATGTATAACTCCATCCAGGAAAAATTCCATTGCCAGTCTGTGCCTGAGAAGCTCTGCCGCCTCGCCGCTCTCCGGTTTCCAGCGCAGACACCTCTTGAGTGATGTTCTATGCAGAAGAAGCTCTTCGAGAAACGACTTCACAGGTGCCTTTATGCCGGGGATCGAAACGATCGTGCGGTTCCAGGGGAGGGAGAGGAAATGTTCGATGAGAGGCAGATCATCGGTGATTACCGGGACCTCACCACAATATCTGTTAAGACCTCCCTCATCGGCGATATAGAGTGCCAGTAGATCCCATGCGTCGTGGATATCTATATCAGCCAGCTCATCTCGCACATCACGAATTCGGTTTGTCAGGTACTCCAACTCCAGATAGAGCGGTTTCACGGTTCCGATCAGACAAAGGTCCTCTCTTTCGATGAGCCATGCTGTGGTGTGATCGAATACGGATGTGAAAGTCTTTATCAGGATTTTCACATCCTCCTCGGTCTGATCGTGGAGAGGAATCCACTGCGCCATGACGCCTCTCTCGCTGAGCCTCATTTTGCATAATTCATAGAAATCCTTCGAGTATAGGTTCACGACACCACGAGCTCTAGGAGGGGGAGGCTCCAGTGTGATCACATCAAGGGTGCCAGGATAGGCGAGCAGGAAATTCCTACCATCCCCTATGACCAACCTGGCTCTGCCCCCATCTAGCACTGCATAATTTTCCCTGGTGAATTGTCTTGCCGCCTTCACAACCTCGGGTGATATCTCCACGCAGATTAACTGATCAACGTCTTCATGTCGTGAGCAGGCTCCCAGTGTCATTCCAGTGCCCAGGCAGATGACAAGCACCTTTTCGGGATCCTCACATAGTATAAGCGGAAGGTGACCGAGGAGCTTCATGTACCTCCTGCCGGAGTAATCGCTTCCGGAAAGGGCATTCCCGTCCACTATCATCCGCTTGAAATCGAGTGTAAGCGCATCCTGATCTCTTATCACGGCGACTGTGGCTTCGGAGCCTTCATCCAGGAAAAGGGTCGCCTCCTCAGGGAACATATGAGAGTGTATTGAGGAGGGTAGGAGTACTGGCAGTATGATAGCAAGTGCGAATGATGCGGTTGCGAATGGGATTGAAAGTCTCAGATTGGTCATCATGAAAGCGATACCTGCAATAACCAGATTGATGGCCGAAAAAAGCAATATAGATCCACCGCTTCCGAGTAACGGGAGAAAAAGGAAGGCCGCGGCCATCGATCCCGCAATAGAGCCCAGCGTGTTCGCAGAATAAACAATGCCGACATCTTTCCCGGCTCTCAGCTTTCCCTCTGAGACAAGTTCGCTTACCAGTGGGAAGGCGAAACCCAGGATGAGGGTTGGTAGGATCATGAGGGAGCCTGAGGCGAGCATAATGATCAACGCCTCTTTCCACCAGTAAGAGTCGGTGGCTCCCAGCAGACTGAGATGGAATGAGGTGAGCAGCACGACCGCGAGTACCCCCATTCCCCCCGTAAAACCTATTAGCAATTCGGCCACGCCAAAATGAAAAATACTGATATCCCTGATATTCTTCAGCAACCTGTAAATGAAACTTCCAGCACCGATTCCAAGGAGATAGATGGCAAGCATAAGTGTGAAGGCGTAACTTGTCGTACCAACGTAGTGGATCAAGACTCTCGTCCAGACGATTTCATATGCGAGCGCTGTGAAGCCAGAGGCGACATAAAGCGTTATCAGGATGTTTCTCCTGAGAGCATCCTGGCCTGGCCGGCTCATTTGATCGGCCCTATTGGAGAATTCCTCATCTCCTGCCCTGGATTTGACTGTCAGAGGCTCCCATCTCGATGAAAGGATCCATGCGATCACGAATATCACCAGGTTTACCGATGCCGTGAGGAGGTTCGTCATAACTATCCCGGCTTTCCCGATCAGGAAAAATCCGCATGTCACGGTACCGAAAACGGCGCCACAGGTATTCACCCCGTAAAGAAGACTCACATTGGTGCCGATCCCGCCCTTCTTTTTCCCGGCGCTCCTTTCGATGTGCGAGAGGAGAGAGGGGAGGGTTCCTCCCATTAGAACGGCAGGAACAAGGAGCGGGAAAAAAGCGAGAATAAAGACTATCAGGTTGTGAACGGTTCCGGAAAGGCCAAAGGCGAACTGAAGCCTGGCATAGAGCGGAGAAGAGATCTTTAAAAGTGGAAGGAGGATTATGGCCCAGAGACCTACTCCGAGTTCGAGGTAGGCGTAAATTTTCAGTGGATTCGAATATCGGTCAATCCTGTCACCTATTGCATAAGCACCAAGTGCGAGCCCGCCCATGAAGGAAGAGACGACCGCACTGACAGCGATGACATTAGTGCCGATCGAGAGCGTTAGAATCTTTGTCCAGAGTACCTCGTATGCGAGAGAAGTGGAGCCGGAGGCGAAGAACAGTGCTAATAGGGAAGCTTTCCGGATATCAAATACCCCATTATCAATTTTCTCGATTGCCGATGATTTCCCACCCGCCCATCTCAAGGTTAACGTGAAGCATAACGATTGGAATAACAAATCTGAACGAGACCGATGGAGCCGGTTGGTCAGCGCATATAGCCGAACTCTGTATATATATCATTCAGAACGCGGGATGGGAAATACCTTTCCCAGCCTGGTACGATCGGTTCGTCCTTGTCGTTAGTGAAGACGAGATCGTACAGCTCATTGTCATTTCGATCAATGAAGAGATAACTATAGCCGGAACCGAAATATTTCCACAGCTCCCAAGGAGGTGAACCGTATTCATTGGGCCTCTTTATCCTCTCGTTTGGCTCGCCGAATTTAGCGTAAATTCGGCCTCGGTCTGTAAGCCAGCCTTCTATGGCCTCGGCATCCCATCCCATACCGAAATTTTTATTGGCATGTTCAAGACGTCTTTCATATTCCTGCCTGAACTCATTTTCGGGAGTGGCCGGCACTGGATCCCTCTGTTTCCAGAACTCATGAAGGAAATTTCTTTTCCCCACAGTTGAGAGAGAGACGAAGAGATCTTGCGCTTTTTTCGTCACAAGGTAACGCATCGTGCGGAATATGCTGTCGAGCTGCTCCTCGTCAAAATCAGCATATTCGTTTCTATCAGCATACGCCGCTACTATCGAACGCTTGGCCGTCACTGTGAAAGGCTTATCCCTGCGTTGAACGAATTTCGTGCCGTTTGCGTCTATCTGAGTCGCGGAAGTCCTCAGGATGTAATTTCCCTCCTTGAGACCCCCGGTACTGAATGCGCCCACATAAATTCTACCTTTGCCCTTTATCTTCAGATCCTTATCAGGGAGTTTCTTCACGAGATTTTCCTGGGAATCTATGATCTCAAGCTCCATATGGATCTCAGAGGGTCTCGTATCCTGGTTCTGAAGCTGGCAGTAGAAATAGACAAGGGAGGTCGCACCCATGAAACGCGCACATGGATTCGGAGTAATCAAAATATTATCTTTTGAAAAGACGTTGTACTGGACAGCATTCTTACCCGAAGACGCCGCAGCGGTATCCATTTCTATCTTCGTGGCAAGAAGAATATCGGAAAGCAATGGCCTCTCCTCAGGCGCTTCGATCTTTCGCTCGAACTCGTTCTTTACATCTTCCTTTACACCGGAGACCTTTAGCTTAAGCGTATACTTTCCAGGATTCAGAAGGAGCGCGAAAGATTCTATAAGAGTATTGCTGTTATCCGCAAGCATCCTCTCGGTGATGACTTCCTCATACTTCCAGGTATTCTGATATATCTCCTTTTTGCCGCTGTCCTGAACCGTGAGAAGGAAATCGATATCAGCCTTGGAACCAGGACCTTCCTTGAGTTCTATCGCCGAGAGTGATATCTGCAAATAGCCTTCGAGGATCACATTCTTTCCCTCAGGGAAGAGTCGCACTAAATCAAGCTCCACGAATGAATTGATGCTATAAGAGGAGGAGACATTCGATACGATCAAGAGAATCACAGAGAGGATGAGGGAGAATCGTGAAACCATTTTATCATCTCCTGTCAATCAAAATTATAATATAAAAAATACCATAAACACAGTCAATCGATTATTCATCAGAAATCCAGACTCTGGAATCCCCTGAATCAATCCAAACGGACAGACCCCAGGTCTCGAATCGATCTAACCGATTGGCATCAAGGACGCTTTCCAGAATTGTTATACGGGGGATGGGGGAGAATTGTTGCAAAAAAATCCCGCAAACCCTCCAGGGGCTTGCGGGATTTCTTTAGTTCTCCTCTCAGAAAGTAACCGTGACGGTTAGGTGTTGACTCTGGGTGAGTCTTCCCATGTGCCTGTACG
>JBHIFB010000143.1:0-7548 GCA_046760905.1 Candidatus Glassiibacteriota bacterium | reverse complement strand
CTAGGGGGGGATGTCTGCGAAATACCAGCCAGAGCCGCCTGTGACGGAGGCACTGGCTATCAGGTTGCAGGCGCTGTCCCAGAGGTAGATATCCCAGGTCGCAGTCGTTGTGTTCCAGCGATCCACGCCTATCTTCGTGATGTCCCCGCTCACGTTGGCAGTGCAGAGGTTTCCGAGGATAAAAGGCCATCCTGTGGTTCCCGGTGAATCGATTGTGCTTTCTGCCACCGGCTGATGACACTCCAGCTGAACCTCTTCGAACAGCACGCACCATGGCCTCGTTTCGCCATCCTCACCATCGAGCCTGCAGGGCGGCCAGCCGCCGGGCGGGACAGGAGGCTCGGGGTTGAAGACCATGAACAGATTCGGCGGGAGACCACCACCTTCGGATTCCCAGAAGTCTATGCCGCACGCGTCATCGAATGGCAGAAGCTCGGGCCCATCCCAGCTGTTGACGAAGATGGCGTCGTGATAGCCGGGTGGCATACCTGTAACAGTGATCGTCACGTAGAAGTACCAGAGTCCCTTGTAATATTCCATAGAGCCCCATTCGATATCGATTATATTCGAATGAAGTCTCGGCTGTGGCTTACCTTCCTCGCACTGAGTGAACGCGAGCCATCCCCAGATGTCTGTGGGCATAATCGGACAGGGCTCATTGGGATCAGGCAGCTTTGCCAGCCATACGAACATCATGCTCTGTTCCAGCGGCCAGCAGTAGTTCTCCCAAAGCCAGTCCTCCCAGAATTCGCTCTCATCGACCCACCAGCAGTCGATGAGTACCGGGCAGAGACCTCCTTCGAGATCGAGATCAGCGGCATTCAGTTCCCCCTTATCTATCAGCCGTGATATGTCATCCTCTGAAAGATGGATGGCACCGAAGTCTTTCACCTGGATAGTAGCGGGATTATCGATTGAAGGAAGGCCCAGGAGGTTGTCGTAGTTCTGTCCCCCGACGCTTATAGGGTTCTTCGAGGAGCCGGAACAGCCCCACGAGAAGGCAATCACCAAAATCACGGCAAAAAGCTTTTTCATCTTACACCTCCAGTTGAAATCACATGATCAGAAATGAGCTGCACTAAGCCATACACTGTCCCAGATTTGATCCTCCTTTCCTGATTGGCAAGATTTAAGAAAATCACTGTCTATCTAACGGCTTGAAGCAGACACCGTTATTGCCCGCATGCCCTCACTGCTGGAAAGAAATTAGACCGCATGGGGATTAACTATTAGATCCTGAAAATTTGGCGGTGATTCAAGGTGCTTTCATAGAGCTTGGGTTCTGATTCCTCAATCGGATTGTATCATACCTCGGCAAGGATGTCAAGCCGAATCTAGCGGGGGATCATGCACGCGCCCGGGAAGGTGCCTCTGGTGCGGGGGAGGAAAATTTTTCCAGGCGATTCATCGAGGTGAACGCTTCATTTCGAAAAATTTTCAAAGCGTCCCGCCGATCTCCGTTTCCCGAGGTTCTATCAGGCACAGGCCACCAGGGTAATACCGGCTTCAAAATAGCGTATTTAATGAAAGAACAAGGGATTATCACGCCTGAGGCGAGTTCGAAACAACTCTTCGCACAGCATATTTCCCCACTCCGATTGGCCTAAGCAGCGCCTAAGTCATGGTATAGATATTGCTTATTACATAATGAGTTGAAGCACTGCCCGCTCACCGGCATATGTCCATGGGGATGAACGAATTGTACCGAGGAGCACGAGGTTTTCCAGGCGCTCACCCTTGTGTGTCCATGGGGAGGAAAATTGTACAGATCCTTTTACGGTATCGATAGAAGGCCATTTGATAACGTTCCCGACCCGGCGTTCTATTTCGAAACATCCAACATGAAAGAGGCATACGAATGCCTCAGGTTCTCGATACACCAGGAAGGCGTTATTTCTCTTCTCACGGGCAGAGACGGGTGCGGGAAGACTCTTCTTCTGAGGATGCTCATGAAGGAGGTGGACGATTCTTATGAGCTTGCATGTATGAGCGGAAGCCTTAACACCGCCGAAGGATTTCTCTCTGAGATACTCTATCAGCTCCAGGGAAGTGAATCAGCCGGAAGCAGGGACAGCCTCCTAAGAGAGATTGGCGATTATCTTCTCCAGGCAGTGAGCTCGGGAAGGAAATCGCTGATTGTGTTTGATGGCGTCAGCGGTATCGCAAGAGATGACATCCAGCTGGAGTTGAGGAGGTTGCTGGACCTGCAACTCGATGACAGGGCACTCGCTGCTTTCATCATTGCGGGTGATGCTGACATAGAATCGGTGCTCTCTGGCTCGATGGTGGGTGAAAGGATGTCGGTTGTGGCGCGGGTGAAGCCGTTGAGTCTTCTTGAATCCATTTCGTACATAGATCATCGCCTGAAGGTAGCCGGCGCATCGGCTGACCTCTTCACGTCGGAGGCCAAGGCAGCACTGGGGGCGGCCGCCTGTGGCGTGCCGGGGCAGATTAACATTCTCGCTGATCTTTCGCTATTCTGTGGTTTCAGGACCTCTGTCAAGCCGGTGGATCTGAAAGCCGTGGATATGGCGCTCTCAAGGAGCCTGAGCGATGAAATACAGGGACCTGCTGAAAAGGCTCAAGGAACTAACTCCGGATAGGCCATCATCCAGCAGGGATGTTGCTAAACGGGGTAAGGGGGTAGTGGAGGAAATCATAGACGGTGATGGAGATGGAAGGCCATCTGTAGATGTCACAGAATTCGAAGCGGCCGTCGTCGGGGAGGGTGGGAAGGAGAGCGAAATAGAGAGGCTATTTTCGAAGATGGAGAAGTTCATGAGCTTCGGACACGGTGTCTTGAGCATAGACGACGTGGACGAACAGCATGCGCAGATTGCCAGTCTGGTGAAGGAGAAGATGCAGGGGAGGAGTGTCAGGGAGGAGTGCATACCGCCCACAGACGGCGCCACGAAATGCTGGGATCTCAACCAGCAGATGGGGACCAGGAGTTTCGAGGACTGCTTCCAGTGTCCTGCCTACCAGGGCCCTTCCGCTCCAAGAAGGAAAGGTGAGGCGGCCATGCAGGAGAGGGCAGAAGTGGCGAAGAGCGAGGGCCGGGCCGGGGAGTTCGTGTACGAAAGCTTCGTCTCATCGATCAAAGGACTCTATCAGGATGCCAAGGAAAGAAAGAGGATCGATCTTGAGACCGCCACCGACATAGCCACCAGGTTGCTGAAGAAGGTGGTGGAGGACAATACGCTACTGTGGCAGGCCATAAATGCGAGGAAAGGTTCTGAGATCGCCTCCCACGTACTCAACGTTGCGGTATTCTCCATAAAAGTTGGAATCGGGCTCAAATATTCGCAGGATGAACTCCTGCTGCTGACGACCGCCTCGGTCCTTCATGATCTGGGGATGACGGCTATTCCAAGCAGGATCATCCAGAAAAAGGGTAAGCTCACGAGGAAGGAATATGACCTGATAAAGCAGCACCCCGTACATTCCATGGAGATAATTGGAAACTCGGTGAGCGGGAAACATACGCCACAGATCGAGCGGCTCATAAGAATCGTGGGGGAGGAGCATGAGAGGGAAAACGGCAGGGGATATCCGCAGGGGAAGAAGAGCGATGAAATAGACGAGCTTGCCAAGGTCATAGGCGTGCTGGATGTGTTCGAGGCGCTGTCTCATGATAGAGAACACAGGAGCGAATACTCTTCGTTTCAGGCGATCCAGGTGATTATCCAGATGAGAAACGAGTTTTTCTCGACGAAGGTGGTGAAGGCGGTTATCACAGAGATCTCGATCTTTCCTCTGGAAAGTTATGTGATGCTCAACAACGGCGAGATCGGGAAGGTCGTTAAGACGAATTATGCCCATCCAATGAGGCCGGTGGTAGAGATAGTATACGACTCCAAGCGGAAGAAGGTGAAGAAGAAGAAGGAGGTCGACCTCTCTAGCAATCCTCTCATTTTCATAACAAGGCCCGTCGGGGAGGAGGAGCTATGAAGTATACATGGACATTGATTCTCATAGTAGGTGCCTGTGCCCCAGGTTCGAAGTACGTGCAGTGGTCTCCGGAGACCGGTCCGCCAGATGGCGGGAACTACTACGCGGTCGCCACCGGTGACCTCAACGATGATGGATATCCGGATATCGTCGGCGGCAGCTTCAGTCCCAACAGGGGGATAAGGGTCTGGCTCGGTCGGGGGGATGGCAGCTGGTCCGAGGTGAACAGCCCAACCGAGCTCGGAGATATAAGATCCCTTGATGTGGCCGATTTCAACGAAGACGGGCATGCCGACATCGTTTCAACAAGCTGGGGTGACCTGAAGGGGGTCCAGGTTTGGCTTGCCGATGGGAAAGGAGGGTGGGTGAGCAGGGAAAAGTCCAGGTTTCCGAAGGATAACGGCAGTTACGAGGGAGTGATCACGGCTGATTTCAACGGTGACGGACACGCTGACATCGCCGCGGCGAACAGCACGCATGATATGGAGGGAGGGGTGCAAGTTTGGTTTGGTGATGGCAAGGGCAACTGGACGATAGAGTATGGCCCCGAGGTCACGGGCGTATTCAAAGACGTTGCAGCGGGCGATTTGAACCGTGACGGTCATCTTGATCTGGTCGCCACCTCGTTCGGCTATCATGGGGGGGTGCGCGTCTGGTACGGGAACGGTAGGGGAGAATGGTACCGGGGTAGGATCCCGGAAACGATGGGAAGTTTCTGGGGAGTGGAGGTTGCCGACCTGGACGGGGACGGTATCCTGGATATTGTAGCCGGTTCATACAGGAAGGGCATCTGGGTGTGGTACGGCGAGGAAGGCGGGGGTTGGAAGAAGGGGAGGCAGCTTGTTAAAAAAGGCAGCTACTGGGGAATAGATGTTGAGGACTTCGACAATGATGGCTGGACGGATGTTCTGGCGGCTTCGTTCGACAGGAGGGGGGTTACAATTTTCTACAACCGGTCGGGCAGGGGGTGGGAACAGAGGCAGGACGGACTCCCGCGATCGGACATCTACTACTCAGTGAAGGCGACGGATATGAGCGGTGACGGCAAGCCCGACATCGTCGCCGCTAATGCCAGCCAGGGCGTGCAGGTCTGGTTTCAGGGGGAGCGTCTCGATACCCTTCCCCCACGCCCCGTGGAGGAGAGGGAAGTCCAGGAAAGCCTGCGCGAGTATGGCACCCAGAAGCTGGTCTTCCACTTCGACACCGCCATGGACACCATCTGGGATTCCGATCTGCTGAAAGTGGAGAAACTCTCGGAACTCATCTTCCAGTTTCCTCTGAGTGAAGCCTGGATCGAGGGTCATGCCGATGAGAGGGAGATCTCAACAGATCGGTTTCCATCGAACTTCGAACTCTCCGAGGCACGGGCTATGATGGTGAAAAGATACATGGTGGAGGCGGGCTGGTCCCGAGACAGGATCACCACCGTCGGGTTCGGAGCGACGAGACCCCTCGCTGCCGGCACCGGAGAAGAGGTCTGGCAGAAGAACAGGCGGGCCGAGGTGACCGTATACCTGAAGAAGCTCGAGGTAAGGGAGAAGATCATATCGACATTCGAGGCCGAAGCCGACAGCGCAATTGGCGCCGGTGACCAGAGGTTGAGGCTTGCCGAAGAATTTCGGGGGGAGAGTGGCAAGTCACGGGCGCTCATTCCCACCGAGAACAGCACCTTCAAAATGATAAAAGGCAATCCCATCTACAAGATCGGTCCAAAAGATGAAATCCTCATTACAATATGGACCGGCTCACAGAGGAAGGATTTCAACATGACGGTGAGGGTCGACGGCACGATATTTTTGCCATTCGTGAGCCCGGAAGACATAAAAGTGTCGGGACTGACCCCGATAGAGGTGAAGGAGAAGATCTGGGAACTTTCGAAGGAGTATTTCAAGCGCCCGAACATAAACGTCGAGGTCGTGAAATACAACAGCAAATTCGCGACTGTGATGGGCGAGATACGCAGTATCATCAGGCAGCCGACCGGCCCCGGCGTATATCCGCTTACAGGCATGGAGAAGCTGGCCGACTTTATCTCGCGATACGGTGGACCGACTGACAAGGCGAACCTGAACCAGGTGCAGGTTGTGAGGAAGGGGGGTCAGACGCTATACCTGAATCTCTACAAGGCTATCTTCCAGGCAGATGCCGAGGAAAACCTCATCCTGGATGATCAGGATTACATCTACATACCGTCAATCGAGCTCACGAGCCAGAAGGTCTATGTCCTGGGGGAGGTGAACAATCCCGGCATAGTGGAGTTCAAGGAGAGCTTGAATATCCTTGATGCGATTTCCAAAGCGGGTGGGTACACGGAAAAAGCGGTGCTGGATAAAGTGCACGTGATACGTGGCGAGGTGACTATGCCCGAGGTTTTAGCGGTGAACCTCAAGCGATTGATAAGGAAGGGCGATCACAGCCAGAACATAGCGCTTCGCAACAACGACGTGGTAATCGTATCGAAGACGCTTTACGCTACAATCATGGATTTCATGAGAGACGTGTCGCCCTACATCTACACCTATGTGATATCCCGGCTTTGAGAGATGTATGCACTTACGCGGAGGGTGAATCTGAATGGCCGAGTATGAACTGAATATAAGGGATTATCTCTACATACTGAGAAAACGAAAGAAGATAGTGGCCGGGGTGACCTCCGGAGTGGTGCTTGTCACTCTCCTGCTCAGCCCATCAACGAAGCCAATCTATAAGGCCACCTCCAGCGTGAAGATAGTGCAGACGGCGCCCGTATCGGGTGTCGTCCAGGAGGTCATCACCTACAGCGAGTGGGATAACTTCCAGACCCAGACCAGGATTATCAAGAGTCAGAAAACTATGATCGATGTGGCGAAGAGGCTGGGTCTCATAGATCCAGACATTACGATTGACAGGGTCCTGGAATCACCAGAGGCGGTGCAGGCGATAGAGACGTTACAGGAACAGACAACTGTTAAACGGGACGAGAACACCAACATCATCGAAATCACCTACGAGTCCGACGATCCGAAATCTGCCAGAGATTACGTGAACATGATCGCAAACGTGTACGTGGAGGATTCGAACTACGAGAAGAACAGGCAGATAAACGAGGCTATCAAGCACCTGGAGGAGAGGCTCGAGGAACAGCAGCGGATACTCGAGAAAGACCAGGAAAAGGTCAGAAATTTCATACTGCAGAATATCGAGAACCTTTCCCTCGGATCCGGCGGACTTTCCAAGGTCTTCGAGGAGTACGTCGATCTCACCAGGGAGATAGAGTCGTTGAAAAGACAGATAGCCCAGGCCAGAAAACGCCTGACGACCGGAGATGGTTTCGACTGGATATCAAGCGATCAGGGGGACCCGACCCTTCAGAAGCTGAATGCACAACTCATCGACCTGATGGCGAAGAAGCAGGAGCTCCTTGTAGAGCACACGCGCAAGTCTCCCTCGGTGGTGGATCTGGAGGAGAGGATAAAGAGTCAGCTCAGAGACATCATCAAGGAGTACGAGGAAACCCTTACGGGACTGGAACAGCGCAGGGAGAAGCTATACAGCATGCTGTCTAAGATGCCGCTGAACGACGATCGTCTGGAGGAGGTAAGGAATCAGGTCGCAGAT
>JBHIFB010000142.1:0-7552 GCA_046760905.1 Candidatus Glassiibacteriota bacterium | reverse complement strand
CAGGAGGGTGAGAGCGGGGAGACCCTCACGCGGCACTATCAGCGAACGGTCCTGCCCGGGCATCGAGGCCCTTCGCCTTGAGGTGAGCGAGGATCTTCCCGATGGGCTCAGACGCTGTCACGAAAGAGAGAATCTTCATCTCGGTGCCACACCGGGGACAGGTAAGACTCACCTCGAACACCAGGCGCAGGAGTTCTGTCCATTTCCGCTTCCAGTGTGCGGGGGCGTATGCTTCCTTCTCCACTCCCACACACTCCCGGTTTCCCTGATCCCTCTTCTGCTTCCCGCGACTGCGATTGGCGTAGTGTCCAGCGTAGCGGGTGGTGTGTTCCCAGGGATCGGGGATGTGGGTCACGAGCCTTGCAATGAGCTCGTGCGGTGTGATCTTTTCGGTGTAGTCGATATGGTCGTAGGGGTTGGTGTAGGTGTAAGTGACCTCCTGCTTCTCTCAGTCGTAGGTAAGACGCGAGAGGGCAAGAGGAGCCCTGAGCCAGAGCACTCAGTCCTGTGGACTTGTCGACGGGGCGGGAGTAGAGTCTTCGAAACTGCAGGTTTGATTTTGCATGCGTGACGAAGAACGCCATGCATTGTGTCAGAGTATAGAGACGTGAAAAGTCGATATACCCTCGGTCCATGATGTAGAAAGCTCCTGGCTCTGGAACGAGCTCGTCGAGGATGTTGACGTCGTGCACTCGTCCCTCGGTGATCCGGATAAACGAGGGGATGTTGCCACGTAGATCTATCAGCGTGTGGAGTTTGATTGCACCTTTATGTTTTCGAAACCTCGCCCAGGGGAAGAGCGAGAGACAGAGAACGATTGTCGTGGAGTCGAGAGCCTAGATGGTCTGGTCCAGTTCCACACCGAACTCGTCTCCGGCGTAGAGTTTTCGTCGGTATACACGGATACCCAGGAAGACCGTTAAGCCCCCAGAGGATGACCTGCTATCGCACTCGGTACTGACCAGAATCTGGGAAGTCTCTAAAAAGTGATATACCTGCTGGCATCTTTGAGCCAGGCTTTCGCCATTCTGTTTTGAGGGTCGAATTGCAGGATGCGGTCCCAAGTATTTATCGGCAGATCCTTGAATAAAGCCTTGAGGTCTCTGCTTTCCCCGATAAGGCCTGCCAATCCGACTAAACAGTTCTGCCTCAACATCGGCATGCTCCCTCTCAACGCTCCCCCTGTTGTCTGAAAATATATTAGACAGGTTCTGGAGAAGCTGCTTCTTCCATTTGTGAATGAGGTGTCAGTGTACCCTGGAGGAGGAATTCGGCTCGCAATAGTTTCCTGAGCGGTTCGCGCATGAAAGAAGGAATTCGGCAAAGAAAATGAGAATCGTGGTTGACATCCACTGGTAGATGGGGCAGAATCAGAAAGGTGAAAATTTGAAACTTCCTACAGATGAGATCATGCCATCCCTCGAATTTAAAGAGTTCAGGATATCATGTCCCAATAAGGAATGTGGGAGCGAAATAAACACTCGATACTCAGATGTAATCAACATGAGTGAAATAACCTGTTACAACTGCGGATCCCGAATTGAAATTGTCTACTCGCGGACAAATGATCTCCGCAATGCTATATACGAATGTGTCCGCGCCGAGTCAGACTTACAAAAAGCTCAAGCAGATTTGCGAAAAGCTCAATCGGAACTAAATCGGGTTTTGGAAAAGTTGCGAAACACTGAACGTCAGCTTTTGCAGGGAGCAATCGTCACCCCACGAGATGCCTGAATTTGAACATATTATTCAATGAGGAAGAAGAGGAAGGCTACGAGTGGTGATTACCGGCCGGAGTAATTGCTTTTCAGCCCCATAGCGAGCGGTAGGGAGCAGTAAGTCTCTTAGCCTAAGCGCTTCGATGGGGGAAAAACATCTTCCGCCACCACAATAGTACAGTGACCACTCCCAGCACTATATACGTCAACGCAACCGTTATGCTGCTCCCCGGTGCCGGAAGGATGAGCTTACCGCACCCGACCAGAAGAAGGTAGAGAGACACACTCGTTGTAACGGTCAGATAAGCTCCTTTCTTGAAGTAATCGATCGAAACACGGGGGTCCGTGCCCAGTTTCTCGGCCGTCCTTCGCCAGAAACCCGGTGGTTCGACGAGCTTGAAGAACTCGATCAGTGTATTCTCTTCAGTCGGTTTTGTGACAAGCGTGACTCCGATGACAACGACTGTCGAGATGGATGACATGACGAGAAGCCTGAGCCACTCGGCGTCTATCGTGAAAAGTATTACAGGTGCTAAGACGAGGGAAGTGATGATGGCGGAAGCCTCCGAATAAAGGTTAATACGTTCCCAGAGCCACCGCAGCACCAGCACTGCACCTGTCCCCGCGCCGAAAAGCAGACTCACATACCAGGCCTTCTGGATCGATCCCAGATTCGCCATGATGATAAGAGCAATGGCGAGTACAACGACATTCGATAATCTTGCAACGAAGACCTGTTCCCCGGTCGATGGTTCTCTTTTGAGCCAGGCACGATTTACGATCCGAAGATAGAGGTCGTTGCTCCAGTAGCTCGCGCCCCAGGTCAGGTGGGTGTCTATGGTAGATGCCAGCGCAGCAAGCATGCCTGTCAGCATGATCCCTCTCACACCGACAGGGAGGAGATCCTTGATACCGGTCGCAAAAAGCAGCTCCCTCTTTGCAGCGAATGCCTCACCTGCTGCAGATGCAGGCTCAATGGGATAAACGACCAGAAGACCCACGCCTATGACCAGCCACATCAGGCTGCGAAAGAAAATCTGCAACCAGGTGAAGATAAATGCCGCCGACCTAGCGTCCCCATCGCTGCGGCACGACATCATACGCTGGGCGAAGTAGCCGGTGCCATCGCTGTTTCGCTCGAAGAACCATTGCAAGCTGACGATTACAAGAAATGGCATGAAGGTCTCTAACGTATCCGGGCTAAACGCAAGGAGATGTTTCGTTCTCACTTCACCGTACAGTCTTACAAGGCTAATGACGATCTGGTCCATCCCGCCGGATCTTACAACCACAACCAGGGCATAAAGGAGTGTACCTAGCATAGCCAGGCTGAATTGCACCGTATCCGTGGCGATCACTGATCGTAATCCGCCGGTTGTGGAGTATAGGGCAGTGAAGGCGATGATGACTACTATGCTTATGATGTTGTTTGTCGTGGCCAAATGCATTTCAAGTCCAGTAGCGCCGGATGCTAGAGACACTCCGGTGGATTGTACCGTGCGGTGGATCAAACCATAAAAGCCCCCCGGCAGCCACTCATGCCAGGGAAGGAATACCTCGCCGATGCGTGTAGCCGCTACAAGTACCATGGCCATGATGGTGCAGTTCATCACTGTCCCGTAATAGATGGCCTTCAGGCCCCTGAGGGCCAGAACTCCCCGGCCGCTGTAACGTATCTCGGTGAGCTCGGCGTCTGTTATCACCCTGGCGCGGCGCCATGTTCTACCGAGCAGGAAACCGATCATCAAAAATCCCAGGCCATAGATCCAGAGCCGCCACAACCTGAAAAGGCCTCCGGTCGCTATAAGCCCGGTGACCAGAAGCGGCGTATCGGCGGCGAATTGCGTCGCAGCCAGACTGAAACCTGCACGCCAGCCCCTGATCGAGCGACCCGCCAGAAAGTATTCTTCGAGATTTTCCGATGCCCTCGCCCTGTGGTAAAACCCGTTACCGACACTGTAGACGATGAAGGCGAAAAGGATCAGAAGATCGATCATGTGAAATCCCCCGATGGGCGAAACATGCCTTTTTTAAGCCTGACCTAATTAATAATCAATTCCGGTCTGTCTTTGCAATCTGAATAATCAGCCTGAGTCATGGCTCATCTCACAGACACTTGCTGTAACGGCGGTGGTTAGAGATCGCCAGGTTGACAGGCACCCGCTGGCGGGATATCTTCTTCTCCTGTATATGCCGAATGAAGATGATCGTACCGGTACTATATTTACAGACGTGTGGGAAGAATGAACAGCAGTCTCAGGATCGGATTGACCGTTATTTCTCTTTCATTATGTCTCACGCCATTGATTTCATCGGGTTCATGGGAAGCTGCCGATGAACCATCGGTGAATGAGATAATCAAGAAAATTGACTTGCTGTACCGGTCCAAGTCGAGTTATGCGGAGATCGAAATGGAGATCACCACACCGCACTGGCAGCGCACCCTCGCCATGAACATCTGGACCGAGGAGATGGAGAAAACGCTCATCCGGATAACTGCGCCGAAGAAGGAGCAGGGAGTCGCCACTCTGCGGATCGGAAGCGAGATGTGGAACTACCTACCCAAGACCAACAAGGTCGTGAAGGTTCCACCCTCGATGATGATGAGTTCCTGGATGGGGTCGGATTTCACGAATGATGACCTGGTGAAGGAATTCTCCCTCTTCGAAGATTACAGCTATGAATTCGCCTCCCCCGAGGATGGACGTGAAGACCTCTACTACATCAAATGCATTCCC
The DNA here is from genome assembly GCA_046760905.1 of Candidatus Glassiibacteriota bacterium. GTDB lineage: Bacteria > Gemmatimonadota > CAZMKB01 > CAZMKB01 > CAZMKB01 > JBHIFB01. Next base: position 3,096 of record JBHIFB010000142.1, on the reverse strand, counting down.
AGAGAAGACCTTGCAGTCGTATGGGGTTACATCGTCATAGCCTGCCGCAAGAACGATTACCTGCCCGTCTGGCAGAAGTATTACGACGAGAAGGATAACCTGATGCGTATTCTGAGCTACAGCGATATCCGTGCCTTCGACGGCCGCACCATCCCGGCTGTGATGGAGATGGTGCCACAGAACAAAGAGGGCCACAAGACGACGATCAGGTATGTGAAAGCCAGGTTCGATGTAGATATCGACGAGGACATGTTCTCCCTCCGGAGATTGCGTTCCCGTCCTTAGAGGCCGCAAACCATGCAGATATTCAGAATAGCACTTCGTAACATATGGCGACAGAGGCGTCGCACGGTCCTCACGATCCTAACAATGTTCGGCGGCTTCACCCTGGCCTCCATATCGATCGCCTGGTCTGATGGAACATACAATTCGATCATCAACATGTTCACCCGAAACCGGCTTGGACACATTCAGGTTCACAGTGAGGGTTATCTCGACCGGCCCTCACTTTACAAAACCATCGACGATTTCCATACGATCGGTGAGAATATCGAGGCTCTTGAAGGAGTAGAGTCGTGGGCGCCGCGCCTTTATTCAGCTGGCCTGGTTTCCGTCGGGGAGAAGAGTGCAGGGACGAGGATCATCGGCATCGATCCGGCCAAGGAGAATGAGACAACTCGTTTTCTGAACAAGATCACCAGGGGTCGTGGCTTCTTTTCACAACCGTCACACGAGGCGATTCTTGGAAAGGGATTGGCTGAAGTTCTCGGGGCGGAACTCGGTGATACGGCGATCATCATCTCGCAGGCAGCTGATGGTTCCATCGCGAACGACCTATACACGGTCATAGGCATATACGAAAGCGGCGGCGAGGGTTCCGACCGTGCGGTGTTCTACCTGCATCTTCAGGACGCGCAGGAGCTTCTGACGCTCCAGGACAGGGTCCACGAAATCATCGTGATAGCCAACCGGCTCCGGGATGTTAAAGGCCTGACACGGGAAATCGAATCGGTTGTCGGTGATAGGGGACTTTCCGTGGCACCGTGGCAGGAATTCGCCCGTTCGTTCTATAACGCAATGATGGCTGATAAACAGGGAGCCTGGATCATGATCTTCGTGATCATGCTGATAGTCGCTGTAGGCGTCATGAATACGGTGCTGATGACGGTAATGGAACGCAGGCGAGAGTATGGCCTCCTGCGGGCTGTGGGCACTCCCCCCGGGCAGATAGTGCAGATGGTGTTGGCCGAGACGGCAGCGATGGCGATCATGAGTATCGCTGTCGGGATCCTGGTGAGCTTGATCGTAAATTACATGCTCTCTTTACACGGCATCAAAATCCCCGAGCCGATCACTTACGGTGGAGTCGAATTCACTACGCTGAAGACGGAGCTCAACTTGAGAAGCTATCTCATACCCGCAGTCATCGTATTCTTCGTTGGGGTGGTGGTGAGCATCTTCCCGGCAGGCAGGGCGGCGCGCGTGGCACCGGCCAAAGCGATGAGGATGGGATAGGAGAGAAATCCTTGAGCACTTACGTTAAACTTGCCTGGAGGAATCTGTTTCGAAACAAGAGGCGTACTCTGATTGCAGGCACTGCAATAGGACTGGGATTGGCGGCGCTGATATTCAGCGACGCATTGATAATCGGTATGGAAAAAAATATGATCTACACCGCGACATCTTCCTTTCTGGGTGAAGGACAGATTCATCACGAAAAGTACCGGGAGAGGGCTGAGGTCGAGCTGACAGTAAATGATCTGGAATCTGTACTATCGCGGTTAGACAATGAACCCATCGTTTCACATTACACGCTCCGTGCCATGTCCTTCGGCATGATCACCTCACCCGCGAATGTAAGCTCGGTGAACATTGTCGGCATCCACCCACCGACGGAGACCTATCTCTCACAAATCGATGAGGCTCTCATCGAAGGGGAGTACTTCAGCGGAGATAATCCGCGGGACATCTTAATAGGCAGCAAGCTGGCCGAGATAATGGAGGTAGGTATCGGAGATCGTGTCGTGATGACAGTGGCTCAGGCTCATTCCGGTGATCTCTCTCAGGAGATGTTCAGGATTTCAGGAATCTATTATTTCAATGTCGATGAGATGGACAGGCAAGTGGCAGTGATACGTCTCGGGAAGTTGCAGGAGATGCTTGGAATGGACGATCAGGTCCATGAGATCGCAATAACCTTTACCGACGATACAATAGGCCGTGACGAAAACCACCCTTTCTGGGCCTCGTATTCGAAGGATGGGAACGAAGCAGTAAACTGGACCATCCTTCTCCCGCAGCTGGATGCGGCGCTGGCTTTCTCTCAGTTCCAGACAGTCATAATCGGTGCAATCCTCTTTGCCATCGTGACCCTCGGAATCATCAATACTCTTTTCATGTCGCTTCATGAGCGGATGTTCGAATTCGGGGTCCTTCGGGCCGTCGGCACACGCCCGAGCGCAATGGCATCTTTAATACTATTCGAAGCGGGTGCCCTCGCCATAATCAGCATAATACTCGGGTGCATTCTGGGGGCGGCAGTCACTTCGATTTTTTCCCACGTCGGCATCGATTATACAGGCATCGAATTCGTAGGGGTCACCTTCCGGGAACTGTTGTACCCGGTACTACAATTAAAGCAATTCGTTGAATACCCCATATGGGTATTCATCTTCACGGTAGTCGTCGGTCTTTACCCGGCCCTCTATGCCGCCAGGATGAAACCCGCCGAGGCGATGCGTAAGAGTCTGTAGGAGGAAGGAGTGGACAAGGCGATACAGGAAGAAGTAATAATTACCCGCGATGTGAGGAAAGTGTATTCCGATCACGGGATACCGGTCGAAGCCGTTCGCGGGATTGATCTGGTAATCACTTCCGGAGAATTTACAGCAATCGTGGGTCCATCCGGTTCCGGTAAGACAACTTTTCTCAACATAATCTCAGGCCTGGATGTTCCCACAGAAGGCGAGGTTTGGCTCAACGGCCGGAATATCTCCGAGATGAGCGGCAGAGAACTCTCTGATTTCCGCCGTGACAACGTCGGTTTCATCTTCCAGGCCTATAACCTCATTCCGGTGCTCACCGTGGACGAGAATG
>JBHIFB010000141.1:0-7733 GCA_046760905.1 Candidatus Glassiibacteriota bacterium | reverse complement strand
AAATTGTAATGTTTTGGATTTCAATCTGATGTGAGGGCGTGAAGTTGAGGGGAGGAAGCGGCTTATATGGGTAAAATGGCCTCAATTTTTCTGACTTTGGAGGTGTATAAATGATCAATAAATGTACATTTAAAGAAGCCATTTTTCCTCAGTTCAACATTACAAGATCATATCATTGGGCAATTTTCCTGCCGATGATTTTAGTAGTGTGCTCACTTTCATGTGGTGGCGGCGCAAAAAGTATCTCTACCACCGATAAGGCCGGTGAAGGAGTATCTACGCCACCTGAAGAGGTTCACATTTCAGAGTTCATTCTTGGTCCGGGAGATGAACTTGCCGTTCGGGTTTGGGGGCACAGGGATCTCTCGAAAAAGGTGACGCTTGATCTTACGGGTGAGTTCTACTACCCGTTTGTCGGATACGTAAAAGCGGGAGGTATGGGCATCAAGGAGGTGCGGCAGCTAATCAATGAAGGTCTCTCGCGATACTATGTGAATCCACAAGTAGGAGTCGAGGTGGTCTCATTGAGGAGTCAGAAGATATTCGTCCTTGGAGAGGTGTCTAAACCGGGGATCTTTGTACTGGACGGATCCAAAACCGCAATAGAGGCGATCAGCAAGGCCGGAGGCTTTACGAGGGAAGCAAACAAATCCTCCGTTGTCCTCATCCGAGGCGACTTTGATAATCCTGAACTGATGAGGTTGAACCTCGAAGATTTTCTAATGAAGGGAGCGACAGGAGAGAACAAAGTCCTGGTGGCTGGGGATGTAATCTACGTTCCGAAGAGCTTTGTTGCCGATTTGAGGACTTTCTTCAGAACCATGCAGAATATTATGCGTCCTATCGTACTGCTCGAACGAGCGATAATTCTTGAACCAAGGGCTGAAGACGTCTTCCTGGGGGAGGAGTGAGGGTAGGATAAGGCTGAGACGGTGTGGTTGATGGTACCGAGTATGCTTCCCCCTTCACCGGCACGTGTGGAAGGGGGAAAATTTTTATAACGGGAGATGGGATCGAATGAAGAGGATTCTCGTTGTTGGGTTCGATGGAGCCACGCTCGATATAGCCGAACCGATGATGCGGGAAGGGAAGCTCCCCAACCTCTCAAATATCAGGGAGGAAGGCGTATCGGGAACTCTTTTCTCGACCATACCACCCAACAGTTCAGTCGCATGGTCTTCATTCATGACCGGCATGAAACCGGGTGGTCACGGCGTCTATTACTTCAGGGAGAGGAAGGCTGACACATATTACCGTCCATTTATCACCTTCAATTCTATCAGGGCGAAAAGCTTGTGGAGAATACTCAGTGATCACGGGAAGAAAGTGGCTGTTGTGAACGTGCCGCTCACCTATCCGCCCGAACAGGTGAATGGATTCCTGGTGGGAGGACTCCTCACCCCGAGCAAGGAGAGCGTGTTCACTTATCCACCGGATCTTCATCTCGAACTAATCAGGGCACTCGGCGATTATCCTCTCGATAGCGAATCGGAGAAAATCTTCTGGGGAGGGGATGAGATGGGTGCTTTCACACATATGCTCTATGCCACCAGGAAAATCCTTGAAGCATCACTTTACCTTATGGGGAAGCTCGACTGGAATTTTTTCATGACTGTGTTCAGGTCAATAGATCTGGTTCAGCATCGGGCCTGGAGATTCAGGGTACCTGAGTACCGGGAGAGGTATCCTGTTGAGAGCGAGAAATATGGGCGCATCATTGAAATGTGTTACGAGATGCTGGATGAATACCTCGGTACGATAATGTCTGAGACGGGTGAGGATGTAACCGTTATCATAATGTCTGATCACGGTTGTGGTCCGATAGAAGGGCGATTCTATGTCAATCGATGGCTGCTGGATAATGGGTACCTCAGGTTGAAACCAGGCTCATCTCTGAAGGCTAGGATGATTGGGATCGAGGGCGATCACCTGGGAGAGGGGAGAATCATGCGGAGTCCACTGAAATCGTTGAGCAGGAGGTGCATCCGCTTCCTGAAACCCCAGCTGTTCAATGAATCAACTGATAGAGTATACCTCTCGATGATCGATTGGTCAAGGACCAAGGCCTTTTCGAGCCTCAGTGGAGGCGAGGAAATCATCATAATCAACATGAGAGGCAGGGAACCCCAGGGTATAGTCGAACCAGGTGATGAATACGAACGATTACGAGATGAACTTATAAAAGGACTCGAAGAGCTGCAGGATTCCAATGGAAGGAAAATCATAGATAGAGCATACAAGAGAGAGGAATTGTATGAAGGACCATACCTGCGGCTAGCACCCGATATCCAGTTTCTTACAAGGGATCTGAGCATCCTGCCCAGGGGCGATTTCTTCGTTGACGGATTGTACCGGGAAACTTCCGAGCATACCCCCGCTCTCCATCGTAGGAACGGCATACTCTTCATGAAAGGGCAGGGTATCAAGAAAGCCGCCTCCATCAATGATGCCCGTATCGAGGATCTCGCTCCAACCATCATCCACATGTATGGAATGCCGGTGCCTGAGGAGATGGATGGTAAGGTCCTTATCGATTGTTTCAGCGATGATTTCAAAGCCTCCCATGTTCTCAGTTATGAGAAAGCTGATTCCGGCTCTGTGGAGACGGGGGATGAGAAAGGTTATTCACCGGGCGAAGAGGAAGAAATCAGGAAAACCCTCCAGGGTCTTGGCTATTTGAGCTGATTCCTCCCATCTAGTATTATGGATAAGAGATTAACGATACTGAGAAATATACTCTCGCTTCAGATAGCGCAGATTCTCACCAAGGTAATCAGTATTACCTTTGTTGCATTCGCAGCCAGGTACTTTGGAACCCGCGGATTCGGTCAGTGGTCGCTCGTCTTCCTCTTCCTTGCCTTCTTCGGTATTCTCAGCGATTTTGGGCTTGATACACTGACAGTGAGAGATGTCGCCAGGGATTATTCCAGATCAGAGAAATACCTCAGGAATATCCTGGGTATCAAGCTCATATCATCGATCTTCATATCAATAATGCTCATCCTGTTCGTCCATGCTGTGGGTTACAGAGGTGAGATACTTGGTCTTTTCTATGCCGGCATCCCAATCCTCATCTTCTCCACGCTTTCCGGTCCCTTCGTCTCAGTGTTGAAGGCGAAGGAGAGGATGGATATAACCTCAGGCATAGAAGTCATCTTCGGTTTCCTGCCTTCCGCGACCGGCCTGCTTTTCATCTGGCTGGGATTCGGTATCAAATTGATAATGCTGGTCTTCGCCTTCTGGAATGGTATGAGACTGCTGATACTTATGTGGATAGTGAGACGACACGTCCCTGTATTCAGGCCGGAGCTCGATGTGGTCTTCTGCAGGAAAATCTTCAGAGACGCACTCTTCTTCCTGATCCTGGGCCTCATAATGATGATCCACATTAGGGTTGACTTCTTCATGTTGTCGAAGATGGTTGGTGATGAATCAGTTGGTATATATGCAGCGCCATACAAGATACTCGAGCATATTGCCATGGTCGGGGTCCTGATAAACGTAGCCATGCAGCCAACTATCTCGGCACTCTATGTCAGGGCTCGTCAGCAGTTGGTACTGGTGTACGAAAAGCTCCAGAAGGTGTTCTTGACCATAGCACTTCCGGTTTTCAGCGTCCTCATAATATACCACAGGGAAATCACCCTGTTCTTCTTCGGTCCTCAGTATCAGGAATCCATTCGCGTTCTGTTTATACTCAGCTGGGCCTGCGGTATTCTGTTTTTCACAACACCGATGCGGGTCGTCATACTTCAATCTAATCTGCTGTCTACATTCGCTCCTGTCGTCGCCCTAAACATGCTTCTTAATGTCATTTTGAACTTCATATTCATCCCCAAGTACCAGCACATAGGTGCGGCATGGATCTCTCTAAACTCGACGGTAATCGATCTATTCATAAGGATCTATTTCGTCAGGAGAGTTCTTATGCACAAGGTTGATTACTTGAAAATGATGCCGAGGCCTCTTTTGGCTCTATCCACAATGCTTGTCTGCATTTACCTCCTCGGGGATTTCTATATACCGGTAAAAGTCGCCGTTTCCCTCATACCTTACCTTCTCATGCTGAAATGGCTGGGAGTGTATGATCCGGAGGAGATAGAGAGGTTCGTCAGGGAACCGCTTTCGAAGATCGTTCATTATGTCCTCGGACGGAGGTCAGGATGAAAGTTCTTATGTTCCACGATTTCGCCGATCTTCGTGGCGGCGCTAACCAATACAGGCTCGAACTCACGAACCTTCTCAGAGCCCAGGAGTTTTTCGTCTCTCTATTCACGTTTAATCCCGGTGAGGATGAGGGAAGGTCGCATGTATTTCGATTCAACGACGGAGGTCTCTTCAGCGGGAGGCTGAGGCATCACGTTTTTTACCCTAAGCTGTTTTCCTCGCTTCGGAAAGTCATAGAGGATGAAAAACCCGATATTGTCCATGTCCAGGGGAATCACCTTTTTGCCCACACGGTGTATCTCGCATGCTCGAAAGGCCTCCCGCTCGTCCAGACCGCTCACGACATAAGGCTAGTCTGTCCGAACGAGACAGGGATCAGAAGGAATGGGATCATCTGCAGCTGGTCCTTTGGGAAAGTTTGCGTGAGGGAGGGGTGTATAACCGCTCAAAAATATTTAGCCAAAGCCCCGTCTAAGATAATCATAAGGAGCCTCTTCAGAAAGAATAAATGGCGTCTCATATCCCCCAGCAGGGCACTCTGTGAGAATTTCGGACATTTTGGACTGAAGCCTGTGCTCATACCGAACTTTGTGGATGCTTCCTCCTTCGATGCTCACACCTCGCCGAGCAGCTCAAATACAATACTCTTCGTCGGAGCCCTTTATAAGAGCAAGGGTGTCGATCGCCTACTTGGGGCTTTCAGTGAAATTCACCGTAGAGTTAAAAATGTGAATCTAGAAATAGTGGGAGATGGTCCCGAGAAACATGGCCTGATGGAATATGCCAGAAGGTTAGGCATCATGCCAGCTGTGAAATTCCGGGGTCTCCTGGACCCTGTGGGGCTGCGCAGCGCTTACGTGAATTCGAGGATGCTGGTCTTACCGTCAGTCGTAAAGGAGAACTGCCCGCTCGTAGTCCTCGAAGCCATGGCTGCAGGAAGACCCGTCGTCGCCTCCCGTATAGGTGGTATCCCGGAGCTCGTTCGGGATGGGGAGACCGGTATCCTAATACCTCATAACAATGATGAATTTCTAGCAGATGCACTCATGCAGCTTCTCAAGGACGAGGAATTGGCTGATCGAATGGGTAGCATGGGTAGGGTCGTTGTGAGTGAGGAGTTTACTCCCCAACGTCACCTGCAGAGTATCGTTGATCTTTATGGAAAGATGCTGGACATATGACTTGTGTTAACACAAGAAAGGCAGTGTAAGTCGATGCGGGTAAGTCTGCTGGACAGGGCACTGAATATTCTCGGCAGAATGACCAAAGCATTCATACCGCGACCACGCAACCTGTTGATAATCCCTCATCAGATGGAACTCTCGGCACTTGAGTGTGTTGCCGTGTATGGAGTCGATGCTTATGAGATAATATCCGGCTGCGGAGGTTTGCTCGCGCAGCATCATGCCAGAGGAGGTAAAAGTATCCTGTTTTTAAGATCCCCTGCCATAGAAAGGGACCTTGAGGCACTGGCCGAACTCGGCCTGGATAAGGAATCGATACACGAGTGGAGTGACGAGAGTAGACAGAAGGTTCCCGAGGATGTAGTTTTCTTTTATCCATTTCCGCCGGGGCGATCGGAGGTGGAGATGATGAAAACCATGGATAATAAGCACCGTTTAAGGAGTTATTTCTATGAATCAAGGTTTCTCATGCTCCCAGACAACGAGCTTCGCATCGATGAAGTATACGATGCCAAGCTGAGGGCGATGGCTGTTCTGAAGCCGGAAAAGGATCCGCAATTCTCGCATGTACTCGCGATATACCGGAGCGCTGCTACAGGGAAGGGAGCTGGCTGGTATGAATCTTACCTCTCATTCGGTGTCGCAGATTCAGTAATATCTCATAACACCAGGCTGGGAGATGTGTATGACGGCTCATGCATTCCATAAAAACTATGTGCGCTCTGTTCTTGAGATGGGCGGTCACTATACAGGAAAGGATCGTTTGAAACTTCCGGGAGGGAGAACACTTGTGCTGTCACCACACTATGATGACGAGGTGATAGGGGCAGGTGGTACCATAATGACACAGCTGAGCAGGGGTCACCGTGTCAGTGTGATCTATCTTACCGATGGGAGGGAGGGGATTCCGAAATTAGAGGACAGGGTAGAGGTCGAAAGAATCAGGAGAGGGGAATCTGAAAGGGCACGCAGGATCCTGGGAGTCAGCGAACAGGCTCATCTGTCTGCTCCCGAGACGCGGCTTCGCCCCACAGGACCTGTGCTCCGTAAGCTGACCCAGATGTTGAAATCCTTCGCACCCGAACTCATTTTTATACCATGGTTCTTCGACAATCATGTGGACCATGTTGAGGCAAACATGATCCTGTACAGAATCGAAAAGGAGCTGGATGTGGATATCTTCATTCTCGGCTATGAGGTGTGGACTCCCCTCTCACCGAATCTATATGTCGATGTAACTAGATACGCCTCAAAGAAAAGGGAGGCGCTTCACTGTTTCAGTTCCCAGCTCGAGCAGGTTGATTATCTGAGGACTTCGATGGCTCTATCCAGGCGCAGGGCGCTCGAGGCTGCTATACGGGGGTATGCGGAGGCTTTCCTCTGTCTTCATGCGAGGGAATATTTCGACCTGATTAAGAGGTCGGGAATCGCCTCGATGAGGTTCATAATGTGATGATGCTGGAGGATGGAAAGTAGTGGGAACGATCAGCACACGCAGGGAATACCTGCTCCTGGGAGCGGTTATCCTCTTAGCTCTTTTTATGAGGCTTTATGGGATAAACTTCGGCCTCCCGCTCCACTACCATATCGACGAAACGAGGGTCATGCAGAAGGTGATGAGGATAGTCCACACCGGTGATCTGAATCCACGTTTCTTCCACTATCCCTCCTTCATGATATACTCGCTGTCTGCCCTGACGCTTCTCTATTACGGCATTCACTTCATCCCCTTTGCAATTGAGTCCGTAATCGGTTGGAAACTCCCCACGCTCTCCGCCTTTAAATTGGCCTTTGATGCTGACGCATCGGCGCTATATCTGCTGAGCAGAGTTTCACTCGCCACCTTCGGTATACTCACCGTGGTCATCGTCTATCTCCTGGTGAAAAGACTGTTTTCCAGGCAAGCTGCCTTCTATGCGGCCTTATTCATCTCTATCGTGCCTCTGCATGTCATTGAATCCCATTATATCAAGCAGGAAGTATTCATGACCTTCTTCATGATCCTTGCCCTGTACATCGGAGTGAGAGGGGTCAACTCGTCCTCGCGAGCCGTACCTTATCTGGTAGGGCTTACGGCTGGAATCGCCGGTTCAGTGAAGTACAACGGGATTTATGCTGTGTCTATCTTTCCAATGCTTTCCCGGAGAGAGGGGAAGTTGGATTTTCATAGTTTCTTCGGCAAGAATGCAGTGAAGGTGCTCCTTGTGGCGGTGTTGACGTTTCTTGCTACCTCTCCATATGTGCTGCTGGACTTTGAGCGTTTCATCATCGATTTCACTTATGAGATGTACCACGTCTCAAAATGGGGCCATCACGCTTTCGATCTCGATGGTTCAGGACTCATCTATCATCGCTTTCTCTACCAGATCCTCGCTGCCTTCC
>JBHIFB010000140.1:0-7804 GCA_046760905.1 Candidatus Glassiibacteriota bacterium | reverse complement strand
TGCCATATGACCGCTCGCTATGGTCTCTATCAGAGGCGTCGGGACATCGACGCCTCCACTCACACCCGTGACCTCGGAGCCCTCGATATCGATGAAGAATTTGGCTGCAAGGAAGTCTTCGCTGAAAGGATCCTCCGTGCCGCTTGGGGCGAAGTAGAGAAAGACGGTGACAGCGCTGTCGGTTTGAGCCCGAAGCGGATATGCAACAGGCGGCACTGCTAGGAGTGTGCCGATGCTGTCGAACGAAACGACAGCGGGTATGATCGCTATCACGATGTTCGTGATGTCGTCCAGATGATCGGAGATGGTTCCAAGGTCCAGGAAAACCGTCCCGGCCGCGCTCACAGTGCTGTCCGGCGTCACAATGATTCCGACTTCCTCATCTGAAAGTGGTTCGGGGAGATCGACCCCAACTTTCACTTCGAACGGTCCCCTTATCACCGTCACATCTGTGCAGGCAGCGAGAAGGAGCAAAAAGGCAAGCAGCAGGAGAACCTTGCTTCTAATTGATTTCATCATAGACCATCTTTTCAAATGTATGAACCTTAATGTGCTGATTGCAACATGCCGGATGAACAGGTAATATTAGACAGCACATATTTATAGAATGTTCAAGATTGAAAATGAAACTTGTTAAACAGAAAGTTAATAAGCAGAATAAAAATCTGTACTCTCAAATTATATGTAGCAAGCTGTATGCCAGATCATTCACAGGGCGCTTTCATGCTTCGATGTCAGGCTTCTCAACCCAGGACCAGCGACACGCCGTATTGTGTCCCTGTAGTCCGATTTAGAAAGTGTTTTAATCATGGCACACTTTCGGCATTTTCATTGAGGGGACGCCAAGCTGTTCCTGGCTGGATCTTGGGTTTGACTGGAAATGAAGCCGGATTCAAAGGATTGAACTCTTAAGCATCACATCCCTAAGGATTCGATCGAGCATCCCGACCTGGTTTCTCCTCTGGAAGGCGGCGAGCGATGATTCGGCGATCCCCGCAAGCTTTCTCCCGGATGATTTGAGATCGATCCAATGCACCAGGCACTCTGCGATGGCCCAGGGATCATCGGGTGGAAGCACCTTCCCCGCCCCGTTTTCCTCCACTATCCTGGCCGCCTCCGATCGGGCAGGAGCAAGCGCCAGTACCGGCTTTCCTGAGCCCAGGTACTCGAAAAGCTTCCCCGGCACATGCCTGTCCGCATGGGGATGCGGATCGACGAACAGAATTGCTGCATCGGCGGTCAGTAGTGAGGCGAGAGCTTCCCTGTGCGGCCGGTATGGGAGAAACCTCACCGCATTCCCAATTCCCAGCTTGCGAGAAAGAGCCGGGTATCGCTTATCCACCATTCCCATGAAGACAACCTCCAACGGAAGCTCATCCTTGCCGTATCTTTCCTTCAGTATTCGAAGCGCTTCAAATAGCGTCTCCGGTTTATTCACGTCCTGGTAAAGCGTTCCCATGTAGAAGAGGCGAAGGAGTTCATTGCCTGTGCCGGTGAAAGGTGATGGCACATCCAGAAGAGGGGAGAAATCATCCGGGTCGTATCCGTTGTAAATCGTAAAAACCCTGGCCTTCACACCGGGATAACGCGACACCAGCTCTTCCCTCAACAGCTCATTGACAGTGATTGCAGCCGAACAGCGCTCTATGACACTAGCCTCGAGCCTCGAGGCGATCCACCTGTGAACGGCAGTGGGTTGCGGGCTCTGTGCATCCATGAGCCAGCTGTCCCTGTAATCGATCACGAGGGGTTTTCCGTACCTTGCGGCAATTCTCTTTCCCACCAAAAACGAGGTCCAGGGCGGAGCCGTTGCGAGCACCACGTCCGGCTCCCGCTGGAAGCTCTTTCCAGATCCCTTGGAAGCGGCATAAGGGTACCATCCTATCTTGCTGTCGGGTATGAAAACCATCCTGGACAGGCTCCTGCCCGTTGCGCCCGCAAGAGAGGCCTGGCTCCTTCCACCTCCCCCTCCTCCGATATGGTGGGGATCAAGAGAGCTTGTCCTCACCACCCAGACCGAGGTCGGGACTTCATCCAGAAGGCTCTCATCAAAAGCATAGTAGCTCCCTGGTGAAGTCGTGAGTACCTGGACCTTCCAGCCAAATTCCGAGAGGTGCTTAACGAACTTGAGCGGTCTAAGGACACCGCTCAATCCCATCGGGGGAAAATAGTATGTGACAAGGAGTAGATTCACCTCTTCCCCCTCCCGTGCGAGCCCGGAACACTCTTTGAGATCACAGATACAGCCCTCAGTATCTCACCACCTTTAAAAAAGCCCATGAGAAAAAGGAGCGGGAAGAAGAGAATTAGAAGGAGAGCATCGCAGAGAATCCTCAAAAGCTTCGAGTCAGCTCCCAGCAAGCTGTGAAGAAGGAAAGATGCGATGATGAGCGCCAGGGCGACAGTGGCGACCTTGATTATTCTCGACCATTCGTAGGGAACATCTCTGAATCTCCTCGAGAACCTTGCCATGAGAATGGAGAGTACGATGTAGGATGCAGTGGTCGAACCGGCAGCACCGGCTATGCCGAACCTGGGTATCATGATCACATTCAGAACAATGTTTGTCAAAGCGGCGATGAGGCTGGTTAGTGCAACGTATGCGGTCCTGTGATGAAAGACCGCCCCGAGAGAGGTTACGGTATAGATGCCCTCGAATGAATAGGCGAAGGCCACAAAGGGAATGACATAGGCTGCCTGGAGGTATTCTTCCGTCGCCACGAGGCTAATCAACTCTTCTCGAAAGAGGGAAAGAAGAAGGCCGGCAGACATCATGGTCATGAAGAGGTAGGTGAGGGTTCTCGAGTATACCGCATCTCCTTCACGGGCATGCTCCAGTGAGTAGGCAAACTGTGGCCAGGCGAGCTGGAAACCGGCGAGGATCAGGGCCATAGCCATCCCGAGCCGATACGCTACGGAGTATAGGCCGACCGCCTCGAGGGAAGTATAGTAGGTGAGGAGATAGCGGTCACACAGCGACAGTGCCCACATGCTGATTCCCGCCGGGATATAAGGGATGCCGAAAGAGAGCATACCCCTGAGTACTTTCATTGAAAAGGAAAGCCTGATGTGGGAAACGAGCCAGGGAACCAGGAGGGCAGCAAACACAAGGTTGGAGATGAGAAGGCTCTTGATGGCACCGGAGGCTCCCATGTCCATTCGCACGACGAGAATGTAGATCCCGATCAGAATTACGGCCACCCTGAGCAGGACGGCGAAGGTGTAGAAGACGGGCCTCTCCATTATTCTTATGTAAACCTGTGCCAGTCTCGCAGGAACGATGAGACCGGCCGCAACACTCGCATACAGGAGATACTTCCCATAGGAGGGATTTCCATACAGGAGGCCTGATATCGGTTCACTCACGAAATATATGATCAGATTGGCCGACAGGCACACGAATACGACGAAGAGAAGAGCTGTGCTAACGGCCTCTTTTCTCCGTTTTTCGTCGGGATATAGATTATAGTATCTGAAGATCGATGACCCGAAGCCAAGGCTTAGCATTTCTGAGAGAAGCACGAACCAGACGAATGCATTCTCATAAATACCGTAGCCCTCTTTCGTGAGAAAGCGTGTGAGGATCACTATAACTGCGAGATGAAGGAAGCCGGTGGCAACGTTCCCTGCCCCGTAGAGGATCGATTTGGTGAGTATCCTCCTGAAGTGGGGCCAGATCTGAATCTCTTTCACCGGGACAAGGTTCTCAGATGAGATGCGCATAATTATCTCTTATCCCCACTCCAGCCCATCTCGCTGTAAAACCCATAGATTCTTTCGGCGACCCTGTCAGCGTGATGGTTCCTCATGACCCACTGCCTCCCTTCCTCGCCTTTGGCCCTCCTGAGATCAGGGTCCTCAACCAGTGCCGATATCTTCTCGGGAAGATTATCTGGATTGGCAAGAATGAACGGGTGGTCGGGCAAAAACTCCTCGAGATCGGGAGCGAAATCGGTTATCGTGGGAATCGCCATGGCCAGAGACTCCACCGAGCTCACCCCGTAGCCCGTGCCGCCGGCGTTTCCCACCTGGTCTATAAATATGTGGCACCTCGATTTCAGCCTCACGGCCTCCTCATGGGGTAAGCCCTCTATCAACACCAGCTCGACCTCATGCTCCTTCGAGACCCTATCAACCGCTCGTATCACCGATTCGGTCCCCTTCAATTCCCTCCTGGTCGGGGAATGCCCTATTCGTAATGGCCGTTCATCCCTCGCCGTCTCAGTCGCAGCGAATCTCGACAGATCCATGGGTAGAAAGAGGAATTTTACATTCGGGTACAGGCTGAGATGGTCGTACTCAATCGTGAGGTTGAGATCGCTCGCCGCTTCTACCACCGGGTGGATGCCCCTCAACCTGAGGTCGCTCCCATAGTACATGGTGACGATCTTCTTCCCCCTCGCCTTTAGTTCCCTGACTATTTCCCCCGACCACAGGAATCCGAGCCCGCCTTCGAGATGATAGATATCGTAGTCGAGTAATCCCCACTCATCAATCGCCTTCCTGAGCTTTCTCCTCCAGATTGAATCCCTGAACTGCACAAACTTCTTTCCCAGAAAGGATGTGGAGTATGTTATAGGCGGTGGAGCCTCATCAAGAGTGCCGTACTCTACCTCCCTCACCCACGCCCCTGCTTTGAAGGTCTTCTTCAGCTTTTCGAGTAAGGGGGTACCCACCATGGGGTATCCGAGGCACAGATCGTCCTCATAGCCCCTCGTGCTCGGTATGTAGGTCACAAGATGTGACCTGTGACCGTGCCTTCTGTGTGCCTTTACCAGGTGGAGGGGTATCCCGCAGATGTTCTCGACAGCAACGTGCAGTATGCTCAATGACATTTCTGTAAACTTTTAAAAGACAGCCCCCGCCGGTTCAACCCTAAAGGTATTTTCACCATGCCTGTAAGTCAATAAAGGGATTAGTTGGGGATGACTGGAAGTTTTACAGTGGCAACGGTTCCCTTCCCGGGAGCCCCCTCTATTTCAATGCTTCCACCGTGCGAGATCACGTGAGCCCTGGCTATATAAAGGCCCACGCCGGCCCCGGGATTCTCTCTCACGTATGGATTCGAGGAGCGATAGTACTTCTTGAATATGTTGGCCCTGTCCTCATCGTAGATGCCGATTCCTGTATCTTTCACTACCACTACATTCCACTTCCCATCATTGTATGCCTTCACGTTGACAACCCCGCTTTGAGTGTAGTTTATTGAGTTAAAGATGATGTGCAGAAAAACCCGCTTTATAGCATCGACGTCTACGAAAAACTTGATCCCTTGCTCGATCTCGAGGTTCAGTGTTACCCCCTTCTCAGATGCCACGGAGCTGAGTTCTTGCACAATCTGTTCGAGCACCTCGGGGACGGGAACAAGGCACTTGCTGAGGGAGAGATCGTTTGCCTCGATATGCTCGAGATCCTTGTAATCGTCGAGGAGCATATTAACTCTCCTCACATTCTTCGAGATGACCTGCAGTATCTCGTCCTGCTCATTGGAAAGAGAACCGAAGGTTCCCTCCCTGAGCAAGGAGACATAGCCGGTTATCGCGGTGAGGGGGTTTCTTATCTGGTGTGAGAACATATCGGAAAGACTGCGTTCCTGATGATACTTACCTCTTCCATCACCGCTATTATTCTTTTGACCGGTATTCATGGGGTGTTCCTCAGGGCGCATTACAGGACAATCATATGGGGTAAAAAGCAAAAAATGTGCCCGAACGAGCATCCTGGACTCGCAGCAAAAAACTAGAAATGCAGGGAAAGAAAAAACAGGCATCAGCAGACGAAGGAGCTTCTCTGATAGCTCACCCTGAATCGAATGTTGCTCGTACCTGCAGCTGACTGTCTGAGCGTGCGCTCATAGCCGATAATGACAAACAGGTCCTTTGATGCTGATCGGGTGAGGGAATAGATAAAATGTTTAGCCTGAGAAAATGCGAAACAGCTGAAAGCCTAAAGCTGCTCACCCAGCAGTGAGCAGACCCGCTCAAGGGCTTTGTGGATCAGAGGTCTCTTCTTCCATTCCTCGAGACTCACTTCTCTCGATGTGAGGAGATCCCTGCGGTATGCATCCATCATCTCCCTCGATATCTCCTCGTCGAGGATGCCGAAGTTGCACTCGTAATTGAAGTTGAAGGACCTCGGATCGAGATTAGACGAGCCTATGATGGTCCAGTAACCATCGATGATTGTCGCTTTCCCATGCAGGATCGTCCCCTGCTTTTCATAAATCTTTATACCCGAAGAGAGGAGCTCCTCATACAGTGCTTCACTCGCAAATTTGACTGTGGTGACATCGCTTTTCCCGGGCAAAAGAAGCCGTACATCCACTCCCCTCCTCACCGCACTTTTAAGCCCACTGATAAGGCTTCTTCCCGGGACGAAATAAGGATCCATTATATAGATTTCCTCCTGAGCGGTGTGTATGCCGAGTAGATATGCCTTTCTGAGTGAAAGCGCCCTCTGGGATGAAGCGTTGGAGAGTGTGATTACTCTTCTTTCGCCACCCCCACACGATCCCCCGTACTCCTCGAGTAAGAACCACTTTCCTCCCGCCTCGACCCAGCTTTCGCGAAACACCTCGATTAGATCGCCTACAGCCGGCCCCCTCAGACTCACCATCAGATCCCGCCAGCTCACCGCACCTTCCTCCATTGCCCAGTACTCTTGCCCCAGGTTCATTCCGCCGGTAAATCCCACCTCACCATCCACCACAAGGATTTTCCTGTGATCTCGATGAATGTACTGGCCCAATTTTGATATGCAGAGTGGATGGAAAGACCTCACGTCAACACCGCCTCCCGACACCCTTTCCCAGAAAGACTTCCTTATTTTCCTGCAGCCACAGGAATCGTAGAGAAGCTTAACCTCAACTCCCCTCTGCGCCACTTCTATCAAAACATCTGTGAACATCTTGCCGACCGGATCATCCCTGAATATGTAGAATTCAATGAGCACGTACTTTGAGGCTCCGCGTATCGCACTGAGCATCTCGGGGAATGCAGAATCCCCATCCTGGAGGATCTCGATCTCGTTTCCTCGGTGGAACTTCGAGGAAGTGATCTTCTCGAGTTCCATCACGAAAGCCTCATCCCTCACACTTATGGGAGGTAAGGATTCGTGTCGGGGAAGTGGCACAGTCGACAAAGCTGCCCTCTCTCGATGAGTTAATGTATTGTAAGAACCGTGACTTATAGAACTTCTAAGTTATCCACCTTGAATCGGTCTGTCAATGATAGTTTTTATGTATTATTGGCAGCTTATTCCCTGAAAAACTTCTGCAATTCCCTGATCAGAGCTATCTCCATATCCAGGTACTCATCGCCTTTCAGCTTGAACTCTATTTCATAGTAGCGCTTGTATTCCACAGAGGTGGTTGGATATTCGAGATTCTCAGTTATGTTGATATCTACCAGCCCATCGAAATCATCCCGCTTCGAGGCCTCCGTATGGCGTATTATGAGCCTGAGGCCCCTTTCTGCTTCTTCGACATCCTTTATTACTATGTCTATTCCCTCGAGCTCCCTTATCGCTCTGATCAAATTTTCTTCTGCAACTTTTATTCTCATTCGATCCTCGCTGTTTTCCTGCATAGATAATAATGTTTTTATTGATAATTAATATCCACGGGACGACCCTCTGTCAATCCAAATGTGCAAAAAGAAGCCCGCCTCGTGAGTCGGGCGGGCGTCTCCAGTTTCTTGAAATCTCAGTTTATTCAGGGAATCACCGTGAAGTCGAAAAAGTCCCTCGCATAGACGGTTTCATCATCAAGTCCGACCTTCATTATATAAGTGTAGGTACCGAGCGG
>JBHIFB010000139.1:0-7826 GCA_046760905.1 Candidatus Glassiibacteriota bacterium | reverse complement strand
CTCAAAAGTTAATAATCGAGTTCTGACAATAAATGGATTGACAGTAGAATTGTGAAGTTACTGGCGTACCGAAGATTCTATTCCCAGAGACGTCGTATAATTTTGGAACCATCCCACAGGGCAGCAATGTATCTCATACATTTGTATTCCGGAATGTCGGGAGTGCACCACTAAGAATCATAAATGCCAAGGGGTCGTGAGGATGCACTGCCGCCGTCATGGGTCAGACGGACATTCCCCCGGGTGGGGAAGGAAAAATAGAGGTCACCTTTAAAACCGGCCGCAGAAAAGGACGCCAGAGAAAAGAAGTTAAAGTTACTTCGAACGATCCAGTCAACCAGACAGTGACTCTATCCATCATCGCACTTGTCGAAGTTGAATTTGATTTTGAACCACATCTCGTTGATATGGGAAAGATAAAGAAGGGAGATACCGCTGTCAGTCGTGCTTCTATCTTGATAGAAAACCCTGAGAAGACGAAGCTAGTTGATATTTCAACTTCTTCATCATTAGTTACCGCACGTATCGTGGAAGATGAACCCTCTAAGAGTGACCCTCACAGGATCGAAGTAGAAGTAACTGTGTTGCCAGGACCTAAACCGGGAAGGATTAATGAAACTGTTACTGCCCACTTCAATGAGATCTCACAGCTCACAGCCACGTTAAAGATAACAGGGGAAATCACAGGCGATGTGGAGGTAACCCCTGAAATACTGTATTTTAACCTTTATAGAGCACGAGGCGTGTCCGATCAGGATGCACAGCGAGTGAAAATCATCAACAAATCTGCAAACAGAAAGCTCCACATCCTTGGCGTGAAGGATCCCGGTGACAGATTAAATCTTGATCTGACCACTGTCGAAGACGGTGTGAGATTCGTGCTCACAGCAAAACCGAAACCGGAAGTATTAGAGAGGGATGGACGTGTGGGAGGGTCCATAATCATATGGACCGACAACCCCGAAGAGAATGAAATTAAGCTGCGATACAGTCTCGTAATTCGGAAATAGGGAATATGAAAAGACACAAGTATCTCAAAGTCCCGGCAGCGGTTTTCCATGTGAACGAAGAATGCGAGTTGTACAGACCAGGATGACATTTTACTGTGGAATTCTATGGATAGGTGTTTCGTTCGTATGGGTGGATGAAACATGACTGAATATCCTTGCATAAAAGTTTTTAAGGCTCTGGGTGAGCAGAACCGGTTAAAAGCCGTATTAGCTCTGCATAAGAAGGAATTGTGCGTGTGTCAGATTGTGGAACTGCTTGGACTGGCTCCATCGACTGTCTCAAAGCATCTGACAATACTCAAAGAGGCCGGCTTAGTTAGCACTCGCAAGCAGGGAAGGTGGATTTACTATAGACTGGCACAAGGTGGCCTGCCTGATCTGCCTTTTTCACTATTCGAATCCGTATTGAACTCACTCAGCAAGACTGAGCGAGCCAAAGAAGATGCTCAGCGCTTGAAGTATGTCCTGAGTCCTGATGCGGTTGAAGCAGAGGCTGTCTCTTAGAAAGAACGGGAAATGCGTGGTCGGCGGCGAGGCGGCCCGGCTAACCGAAATCGATACGCCGCTGTCGTGGAACCTGCTGGAGGTCCTGTGGTTCGTCTTCATCAAAGGCGCCGTCGTGCTGGTGGAACTCTTCCAGTACTGGGTCGTCGGAATGATGATCGCGGCATCCCTGGTGACCTTCATTAAGAGGGCGGTGGAGGAGGAACTTGATCTCAGCGTTGAAGTACTAAACGCCACGGACGGACCGACGATGCGGGATCACCGTCAGATCCTGCAGCGAGTTCGCTCCTTCGGACCCGGGGCATTGCCTATAATCATGTTGAACGAAGAAGTCGTCTCCATGGGGAAGCCGACGCCTGAAGAGGCGGTTTTCAGCAATCAGGGAGAAGCTGGCAGAGACATAAAAGAGGAAAGGAGTTTACGTGGAAGAAAAGAAACTCTCGCTTCTGGATCGATTCCTGACTCTGTGGATTTTCAGCGCCATGGGCATCGGGATCTTGATCGGCTATGTGGCGCCCCCCGTCACAGGTTTCATCACCGGTCTCCAGGTCGGTACTACGTCGATTCCGATTGCAATAGGATTGATTCTCATGATGTATCCTCCCCTGGCGAAGGTGAAATACGAGGAAATGGGTCGCCTGTTTCATAATAAAAAGTTGCTCGCCATATCCCTTATCCAGAACTGGATCGTGGGACCCGTTGTGATGTTTGCTCTGGCAATCGTCTTTTTGCACAATCATCCCGAGTACATGATCGGTGTAATATTAGTGGGACTGGCCCGTTGCATAGCAATGGTCATCGTCTGGAATGAGCTTGCTGAAGGCGACAGGGAACTGGCAGTGGGTTTGGTGGCTTTCAATGCTATCTTCCAGGTTCTCTTCTATGCGGTATACATATACCTCTTCATCACATTCCTTTTGAACTGGCTGGGCCTCGTAGAGGGATTGAATGTGAGCATTTCGATTCTCGAGGCCACAAAAACTGTATTCATTTATCTGGGTATCCCCTTTTTGGCTGGAATAACAACCAGGTTCACATTGATGAGACTGAGAGGAAGAGAATGGTATGAGAGCACATTCGTTCCAAGGATAAGCCCCATAACACTGGTTGCGCTTCTTTTCACAATCATAGTGATGTTCTCTCTGAAAGGCGAGTATATAGTCGAATTGCCACTGGATGTTGTGAAAGTCGCAGTACCTCTTGTCATCTATTTTGTCCTCATGTGGTTTGTAACCTTATTCATCGCTCGCAAGATAGGTGCTGGATATGCACAAACAGCAGCCACATCATTCACTGCGGCAAGCAATGATTTCGAGCTGGCTATCGCCGTCGCGGTTGCGATATTCGGAATCGCTTCAAAACAGGCTTTCGCAACCGTGATCGGACCCCTTATTGAGGTTCCCGTCTTGATCACCCTAGTTAACGTTTCGCTGAACCTGAGGCGAAAGGTCTTCTCCGTCATACCCTGACCCTACAGGAAATATCAACTGCAGGATAACGATTCTTTCGATCGAACTTTCGCGCCTGAAGCTATAGATGGCACGATCCAACGGCACCGTGGGTTTTTAGAAGCCGCTTCTCTCTAAGGGCCCACCCCTGAGGGTCATAGGAGCCTTGAGACTTTCAAAAGGGGTTATTATTATAATACGTTACTTACGAAGGGATGAATGTTCATGAAGAACGAACGCATTGCCAGGATCTTCGAGGAAATGGCGGATCTCCTTGAACTGAAAGGGGATAATCCGTTCAAGATAAGAGCATACAGAAGGGCGGCAATGAATATAGAGGGTCTCCCGAAGGACATCGAAGAGATAGCGCGGGCCGGAGATCTTGAGAAGGTCCCCGGTATCGGCAAGGATCTTGCGAAGAAGGTGTCAGAATTTCTTAAAAGCGGTAGGGTCACAGATCATGAGCAGCTTAAAGCCGAGATCCCCGAGAGCCTCCTCGAGGTGCTCCTCGTTCCTGGGATGGGGCCAAAAAAGGCTAAATACCTGTTCGAAAATCATGGGGTTGCGGGTATCGAGGATCTCGAAAGAATAATCGCTACCGGGGGTCTTAAGGATCTTCCCGGATTCGGTGCGAAAACAGAGGAGAACATCCTGAAAGGCATCGCTTTGGTTAAAAGCGGCAGGGAGAGAACCCCTCTCGGAATAGCCGTGAGGATAGCGAGGGAAATCATCGATAATTTAAAGGGACTTCCCGAGATAAAGAGGATAGAAGTTGCCGGAAGTGTGAGACGCTGCCGAGAAACGGTGAAGGATATCGACGTGCTTGTGACCTCCACAGATCCAGTTAGAGTCATGGGACAGTTCACCTCCCTGCCGAATGTATCTGAGGTTTTGGCCAGTGGAGATACCAAATCCAGCATCAGAGTGCATGAGGGGATACAGGTCGATCTGCGGGTCGTTGAACCGGACAGTTTCGGGGCAGCACTCCAGTATTTCACAGGCTCCAAGGCCCATAACGTCAGGTTACGGGATATGGCGAGCAGAAAGGGTCTCAAGATAAATGAATACGGGATATTCAGGGAGAAGGGCAACAGGAAAATGGGCGGGAAAGAGGAGGAGGAAATCTATCATGTGCTTGATCTCCCTCTAATACCACCGGAGATAAGGGAAGATCTGGGGGAGATAGACGCGGCTATGAAGGGTGAGCTTCCTGAATTGGTCGAACTTTCTGATATAAGGGGAGATCTGCATGTTCACACGAATCTCTCAGACGGTGCTCATAGCCTCGAGGAGGTGGCTGAATATGCAAAAAGCCTCGGCTATGGATACATCGCGATAACTGAGCATTCAAAATCCCTAAGGATTGCCGGAGGCATTGACGAACAGAGTCTCAGAAGGCAGATAGCAGTGATAGATGAGCTGAATAAAAAGCTTGACGGATTCAGGATTCTCTCAGGTATCGAGGTTGATATCCTCAAGGACGGGAGTCTTGATTTTTCCGATGAAGTCCTCTCCATATGCGATCTGGTAATTGCCTCCGTTCACAGCGGCTTCCGTCAGCCGGAGGAGAAAATGACTGCGAGGATCATAAATGCAATGGAGAACCCGCACGTGGATCTGTTCGCACATCCTTCCGGCCGGCTCATAGGGGAAAGGGAGTCTTATGAAGTGGATATGGAGGCGATTATAAAAACCGCCGGCAGAACCAATACGGTGCTCGAGATAAATGCCCATCCCAAGAGACTGGATTTAAACGACAGGTATTCCCGGATGGCGAAGGATCTGGGTGTTAAGCTTGCGGTGAACACCGACATGCACAGCATGGATGAATTCCACTATATGGAGCTTGGAGTTTCGGTCGCAAGGCGCGGCTGGTGCTCGAGGGGCAATCTGTTAAACACGATGGAGGTTGATGAGCTCCTGAGGGAGCTAGCCTCCTGATCAAAAGGAAGCGGAATGGGCCTGCTTGGCAAACTTTTCAGGAAGAAGGGGGCGAGAGTCGTGGTGCTCGGATTCGACGGGACACCCTATTCATTCATGAAAAGGATGAAGCAGGAGGGGAAGCTGCCACATTTGTCCGGGTTGTTCGATGAGGGTGTATTCATGAGGATGAACTCAGTACACCCCTGTGTTTCCTGCGTCGCATGGTCGTCTGTAATGACCGGGAAAAATCCCGGCAAGCACGGAATCTACGGTTTCGCCGACCGGAAACCAGGTACATACGACATCTACATACCAAACGCAAGGAATCTGAAAGCCGAGATGATGTGGGAGCAGCTGAGTGCCCACAACAAGAGAGTGGTGAGCATAGGGGTTCCTGTCACCTATCCGCCGAGGGAAGTCAATGGCTACCTTGTATCCGGTTTTCTAGCACCGACTATCGAGAAAGGTACATATCCCAGGGAACTGGGTAAGGTACTCAAGGAGATGGGATACATCATAGATATCGACGCACAGAAAGCTAGAACGGACCTGAACGGGATCTTTCCCGATCTCGACAGGACACTCGAGAAGAGGATCCAGACTGCCAGGTTACTCATGGAGAAAGAGAAATGGGATTTCTTTCTCGTTCATTTCATGGAAACAGACAGGCTGCACCATTTCGTCTGGGAGTATATGGAGACGGGTCACGAGGAATACGCACCAAAGTTTTATGAATTCTACCAGCGTCTCGATGATTTTGTCGGTACGCTCATTACCCAACTGGATGATGATGTTGCGCTAATGATACTTTCTGATCACGGATTCTGCACCGTGAAGAAGGAGGTATACATCAACAGATGGCTTGAGGAGATGGGATACCTCACTTATAAGGATTCGGAGAAAAAGACCATGTCCAGCATAGACTGGAAACTGACCCGTGCATTCTGCATGGATCCGGGAAGGATCTACCTGAATGTGAAGGGCAGGGAACCCGAGGGGATAGTAGCATTCGGGCAGGAATACAATGCCATTCGTCAAAGGGTGAGCGAGGAACTATCTGAACTCAGAGATAATGATTCAGGTGAGCGGATCGTGAGAAATGTGTTTGCGAGACAGGAGCTCTTCCACGGTGAACAGAGCGAGTATGCTCCCGACCTCGTCATCGATTCCCACTGGGGCTATGATGTGAAGGGATTCCACGGTCGGGGAGAACTCACCGGGAAGGGGCCGATAAACGGCATGCACACCTTCGAGGATGCCATGCTCTATATGAGGGGAGAGAAGCTTGTGGAGAACACACCGAGCGTATTAGACATCTTACCAACCGTTTTCAGACTCATGAACCTGCCCGTGCCCGGTGACGTCGATGGAAGGAGCCTCGTTTCCAGATGATAGACCTTCACATCCATACTAATTCCTCGGATGGCTCGCTCAGTCCCTCGAAGGTAGTTCGGCTAGCTAGGCAGGCGGACCTCGAAGCCATTGGGATCACCGATCACGACAGCATCGACGGGATAGGCGAGTTCATGGGGGAGTGCAGGTCAGCGGGAATCGAAGGAGTTGCCGGTATAGAGATCGGTGTAAAATATCGGCTTGTTACGATGCACCTTCTCGGTTACTTCATCGATCCAGAAGCTGTGAGTCTTGGAGCACTGCTTGGAAGGGTGAAGTCTGAGAGAGTCCACAGGATTAAGAAAGTAGTCGAGAAGCTCAATGGAATTGGTGTACCTCTTGATCTGGATGAAGTAAATCAGGTTGCGGGTGATTCGCCTCCTGGCAGGCCCCATGTCGCACTCGCACTCAAGAGGAAGGGCTCTGTGGAAAGCGTTGAAGAAGCATTCTCGCAGTATTTGGAAAAAGGCCGGGAGGCGTTCGTTGAGAGATACAAGCCTACTTTCGATGAGGCGAAAAGGGCCATCGAACAGGCCGGCGGGATCAGCGTGCTGGCACACCCGATCTCAATCGGCGCCGATTGCGATTCGCTGTTCGATCTTCTGCGGAAGTTTTCAGGGGATGGACTTTCCGGAGTGGAGGTGTACCATCCCAATCAGGATGAAGATTTCCAGAAGATGCTCCTTGGGATGGCGAAGAAACTATCGCTCGCAGTCACCGGCGGAAGCGACTTTCACGGCGAGGCGAAACCGGAATGGAGGATTGGTGTCGGGCTGGGCGATATGAGGATCCCTTATGTTTTACTCGGGGAGCTGAGGAAACGATTGGAAAGAAAGAATAGCAATTAATGGAGGTAGTCGGTGGTTACCGTTGAAAAATCCGATATACAAACGGCAATGGCGCTGGCGGTGAGAGAAGCATATCAAAATGGCGAGGAAGACGAAACCCTAGAGCCGCTTGTCCTGGTTGACAAAGAAGGTGCCCCTGTGGGAAGGATGGCACGGGGAGATTATGTGATATTTTACGATATTAGAGGGGAAAGGGAGGTTGAGCTCACCCAAAGCCTCATAGATGATGCCTTCGATGAATTTACAACCGAGAAAGGACTTGGGCTGAAATTCGTCACGATGATAGAATATGACAGTAAGCTCGATGTGAGAGTAGCCTTTCCTCCGCTTGTGGAACTGGAGGATACGCTGAGTGAAGTGGTGAGCAAAGCCGGACTAAAGCAGGTCAAGATCGTGGAGTCCGAGAAAGCAGTCCATCTCGGTTATTTTCTCAACGGAAAGCGGAAAGATCCCTTCCCGGGGGAAGAGAGGCTCATCGTGCCATCACCGAAAGATGTGATGATGTTCGATAAGAAACCGGAAATGAGCGTGAAAGAGGTGTCACGGCAGGTTGTGAAGCGGATTGAAGACCCTGCCTACGACGTCATCATAGCAAATTTCGCGAATATAGACGTGCTGGGGCACATCGAGAACGAGGAGGCGATCAAGAAGGGAGTGCAGGCCGTCGATAGAGAGGTCGGTAAGGTGCTGGAAGCCGCCAG
>JBHIFB010000138.1:0-8199 GCA_046760905.1 Candidatus Glassiibacteriota bacterium | reverse complement strand
AGCCCTGTAATAGTATTGGCTAAGACCGGTACCCAATCCGCCTGACTCACAAAATGAACACTCCCCTGATCCTAAGAAAGCGCCCCATTCCTTTCACGAATCACTCAAAAACTCTAAGTTCTAGGAAAAGCGAGGAAAGCCCAAAATAGGATTGGGGAGTTCCAGAAACATTGAACTTAAACATTTTGATATTTACACGGTTACAAAAGGAAGATTCTTTAATGCTCACCTCATTATAAATTTTTCAGTAGAAACCGATGGATTTAAAAAATTATTGACAGTGATATGAGACCGTGTAATAAATAGGGGAGTTTATCTTCGGGACTATATCTCAGATGAGGGTCTCATGCTGAGTGTTTTCGTGTTCATCCTGGGCACGGCTTTAGGCAGCTTCCTCAACGTTGTCATACACAGGCTACCTGAGGGTGAATCCCCGCTCAGTGGGAGGTCGAAATGCCCTGACTGCGGTTCCACCATTCTGTTCTATGACAACATCCCGATAGTGAGCTTCTTGCTCCTTCGGGCAAGGTGCAGGCATTGCGGTGGTCGCATATCAGTCCAGTATCCTCTCGTCGAACTTTTGTGTGGTGTGATTCTCGTTGTGAACTTCCGCCTTTTCGAGGATACCATCATATTCCTCCACTCGAGCTCGTTTCTTCTACTTCTGCTGCCGATGGCCATAATCGATGCGAAGCATTATCTCCTGCCCAATGAACTCACGATAGGGGGTTTCGCACTCGGTATACTGTTTTCCATCATCGGAGGATCTATATCTTTTAAACATTCGATCATCGGGAGTGTAATAGGGGGTGGATTTCTGCTCGCAGTATCAATGATCGGTTCGGCTGTTATGAAAAAGGAGGTTATGGGCGAAGGTGATGTGAAGATGATGGCGATGATCGGCGCCTATCTCGGTTGGAAGAGTGTGTTCCTCACCATCTTTCTCGGATCATTCCTCGGCACACTCATATTTGGTCCCATCAGTCTGCGAAGGAAAATAATGGTTCCCTTCGGAGTATTTCTCGCCGTTGGAGGATTTGTGAGCCTCTATTTCCAGAACTTGATTCTGGACCTCTATCTTAGCCTATTCTGGTGACCCGGCTCCCGCGTTTTCGATCGGCACGATTTCTGCTCTCATGGGTATAGTGGATTAAGAAGGGTTCTCAGGAAGGAAAGATATATCAGGGGAACATAAGTAAGAGGCCGCTTCCGAGAGTATTGTGATGAGTTCCAGCAGGTGAGTTGCGGAAGGTCGGCACGTGAGTTGACTTGACAACATACGGTACCGGCACTAATGTTAAAAGCAAGTAAGACCTGAATGTTTACAACGATGATATGTGGAGGTAATCGATGTCAATTCTATCGGATGGAAAGAAGATGAAGAGGCTCGCTCCTGCTTTACTCCTTCTTGCCATTGGACTTGCCGCGGGAGTAGTGGGAGCAAAGGTGGGAGAAAGTTACTACCAGAAAGTAGAACTTTTTCAACAGGTCATAGATCATGTCAGTGAGAGATATGTTGACGAGTATGATCCCGGCGATCTAGTGATGAAGGCAATAAAGGGGATGCTCGGGAGCCTGGATGCCTACAGTCAGCTTCTCACACCCGATGATTACAAAGAACTGATGGTCGATACTCGTGGGAAATTCGGTGGGATTGGTATAGAGATCGGTCTGCGAAATGGTGTTCTCACAGTCATAGCGCCCATCGAAGGGACGCCTGCGGATAGGCTCGGTATACTTGCAGGCGACAGGATAGTTGGCATCGAAGGGGAACCGACGAAGGGCTGGAACACCATGGACGCTGTTAAGAGGTTGAGAGGTCCCAAGGGAACCCGGGTCACCATTACCATCGAGCGTGAGGGATTGGATGAGAACATAGATTTTACGATAACAAGGGATATTATAAACGTGAAGAGTGTCCCTTACTCGTTTATGGTCACTCCGGAGATCGGATACATACGCCTTTCAACATTCTCTGAAAAGAGCGCGAGTGAAATTACAGAGAGCATTCATCAGCTTAAGGAACAGGGGTGTCAGGCTCTGATACTCGATCTCAGGTACAATCCCGGCGGTCTTCTTACGCAGGCTGTACAGGTCTCTGAACTTTTTCTGCAGAAAGGCCAGCTGATAGTATCGACGAGAGGCAGGGTGGCTAATCAGAATAACGAATACCGGGCAACGAAGGAGGAGACGGAAACGGATATCCCGATTGTTCTCCTGATCAACCAGTTCAGCGCGAGCGCCTCGGAGATAGTGGCGGGTTCACTCCAGGATCATGACAGGGCATTGATCCTGGGGAAAACATCATTCGGAAAAGGATCCGTTCAAACCCTCTTTTCACTGGAAGGTGAGTATGCTTTGAAGCTCACAACTGCCAAGTACTACACGCCTAGTGGGAGGAGCATCCACAGGGCTGAGGATCATGAAAAGATACTCGCTGAAACTGAGAGTAAACCCCCGCCCGAAGGGGAAGAGTTTTTCACAGACCTGGGGAGAACGGTATATGGCGGTGGAGGTATCAGGCCGGATCTGTTTATAGAGAGCAAACTCCTCTCGCCGGTGGAACAGAACCTCCTCAGGAAGCCGGTATTTTTCAACTACGCGATTCATTATCAGAGCACTCATTCCGAGTTACCGGAGGATTTCCAGGTTACGGATGAGATTATCCGGGACTTCAGCAGGAAACTGGAAACCGATGAAGGGATAGAACTGTCTGAAAGCGAGATTCAGGAAGCGAGGGAGTTCATCTCTCTTAGGCTGACTTACGAGATACTCAGGGCTTTCAAGGGGGAGGCCGCTGCGAGGAAGAAAGTGATCCACAAGGACACCGAGGTCGTGAAAGCAGTGGAACTTATCGAGGAAGGCAAAGATCTGGAAGGCATGTTCTCCCTTGCATCCCGGTTGAGTAAGCAGGCTGAAGAGATGGTGGAGGTGCAATGATCGTCGGTATCGGTATTGATGTCGTGGATGTGCAGAGGGTCGGTGAGCTGCTAAAGGGGCACGGCAAGCGGTTCACTTCAAAGATCTTCACGGACGCTGAATTGCGAGATTGCCCGCCGGGCCCCGGGCAGGTCAAGAGGCTCGCTGCGCGATTCGCCGCAAAGGAGGCTTTTTTCAAGGCAATCGGAAAGGGGCTTTCCGGGGGAATCAGGTGGAAGGACGCGGAGGTTGTGAGGAATGAGGGGAAGGGACCAACCTTGAGACTCTGCGGAAAAGCCGAAGAGATTTCCCATGATCTCGGGGTTTCAAAGACTCACCTATCCCTTTCCCATACCGATACACTCGCAACTGCATACGTCGTTCTCGAGAAATGATCGCCCTGTCATTGCGATTGAAACGAATCCACCCCTTCGAGGAATTTACCGACCACCTCGTTGAAAACATCTGGCTGTTCCAGCGGAACTAAATGGCCGGCCCGGCGAATGATTATTCTTCGAGAACCATTGATTCCCGCCTCGATGGCTCCCGCATGAGCGTGGACATCCGGGATGTCGTGCTCTCCCACCAAGATCAAAGTCGGGACTTTGATCTCACCGAGTGCTTCCACCGCCTGGCGCCCGGTCTTTCTTAGCAGTCGGTAGTTGGCAGGATCAAGATTGTGCGGGTGTGCTTCAAGCAATTGTCTCGCCTTTTTTCTCGCTTCCCCATTTTCCGGAGCGATGATGTAGGGATCCCTCTTGAACCAGTACTGTCTGTACACATCCTTATCTTCCCTGTCAGACTCGCGCAGGTGACCACCGCGGTCAAGGAAGTGATCCGTGAAACCTAGGCCGCTCACAACTGGCCCCACAAGCACAAGTGCGGATACCTTTCCCGGATAACTGATGGCAAAATCGATTGCCAGGCCTGCCCCGCTGGATAATCCGATGAGAACGGCACGTTCTATCTTCAGCGTCGCAAAAAGAACGTGGAGGTCCTCCACATTCGAATAGAAGGCCCGGGGTCGAGTGGAGCGACCATACCCCCGGCGGTCGTAGCGGATTACGCTAAAATTCCCTGAGAATGCCTGAAACTGCTCGTCCCAGGTCTCACGGTGTAGAAGACCATCGTGGAGTAGAATCACCGGTTCACCCTGTCCGGCACGCTCATAAAAAAGCCTTCCACCCACCACATCCACGAATCCGGATTCCACCTGAATTTCCTCCTTCACGTTTACGGTGCCAGGTTGTTCTGTCGTATTCTCATTCAGTGTGAATAGAGTTGCAGTCACAATCAAGCACAGGCCATAATGAAAGTTCAATCGCGGAATCATCATTCATCTCCTTTTTCTTATTTTCTTAATTCCTTTGTTCCTTGATTTTTTCCTTTCTAATATTTCTTTTTCTAATGTTGATGATATCAGGGTGTGGGAATCTTGTCAACTTGTTTTCAGTTATTCAGCTTGAATAAATTTCGATAGGGAAGGCTAATAATTTAGAATATTAATAATATCGTTTTCTTAAGGCATTTGAAAATGCAAAATAGTATAAAAATATGACTAAATTAGGTGATCAGAATTTTGACAATACTATTATTATAGCTTGACAGTTACACATGATTGTGATATAATGAAAAATCAAAAGGTTAAATTGAATGCCTTCATTGTGTTATTTAATATCATCAATATTATTAACCCGAATTGTTCATAAAAAATAGCAGTTTCCTTTTCTAACTTGTTGTATTATATTACAGTTAAACCACATTAATCGCAATAATACAACGAGGAAACTGCTATGACTAAAGATAATCAAACTACCCTTCCTTTTGCAAGTATTTCCGGTAAAAAGTGAACGCTGATTTTAACGGTGGCACGCTCACCAGCGACGGAGGAGCATTGTTTCTGCGTGAAGTGGAGAGGGGCGTTGGAGTGATCAGGCGTCTTGTTGAAGCACTGCTGGACAATCGTCATCAGAGCTACGTTGATCATTCGTATGAAGAGTTGGTGAGTCAGCGGGTGTATCAGATAGCCTGCGGGTATGAAGATGCCAACGATTGTAATGAGATGATCCCACTCATGGTGCCCAGCAGATGACGCTGTTTAATGCGTTTTACGACGAGCATTGTTACATGCCGCTCCATGTGTATGAAGGAAGGAGCGGTAAACTCATTACAACTATCTTGCGTCCCGGCAAACGCCCCAGCGGGCGTGAGATCACTGCGATTCTCAAACGGCTGGTTGCCTATATCAGAAAACGCTGGCCCAGGGTGAAGATCATTGTGCGTGCTGACAGTCACTTCAGTACTCCTGAGGTACATGAGTGGTGTGAAGAGAATGAGGTGCACTACGCCCTTGGCCAGTCAGGCAATGCGGTCCTCAAAGAGCAGGCCTCGGGTTTACTGGAAAAGGCACGGTCACTCTACGAAATCACTCAGAGAAAGATCCGGCTGTTCACCTCTTTTCCCTACCAGGCTGGAACATGGAAAGAGCCCAGAAGAATCATATGTAAAGTAGAAGTCTCCGATCAGGGAGAGAATATACGTTTTATCGTGACCAGCTTCGAGAGCAGTCAACCGTCGTTTCTCTATGAGACGGTCTACTGTGCACGAGGAGGCATGGAAAACTACATCAAGAACCACAAGACCTTCCTTCACTCAGACCGCACCTCCTGCCACAGCTTCATGGCAAACCAGTTCCGTCTCTTTCTCCACAGTGCAGCATATGTGCTTCTCCACACATTAGCAGAGAAAGGCCTGAAGGGGACCAGGTGGGTACGGGCCCAATTTAACACGCTGCAAAATCGGATTCTCAAAGTGGGAGCCAGAGTCCATGAGCTGGTCACAAAGATCAGGTTCCATTTCCCCACTTCGTTTCCGCTCACAGATCTCTTTGTCACGATACTCCGGAACCTGGCCCACGCGTTTCCGTGAACGTTAGCGATTCATTTCTGAATGATAACATTCCAATAAGAACGAAAACCAAGGGAGCAGTCTCTCTTCCTTCAGGATATGAAGGCTCGTTTGTTCCTCTTCACCTCCATTCGATCCCTCTCCACTCAATCTAAAGAATCTCTACATTGCCTGCTGACCCCTCAGCATACTATTTTATCATGAGAATGAATGTTTATGAATTAATCGGGCTAGATGTATATCTGATAAAAATTCAGTATTATCCAGGAGGATCGGATGAAAAGCCGGAAATGGAAAGCGGAAGAGAAGCTGGCAATCGTAGTGGAGGGTATGAAGGGAGAGAGACCTGTAACCGAGATTTGCCGGGATCACGGGATCAGTCAGACACAGTTTTACAGGTGGAAGGATAAGTTTTTGGAGGCAGGGTCTTGAGGGAAGTAGCTCACAGTGTGAGTTTTCTATGCGATATTTTAAGGATAAGCCTGTTGAGCTGCCATGTGAATTTGACTGGTTTTTTTTATCACTCACTCCACCTGTGAAAAATAATCATCCCTCACCGCATTGAAAAGCTTTATCGCACTGTCATCCCTGTAATCGCGGTATGTATAGAAGAATGGTCTGAAACACCCGTCTTTAAAATAGAGGGTGACTTCGGCATAGACGCCGTTTCCAATGTATATCCTGTGGGAGAAGTCCTTGCTCGAGGCGAGAACCAGCTTGGCCCGGGTCATGTAACCGGGATCGATGTTTATCCTTCTTTGCAGCTTCCCCTCATCCCTTTTTCCCAGTTTCCTCTCCACGTCCATGCTCACATGCTTCGCGCTTGCGAGCTCTATCGGATCGATGGGACGTGAGAAGAATACGAATTTTCTGAAAAGATCTCTCCCAAGCTCCTTTTCGTAATAGGCGCTGTGTTGCCAGGCTATGTTTTCGCTTTCTTTTTTGATGTGGCCGAAAAAAGGAACAAGTTCCCGGATCGCTTCGTCGAAGAGTTTATCATCGCCCGACAGCATCGCTGCGAGCAGGTATGCCCTCGAGGGCTCTCTCAGCTCTCTCATCATGATCGTTTTCCCCTGCATGCTTTTACGCATATGCCGCATATGTAGTGGCCTATCCCGGCCAGCTTCGAAAGCTCCTTCACCTTCGCCATGCAACGATCCCTGTCGAATTCGCCAGGAGATTCACCGATTGCACCTGCCGGACAAGCAGTGATGCAGGCACGGCACGTGCCGCAGGATTCTTCCATGGGTGTCTGGCTCTTTGCTTCGGCATCAGTCAGAACCGTCACCAGCCTGACCTGTGAGCCCCAGGAGGGAGTCACAAGGAGATTGTTCCTTCCGATCCATCCCAGTCCAGCCTTCACAGCTATTACCTTGTGAGAGAGGTGACCCGCCTGGTTCTCCCAGTCTATCGTCTGCGAAGCCGGTATCGGAACTGCATCGAAGCCGTCTTCCATCAATCTCGTCGTGATGGTGTGGGCTATCATGTCCAGCATATGATTTACGCGTCTGTAATGATGAAAGTAGAGGCGCGTGGGTCGATCTTCGATGTCATCCAGAATCCTTCCCGAGAGCCTGACTGCTACGGAGATGCCCGTTACCAGTCCCCTGGCGAGATCCGCCGAGAGGAGGGGGAATCTATCCATGAGGTCATCGACTCGAGCTGTGCCGAAAGCTGCCGCCCCCATAGATCTGGAAAGGTTCGAAAGTTCTTCCCGTTTCATTTATGGCCTCAAAGGTGCGTTGATAACTGGCCTGCGAATAATCGTTCATCCCGGCAGAACCCAACACTCCTTTTAGCTGAAAGAATCTGATAAATATAAGCTACTCCATTCTGAGAGATCTCTTAAATCAATGAACTGAGTGTAGCCCACAATACTCACTGCATTGACTTCGGATAATTATATATATTATATATGATAATACCAGGTTGATCACAACAGATGCATCAGGTCGTGAAGTGTGATATGAATATGAACAAGATTTTCAAGATTTGCTCAGGCTTTTTTCTTCTCATTTTGCTACTTTTCCCCGAACACTCCTCTATGGCACAGCTTGGATACCAGTTCGGGCGGAACAAGGTCCAGTACAGGAGATTCAACTGGAGGATCATCAAGACTCCTCACTTCGATGTCTACTATTACGATGAGGAAGAGGAGGGTGCGCGTATCGGGGCGAGGCTTGCGGAGCGTTCCTATGATATGCTCAGCAGCAGAATAGGGCATGAAATAGAGGAGAAGATTCCTCTCATCCTCTATGCCTCCCACAACGATTTCCAGCAGACGAATGCAATCGGAGGATTGATACCTGAAGGCGTGAGGGGCGTCACAGAAAGCTTCAAGAGAAGAGTCGTCCTGCCGATGGGCGGATCCAT
>JBHIFB010000137.1:0-8274 GCA_046760905.1 Candidatus Glassiibacteriota bacterium | reverse complement strand
GGCCCGTGTATCCCCCGTCGTCGTCCTCGAAACTCTCGGCCAGACCAAGGGCAAAAGATAGAACGGTGGAATCACCTTCAGCAACGGGTGCCTGTTTCACTTTCAACACGTATGTCGGCTTCATCGCCTGCACCTGATAAGTCGCCCCTCCAGGAATGACGAAGGAATAGAATCCCTCCTCATCAGTGTACTGTGGGTTGAGGGGGGTCTCGAGGACACTCACTTCCGCATCGACTATCGGTGTCCCATCAAGTGCACTCCTCACCCATCCATAGAGTAGACCAGGCAAAGCCTCTTCGAGACCGAAATCGAGCCAGGCGCTGCTGTCAGGGGGCACGTAACAGCTCTGCTGTTGTGTTCTGTAACCGTAGGAGCTCGCTTCCACCGAGACGGTAGTGTCATCGTCACACCGGAGTTCGTAGTAGCCGGTTATGTCCGTGGTAGTGGATCTATCCCCTCCTACTATCCTTACCGTGGCAATGAGCGGATTCCCATACGAGGCATCGGTCACGAAGCCCTCGATGAAGGACCTGGTTCCCCAAAGAGATAGCTCTGATCCCAGATCCTCCGGATTCGAGTGATACTGCGGGGTCTCATCACTGAAATCCATCAACTCTGCATACTGGAAAGCCTCGTCCATAGTCACTACCCCGTCGCCGTTGTAATCGGCATCGACGGGATTACCGTAAGCGTCTTCGCCCTTCACTGCTGCGGTCCAGTAGAAGACGTAAGTGTCGTACTCATAATCGGGCGGCATGGCCCACGAATACTCGTCATAGGCAGCCGCCGAGCTAAAGACCCTGCCTTCATCGTCCCACGCAAGGTTGTCCTCGAATCCTCCGGAAAAGCACTGCTCCATTGTGAATATCATGTCGCACTGCGGAATCCCATCGACCAGTGATTCGAGGACATTATCCTGTAATTCCTCCCAATTCCAGAGGTTCAGATAGACACTCCATCCACCATTTGTGCCTCCGTGATCGGTGGTGAAGATGAAAAGCTGGTCACCCGTCTCCAGTATATCACCTAGCATTGTAAACAGAGATTGAATTTCAGAAAGAACACACGGCCCCATGATGTCATCGTCCCCGTCGCCGTCGAGATCCGGCGGAGAATTTGTGCCATCAGACCGGTCGGGGGCTGGATCGAGTCCGTCGGAGATAAGGGCGAATATGTTTTCGTCCGGATACTCGTATACCTGGGTGAGGGTGGTATAGATATTTGAAGAATCGTTCCAGTATCGGATATGGTTATTACCCGCACTCGCGCCCCCGCTAAGAATGACCGCATACGCCCCCCCGGGATTCCTGTTCCCGTATTTGGGACCTGTGTATAGCTTTGGAATTATCTGCCTGGCCGAATCGAGACGCCTTCCGATCTCCGTTGGATACTCGTAGTAGGCATCTTCTGCTTTTGGCGGCACGGTTGAATGAACAATATGAATCCTCTCGCTCTTCTCCTCCAGAAACACATACCTCACAGCGTGTTCGAAGTTCGCTGTAGGGTGATCGTCGATAAAAGCGGCCCAGCCCCTCAGAGGCGCAGTGATCTCTACACGTTTCCATGAGAGAATCTGAGTCCCTGCTTCGACCGGCTCTTTCGTGATGTAAAGCCTCACCTGATCGACATCAACGTCGATGACTTCATCAATGATTTTCCTCAGCGCCTCGTCTCTTGATTCTATACGGGCAAACAAACTGCCGGAGGAAAATATTAGAAGGAGAAGAAACAGTAGCGTAGCGGTGTTTACTCTTTCGCGCATCAGGGCCTCCTTTTTTAACTGAAAGCATATCCATACTATCACAATTCTCCATGTATGTCAATTTGTTTTGCATAGGTCTCTTAAAAAGTCTCCCTTCGCTGAGGCGCACCAGAAGATTTTTTCATAGACCTTTTCAGAGTCTTTCTGCCACACATGTGTCAGTTAAAATGGTTCTATGGAATTAATATTCTCTTTCAAACAGCAGGAGGCGTGCTGGTAGCTTTATTTAATGCCCTGGATGAACTCCTCCGCCATTCTGACATCCTCTCTACTTCCTATGATTAGGGGGACCCGCTGATGGAGATCAGTTGGCTCGACTTCGAGGATCCTCTCCCAGCCGGTGCTCGCCGCACCACCCGCCTGTTCAACGATGAAAGCCAACGGATTGGCCTCGTAAAGAAGCCTGAGCTTACCATGGGGCTTTTTCGGATCCTTCTTGTCGGCGGGATAGAGAAAGATGCCCCCGTAAAGGAGATTCCTGTGGAAATCGGCGACGAGGGATCCAATATATCGTGAGCTATAAGGCCTGTTGTTCTCGGGATCCTTGTCCTTCAAATAGTCTATGTACCTTCTCACTCCTTCGTCCCAGTAGTTGTAGTTACCCTCATTAACACTGTAAATTTTGCTCTTCTCCGGGATCCTTATGTTCGGGTGCGAAAGAAGAAATTCCCCCACGTTAGGGTCGAGCGTAAAACCGTGCACGCCTTTCCCGGCCGAGTAAACGAAAACCGTGCTCGAACCGTAGATTATATATCCGGCTGCTACGAGGTTCTCCCCCTTCTGGAGAAGATCATCCATGCTCCACTCTTTACCGGCAGATACTTTCCTCTGCATGGAGAATATTGTTCCTATGCTCACATTGGCTTCGATGTTGGACGAGCCATCCAGCGGATCGAACATGACCACATACTTCCCCCTGGGAAACTGCTTTGGAACCTCTATAGGATCTGCAAGCTCCTCAGACGCCATCACGCAGATATGGCCGGTGTGTTCTATAGCGCTTATGACAGTGGCGTTCGCATACTCATCCAATTTCTGGACTTCCTCGCCCTGCACATTCGTTTTACCGGTGAGGCCAAGGATGTCGATTAATCCCGCCTTGTTGACCTCTGATGAGATGATCTTGGCCGCGAGTGAAATCCCGTTCATTACGGCCGAGAAATCCCCCGTCGCCTCCTGATACTTCCTCTGCTCGAGCATGATATGCCTGGTCAGTGATTCACCTTTATCGTGATCCATCACGGTCTCCTTTCACGATGCACGGCCAGTTGCCGCCAGATTCTCATTTCTCCATTTCAAACTTTCTATGCGTGATGTGCTGATTCACCAGGTCTTTCGTGTCTTCCACCTTCAGTTTCTCGAAAAGGAACCTGAACTTCGCTTCGAGTTCATCGCCGATCGTGCCTCTCACATCCGCAGGCAGGCTCCAGATCTGCCTCTTGAAGGGACCGAAGCCCTTTTTCCTGGTTTTGTAGATGAATTGTTCATCCGTCTGACCTTCCTTGCGTTCCGCCTGGAAGTTGTCCCCGAGGAATCTGTAGATCTCCTGCCTGAGGTCATCCGGGAAGACACTCGAGTCATATATGATGTTCTGGAAGCCGGTCGCGAGGTGGACCTCGCTTGTCTCAGTTCTGGGAAAGTGGTGGAAGGCCTCGTCAGGAAGAGTGGATGCACCGTGCTGAACTGCACCCGCCAGACCGTACTCATCTCGAGCAACCCTGGACAGCTTCTCTAGAATGTCGAAATCGAGCTTTACCTCGGCTATCGTTCCATCGGGCAGCGG
This sequence comes from Candidatus Glassiibacteriota bacterium, assembly GCA_046760905.1. Lineage (GTDB taxonomy): Bacteria > Gemmatimonadota > CAZMKB01 > CAZMKB01 > CAZMKB01 > JBHIFB01. The sequence continues at coordinate 4,729 of JBHIFB010000137.1, read as the reverse complement.
CACGCCTCCATGTGATGTCCCCGTCTGCACACTGATCTTACTGATTCCCGTGAGACCTCCTCCGCTCGATTCTAGTGATTCGTTGTATCCTTCCATGAAGGCGGTGAGCTCCTCAACGGTGCTGTTCTTTCCGCCAACTTCACCGATCTCACCACCGACGGATGTGGTAATGCCCTCGGGTTCGAGGTTTCTCACATGCTCGGTCAGCATGGAGGCTATCTCGAAGTTGGCTCTTTGCTGCTCTGTAATGCTGGACTTGCTGAGATCGACCAGCGTTGAGGTGTCGATATCGATATTGAAGAAATTCGCTTCGATGGCCTCCTTTATCAGGTCACGAACAGCGTTTAACTCCTTGTCAGGATCGGCGGCGTATTTCTTGGCATTGACCTGGAAATGGTCACCCTGTAAAAAGAGGGGTCCTTTGTAGCCTTCTTTCATAGCGGCAGCGGTGATCACCGCCCCATATTCCATCGGGCGCTGTTCGGTGTAACCGATCTCGGAGCGAGCGATTTCGAGGATCAGCGCCCCCACGTTTAGAGAATTCGCTGCCCTAAAAACTGCCCTGCCGACATCATAGGTCAGGCCTCTCACGTTTATCGCGGGAACCGTGAACCCGGAAAATTCCCCTCTCCCTCGCGCCTGGTAGAAGGATTGTATGGATGCAGGCCATATTCCACACCTGTGTCCTCCCATATGTATAATCCAGGCTGCGGTCTTTTTTAGATCATCATCCTTACCGAAGACAACGGTCCAGACGAGCTTATCGAGAACGTCTCCTGAGAACTTAGTCGCATCCTTGAGCAGAAACTCTCCATCCCACTCGACGATACCCTTAAGCCAGTTTTTCATGCTTTCAATCGAACTGTACTCCATTTACTCCCTCCATAAATAGAAATCGTATCTTTTAATCAAACCCCGGCCTCCCGAGACCCGATTGGTACCACATCTATCGGCAATATAAATTGAGAAATACACTCATGTCAAGATGGCCAATGTGCCATTCCCCTCTCAGGATCGGGCCCCTGTCAACCAACATCCCGAGCGAGAGGGAAGCTCCTCTGATCGCCTCGATCCTTCTTTACAGCTGAGAGTGGAGGTGCTATTTATATAGAAGGTAATGCTGAATTAGAACCGGAACGGGAACATCACTATGCTGAGCGTATCCATGTAGAAACATTCCGGAGGCGGTGATATGAAAATTCAGGAAGAGAAAGTTCTCCAGGCAGTTTCAATCATGAACGAGCTCGCTATAGACATGTGGATAACACTCGTGAGGGAGAGCGAAACGAACCCGGATCCTGTGCTTGAACTCATACTGGGAAAGAACGTGACATGGCTCTCTGCTTTCATCTTCACCCGTGAGGGAGAGAGGATAGCGCTGGTCGGTTCCCTCGATGAACCGAATGTAAGCTCGGCAGGGCTCTACACCGTTGTAAAGCCCTATGTCGAGTCCTTGAAGGAAGATCTTCTTGAAACCATTGAGCGTGCTGATCCTAAAAACATAGCTCTGAATTACTCGACAAGTGACGTTCTTGCCGATGGGCTGAGCCATGGCGTATATCTGACACTAACCGAATATCTGGCGGACACTCCCTATCTCGATAGGATAATATCATCGGAAAAGCTCATAAGCGCCCTCAGGGGTAGGAAATCGCCCGAGGAGCTCGAGAGAATCGGTGCCGCCATAACAATAACAGAGGACATACTATCAAAGCTTACAGAAGTGATCAGGCCAGGGCTCACTGAGAAAGACATAGCGCATTTCATTTTGCATGAGGTGAAGAAGCGGGATCTGGAAGCGGCCTGGGATCCTGCATATTGCCCCTCGGTTTTTACGGGGCCTGAGTCTGCCGGGGCTCACTACGGCCCTACCGACAGAAAGATAGAACCGGGGCATATCCTGAATGTGGACTTCGGCGTGAGGTATCTTGGTTATTGTTCCGACATGCAAAGGACCTGGTACGTTGCCCACAACGGGGAGGAAAGCGCCCCGGAAGCCGCAGAGAAGGCGTTTATGGCCGTGAGGGATGCGGTGAAGAAGGCGAGCTCTGCCCTTGAACCGGGTATCGAAGGGTGGAAGGTGGATGATGTGGCAAGGAGCCACATAACATCGCTCGGATATGAGGAATATCCCCACGCACTGGGTCACCAGATCGGAAGGAAGGCCCATGATGGCTCAGGGCTTCTCTGCCCGAGGTGGGAACGATACGGAGAACTACCCTACGCGAAGGTCGAGAAGGGGCAGGTCTATACCCTGGAGCCAAGAGTGACAGTCGAGGGATACGGAGTTGCAACCGTGGAGGAGATAGCAGTCGTCGAAGAGCAGGGGTGTCGTTTCCTATCGCACCCTCAGGATGTCCTCTACGTGGTCTGAGCTATTGGATATAGAAAGATATATTGTCGATGTTTCAATTGGAGCGATAGAGGAGCATGATTTCAAATTCCACATTGAGCGATGGAGGATTCTGATGAAACGAGCGCCATTTCTCCTCATGCCTGTCATTCTCATAAGCGTGTTATCGGTGCGATCTGTCTTTTCTCAGGGAGGAGAAGGCGATTTCGTCGATGTCAGGACGATGATACCGGGTATAATAGTCGACCTCAAATATGCCGGCACGGATAATGCGTTCGGTGAAGCACTTTACAGTTCAGAGAAGTGTCTGCTTCGCAGGGAAGTTGCGATTGCTCTGAAGAAGGTGCAGGAGCGTCTCGAGAAGAGAGGGCTCCAGCTTGTTATCTGGGATGCGTACAGACCGCTCTCTGTACAGAGGAAGATGTGGCAGAAGGTATCAGATGAAAGGTATGTCGCCAACCCGGCGAAAGGCTCCAGGCACAACAGGGGTGCGGCGGTGGATGTGACCCTGGCTGATTCGAAAGGGAAACTGCTTCACATGCCCACCGATTACGATGATTTCTCTGAGAAAGCGCACAGGGATTATGCGGGAGCCGATACGACGGCGGCAAAGAATGCGAAGCTGCTTGAAGAGGTCATGGCCTCGGAAGGGTTCATACCTCTTCCCACCGAATGGTGGCATTTCGATTACGTGAGCTGGGAGAAATATCCGGTTTTGGATTTGATACCCGGAGAAACGACCTTACCATCAGGGAGCCAGGAATGACGTTGCGAGGCAGGTTCCCCGTGAATCGGCCAGACCCCGCGCCATTTTCATATACCAGTTCATATACCAGGTAAGGTTTCTCAGGTTTTTCCTTCGGGTTCGGCGGATGAGAGCTGTCAAATGTCAGAATTAGACTCAAGTAATTAATGGTAGCTGGCACCGACATTATTATTAGAGCAGCTCACTCTACCGGTCGAACTACTCCAGGTCCACGTATGACCCGAGGGAATGTCACCCTCGTTCCAGTTCGGAATGAGTGCTTTCACGGCCGCAAGAGTCGCCGGGAAAGATCCCGCATTCCCCTGCTTGACCTGATCGGCATAGTATATGGCGGCAGCCGAGTTCAGCGTTCCCCTGAGACCGTTGCATGCAGCCTCCCGTGCCTCGGTTCTCATGTCGACATAATTGGGAATCGCTACGGCCGCGAGAATACCGATGATGGTGATCACCATCACAAGCTCGATCAGCGTGAAACCTTCGCCCCTTTTCCTCTTAAACATATTTTACCCCCCTGAGAAGATTCGTTCTACAGATTCCAGTCCGCCTGGACACCTTGGTATCATATTTAAGCAAAAAACCTGCCAGTTTTGTGATGGATTGGACAGTTATTCTAATCCGGTTATATAAAAAAACTTAGAGTTTCACTTGGGGTATCTTCTGGTGGTTAGATGAATGTGAGGCGCATGTGCTGGGTCAAATTTTTCCTTTTGGTATAACAAACCACTGCAGCCACATCAAGTGGGATAACCGTGATGCGACCTAAAGCGGATATATTCTGTTTGGCCGGTTACCCCTTCCGGCCGAGCGGTATAACCGTGACGTGACCGCAGGGGATGTATTCTGTTTTGCCGTTTACTCCTTGAGAGTGACTTTCTTTATCACAACAGGATCAACAGGAACATTTCTATACCGACTCTTCGTGGCCGTTTCAACCTTCCTTATTTTGTCGACGACGTCCATCCCGTCAGTCACTTTCCCGAACACGCAATATCCAAAGCCATCTATGGTCTCGTCCTTATGATCGAGCTGTAAGTTATCCACCACGTTTATGAAGAATTGGGAGGTGGCGCTATCGATGACCCTGGTTCTGGCCATGGCGATTGTCCCGCGCTTGTTCGACAGGCCATTGCCGGCCTCGTTCTTTATAGGGGCCTTCGTATCCTTCTTCTGCATATCAGGTGTGAAACCGCCTCCCTGTATCATGAAATTTTCGATCACCCGGTGAAAGATCAGGCCGTCGTAAAATCCATCCTTCACATAAGAGAGGAAATTCTCAACCGATATCGGAGCTTTGTCCCTGTAAAGCTCAATTGTGATGGCGCCCATGCTGGTTTCCATCACGACAACGGGGTTTGACTCAGACTCACTGGCCCCAGCAATAATGCCGAGCGTGAATAAGGGTGCCAGGGTGAGTGCAATGAGGACTGCCCCGGGAACGACGAAAGATCTCATCTCTGTTCCTCCTGTTTCTTAGTCCTTGATTTGAGAGTCATAGGGTATGCAAGCGAAACCTGCATGAACGTGAGAAACTATATGATAAAAAGCCTTCCCTGTCAACTAAGTGCTGCGTTTCACAAATACGGTGACGTATCTTGGAAGTGAAACGCAGC
>JBHIFB010000136.1:0-8519 GCA_046760905.1 Candidatus Glassiibacteriota bacterium | reverse complement strand
AAGGGCTAAGCCAATCGAGTCGAAAAATCCCCTGATACCATCCTCCGGCAATACCCGCTTTTTCAACAACCTCGCCATATTTGCTTGACAAATGCCGGTCCTCATAATAATATCCCAACGAGGAGGTAATCACACTTCATGAAAACAAAACAGGTGACATCCCGAGGAATCAAAAATAACAGGCACGGTAGGAGACGTTTCTCAAAACGCGCGGAGGATCTCAAGGCATCGGGAATCCGAAAGCTGTTCGACAGAGCCCACCGTATCCCCGGAGCCATCGATCTCTCCATCGGTCAGGCCCACTTCGACGTTCCCGATGAAATCAAGGAAGCCACCATCAATGCGATCCGATCGGGATGCGGGGGATACGGGCCAACCCAGGGCGATCCGCATCTGATCGAGGCGACAAGACAATACCTGAAATCAAAGTACGGCCTCTCAGAGGACGAAGAATTACTCATGACCTCAGGCGCAACCGGAGCAATAGTGCTTGCGCTTCTCGCTTTGGTCGAACAGGGTGATGAGGTTCTGCTGCCAGATCCCTACTTTATTCTTTACCACCGCTTGGTCCGGCTCTTCGGCGGCATCCCTGTCTTCTACGACCTGTACCCCGACTTCAGGCTGCGGGCTAGTGAAATTGAAAAACAAATGAGCGATCGTGCGCGTCTTTTTATCCTGAATACCCCTTCAAACCCCACCGGAGCCGTTTTCAGCGCTTCTGAGATAGAAGAAGTCGCTGATTTATGCCGCAGCCAGGGCGTCACGGTATTGAGCGATGAACTTTATGAGATCTTCGTGTATGATGCACCACACGTCAGCATCAAACAATTCCTCGGTCCGGAAAGCCTTCTGGTGGGTGGCTTCTCGAAAGCCTACGGTATGGCCGGCTGGAGGCTCGGATGGGCGGCGGGAGCGCCCGAGCTGATCGACAGGATGCGAACGCTACAACAGTTCGTCTATGCCTGCCCTCCAACACTGGTCCAGAAAGGTTCGCTCGCAGCGTTCGATGTTGACATGAAGCAATATGTCGATGATTATCGGAGGAAACGCGATTTCATGTACGAAGGCCTCGTGGCATCAGGTTATGAAGTGGTCAAACCGGGTGGCTCATTCTTCATCTACCCAAGAGTGCCCTGGGGTGACGACCTCGAGTTCTGTGAGCGGGCCATCGCCGATAAGCTCATCATCGTCCCCGGCCGGAACTTCAGCCGCCGCTTGAGTCACGTCCGTGTGAGTATCGCTGCGCCTGATGAAACTCTGGAGCGCGGCCTCGAGGTGTTTTGCAGGCTCAGACACTGAGGGATGGGTATGTGGTCAGTTTATCACTCAGTTGCGGGTATCACGGCCGTAGCCTCGATTTCGACCTTGGCCCCTTCATCAAAAAGAGCGGAAACCTGGAAGAGGCTCATTGCTGGATAGTGGTCTCCAATTATGTCACGGTAGATACTTCCTATCTCCTTTTTTGATGATCGATATTCTTCGATATCAGTAACATACCACGTCATTCTGACTATATGCTCCGGTTTCGCATTCCCTTCCTCTAGAACAGTTACGACATTTATAAGAGCCTGGCGGACCTGGTCGGTAAGGTTGTCACTGACGAAATGACAATCCTCGTCCCATCCGACCTGGCCGGCGACAAAGATCATCTCACCTTCGACCTTGATGCCGTTGCTGTAGCCGCTTGGCCTTATCCATCCCTCTGGCTGCAATATCTCCATCATTTGCCTCTTTCATTGAGTATGCCTGGTGAATAGGTGAGCCTGTAATCTTCCACGCCCTCTAAATCCCCGGCGTACTGAAGAAATTTCTCTGTTTTTCCCTCTCTTTAAGATGATTATACTCTTGCCGGGAGCACAAATCAACCGTCACAATGCATTTTTCCCGGCAGGCCTTATCTATTTCTTGCTTTATTCCCTGGAGTCAATTAATTTGAAGTAAAGTTTTAGGAAAACACCGGTCCAGGTTGACAACAGTGCCGATCTGTCGTACTAAAGCAGACTCCGTCTACGAGCCGGTATAGACACTCAGAGAACGGTGAATGTGTGAAAGAGGAAAGCGGGATAGAAATCCGCTGAATGAAGAAATCCCAGGAGAAGGAGAAATAAATGAAAGAAGTAACCTCGTGCTACCCGAAGGCATTTATTCCTTACGGCACCTGGGGTGGCAGCTGGTTTCCGGCTTGGCACACAAGTGCCCTGGCCGAAGTTGACATAGCCCGGTTTGCGGCCGAAGCGATGCCCTATGTTCTCAGCAAGAAGCGTGTCCCGATCAGCCAGCTGGATTACCTGGTGACCGGATCGACGATACCATGGCTTTATAAGTTCTGGGGATCAACATACCTATCCCACAGCTTCGGACGACGCCTTCCGGGTTTTCATCTGGAGCAGGCATGCGCAACTGGACTACAGGTGGTGGTCAAGGCGGCCGCTCAGGTTCAAAGCGGCTCCCATTCCGTCATAGGTGTGCTGGCCTTTGATAAAACCAGCAACTCGCCCGCCGGTGTCTTTCCCAATCAGGGAACCTATCGCAGGACGGAAGTGATCAGCGATATCTGGGATAATTTCGGTTACGACCCATCTACTGGCCAATCCGGTTTCAGGCAAGCCAGAGGGGAAACCTCCATGATAGCCTGTGCCGGCAGAACAGCCAGGAAATATAAGATCGATTTCAACGAAGTTGCAGAACTCTCCCTCTGGCGTTACCAGCAGTACTTCGATGCGAAAAAATCAGGGGTGCTGGACAATTTCCTGTTCCCGATGACGATTCTGGATGTGCGAGGACAGAAACTGGGCATCGTCGATGACGATTACGGCGTACGGAAGTATACCTCCCTCGATCAGTTCAAGGCAGAACGCCAGCTGGATACCTGCGTCACAGCAGGCGGGCAAACCCATGCCTCAGACGGTATGTTCACCATAATTGTCACAACCGAGGAAAAGATGCGGGAGTTGAGTCTACGCCCTGAAATCAGCATCCAGCTGATCGCTTCCAACGAATACAGGACGGAGGCCGGATACATGCCGGAAGCACCCGGCTTTGCCGTGAAGCAGCTTCTGGAGAGGACGGGCCTTACGATGTCTGACATGACGGCGGTCTACGACCACAATCCCTTCGCTGTCAATGATGTCGTCTTCGCCAAGCTTCTGGAATATGACTGGCACAACATGAACGATACCGGCTGTCCCATGATTTATGGTCATCCTCAGGGGCCGACTCTGGTAAGGGTCATCGTCGAAGCGCTGGAAAGAGCGGTCACCCGGGGCGGCGGCTACGCTCTCATTTTCGGATGTGCCGCTGGAGATGTTGGGATTTCGGCGATTTTCAAAGTCACAGACAGTAGAAAAGGAAAGTAGTCATGAAATCAATGAGACAGACAACGCTCCAGACTCTGGGTCTGGGTACGGTCTTAGACGTTTTTCGAAAAAGTAGATTGCCGGTCGATGAGAAAGAGCTGGTTGAAAGAGTATTCGGTCCGGAGAACGGTCGCGGCTCTCTGCTCATCTCCGGCGGCAATGGCATCGTCGGCTCCGGCAAGGCGATGCAGCTTGGATCCAGGTTGCTGCCATACGGTGTGCCGATTGTTACCCTGGATCTGCCGGATGCGCCTGATGGCATTGGAGGACAGTATGCCGGTTTAAAATCCTCCTTCGGTTCCAAGCGAGCCGCTGAAATCATGGCCAATATAGTAAGATTCAGCTATGACGGTTCATCCCTGCCCGAGGGGCTTTCGCAGTATAGGCCTCGTTTTTTGCTCGAGGCTATTCCGGAGATACTGCAGCTTAAAAGATCCCACTATGACCTCATGCGTAAGGCTTACCCGGAAATCGAGATCCGCTCGGTGACCTCGGGGTTTCCGAGCTCCGAGCTCGGTGTGGGGATCCTCCACCCATCGTTCCCGCATCAAATCAACAAGGTCTGGGAAGTTATCGAGGATAAGCCTTCGGATATTACACATCTCCTCCTGGCGATGGGGCTCATACCGATCCCCGTCAGTGACAACTGGTCCTTCATCCTTGATGTGCTGTTCTGCGGCATTACGCAAGCGGCGATCAGGTACCACCGTGCCACCAACATGCCGTTCTGGAAGGTGGACAAGTACATCCGCAGACTCCTGGGTCCCAACCCGCTGCGGGCACATGACGCCATCGGGCCGGGAGCCAGTTTCCTGACCTGGTCATGCCTCCACCATCTGGCTGAGAGATACGGCGAAGTGTTCAGACCATCACCGGAGCTTGTGCGGCGTAAGGACAGCGGTGAAAGCTGGTATTCGAGCAATCGCCCTGTCGTTGATTGGGAAATGGACGATGAGGATACGTTCCAGAGCTGGGTTCTGGGCCCCCTCTTCCAGATGACCAGCATGATGCTTCACGAAAGGAGGGCTCATCTCTCTCACATGAACGCCATCGGAGAGCTGTGTGCTCAGTTCACGAAGGGGATCCTGGCCTTTATCCGCGATTACGGTGCCGACAACGTCATAAGCCGGGTTGCGGCATACCATAAGCTTCACCCTGAAGCGGCTGGTAAATGCTGGTACCCGGAAGTCTTTGAGCGAATGGGCGCTCCCCAGTGGCAGCAGCTCTACGTGAACGCAGAACATGATGGGAGAGTCGGTGTGATTTCCATCAGTCGTGAGTCGCTCAACTGGGACGTTGTCAATGAGCTGGACAGGACGATCGACTGGCTCATAGCCGAAGGCATAGCTAACGTCATCGTCACCGGTGACTTTCATATGTCCACTCAGATGATAGGTGCCGACACAACGGAATTCTTCCCTGCGCTGGAGGAAGAGAAAAAGGGTCTCAGTATCACGAAGACATGGTCTCGAGTTGCAAGGCGGCTCAACGATGAATTTGCCGTTTCGGTTGGCTTCGTTGGCGGAAAGCGCTGCCTGGGCGGCATGCTGGAGCTTCTGATGCACTGCCACTACCTGATCTCAGTTGAAGGAGCGCAGCTCGGTATGCCAGAAGTCACATTGCCGGTTGTTCCTGGCATGGAAGGCTGCCACTGGCCCTTCCGGAAAACAGATCCTTCGAAACACGGGAAGCTCTTGCGACTTCTTTTGAGCGGAAAATCCATCATAGCTGGAGATGATGCAGAAGGCTGGCTGGTTGACTACGCCGGACCTGTTGAGGAGGCGCTTGCGAAGGCGTGGCTGGTCGCTACAGGCGGTGACCACGGCCTGCGGTTACGAAGTTTGAAAGAAAAGGCCCTCAGAATATCCAAGGACGTGAAGGGCTTGCCGGAGGCCGGTAATCCCCTGGTTGAAGCGGCCCGAAAGGCTATAATGGAAACCGTTCAGGCCTCCTGCGGCGTTCCCCTGGGAGAAGCCCTGGATATCCAGGCGAAGCACTCGGCCGGGTTTATGACGACCGGAGAATGCCGTAAGGGCGCCGTCGGGACAAGCGCTAAAAAGGTCTTACTTTAGACTGTGATCGATTCCCGTTTGGATCGGAGCTTGTACTGAACGGGAATCGCATGCTGCTTTAAATCAGGAGCTCTCACTACATTGAAGAAAGCATCTCGTGCGCCTTGGCCCTTATATACGCATAGTTAAGGCTGTTGAGCGCATTGAATTCCGCCGCCTTTTCACAGTATTCCCTGGCCTTGTCCTTTTCTCCTTTCCCCTCGTATGCCAGTGATATTCTGTAGAGATTATAGGGATTCTGCAGATTGGCCTGGTAGAGTTCCTCAATCGCCTTTTCGTAGTCTTTTTCAGCGAGTGCGATCATGCCCGCCAGTTCATGAGCTAGCCTTACCTGGTTCGGATTGTTTATTGCTTTCACCTCCTTGAGGAACTCGTCGGCATTGGTCTTGGCAGTCGAGAATTGCTCCTTGTACATCATCACTCGTGCTGCGTTATAGAGAAAACCTCGTTTCGCGTTATCCTTTATCTCCTGGGAAAGATTGGAGTCTGTCATTATCTTTAGAGACTTCTCGTATTTCGCCATGGCTTCGTCCGGCTCACCCTTCTCGAGAAGTATATTTCCCATTGCCACGAGATCCCCTGCCATCGCCGCTTCGTCGTTGATCCTCTCGGCAAGTGTGAACTGGTCCTGCAATTCTTCCAGCGCTTTCTCCATGTCCCCTTCATCGACGTATGAGACCGTCTTGGCGAAATGGGCGGCACGCCGCTCGCCATCGTTCCTGGCTATGCTGTATAGTTTCCCAAGTTGCTCTCTCGCCTGTTCGTGTTTACCCAAGAAGTTGAGGTTTGTGGCTATACCGATATGAGACGCGACGAAATTCGGGTTCTGAGCCAGTGCCTTCTTGTAGTAGTCAATCGATTCTTCGAATTTGCCCATCTTCATAAGCAATTCAGCGTAGGAATCGTATGGATTGGGATCATCCGGGATCAGCTCAATGTACTTTTTAAAGGCATTCTCCGCTTCGGTGTAGTTAGCGAGGAACCGATGAGCATAGCCCAGCTGGTTATACGGAAGTGAAAACTCCGGAGCGATTTCTATTGCTTTTGTGCATTCCTCGATTGCTTTTTCCCATTCCTGCTGAACGAAGTAGTTAATACCCAAAAGGTTATGAGCTCGCTCATCCTGAGGAAATGCTTCTACAAGTTTCGTGTAGTACTCCCTCTGTTTCATAGGCAGGCCGTTCGCACCAGCCTGGACACCGAGTATCCACAGACGCTCCCCCTCGGAAACCTTATCCGCAAGCGCAACGGCCTGGTCAAGATTTTCAAAGAATGCCTTTGCGCTTGGACTGAACTGGGCCAGATAGAGATATGCCATGGCAAAATCGTGATCCTCCGCAATTGCTTTTTCGAAGTATATTAGTGATTCCTGGCCTCGTAGCTTTTCCGAAAGTTCGCGCCCTTGCATAAAAGACTTGAGAGCGAGTTCAGAAGTTGTCGTGATGGGGATTTTACCGATTTCAACCTTCTCCTTCTCGGTGGTTGCACAGTTGTTTAAAGAAAGTAGGAAGGCACCGACAAGGAGAGACGACATAAGAACGGATAAGTTGCGCATTTTTCATTCTCCTATCTTTCAATCATCTTCGTGAAATTGAACCCCGACACTAACAGGGAGCAAGAGATAAAGCAAATTTTATACTTATCATACAATCCCCCCTTTCTATAGGTAGTAGGTTTGCTTAGAGACCCATGTGAAAAGATGATTGATACTCGGATTCGTAGTCTAACATCTTATCATTAGAATAACCAGAATATGCGTACCGAGCAAGGTCTACCCAGCGAGTTCATAAACATTATTTTATTTTAATAATAAGGCTCATCCGATTAATGAGTACCTGAGCTTGTTAGCGGCATAGATTTTCAATTCAAAATAAACCATATCACGGTAACCATAGGCCACTCTTTGAGAACTTTGATTTTGTTATTGATGCCCTCAACACGTGCAGTGGAGATAGGATGAGCGAAGTAAGCCAGAAGTCCCTTCATGTGTCGTTGCAATGAGTTTGCAAATTTTTTCAATAACCTGATTCCAGAATTTGTCGCCATAGTGATCCAGCTAAGGAGATGAGATTTGGCTTGCTCCGCATCATCACAGTCCCAGAACGTGCGAAGATCCTCTTTGAGGATGTAAGCTTTGGAAAGCTGTGGGCTTCTCCCTCTCAAGCCTCTTTCTGTCGATCTCCTTTACCGTGTCCCAGCAGAGCCCTACATGAAGTGCAACGTCTTTGATGGTCATCAGCCGGCAGAGATCGGCCACATAACGTTCGAGCTTCCTGTCATACTGCTTCTTTGGCTCCGAAATCCCCAGATCCTCGAATCGCAGAGCTCCGCATGCAGAACACAACAGTCGTCTATTCTCGACTCTGAAAAAGACCGGCTTCTCGCCTATGGGCACTGTCTGGATCACTCTCTCCCTCATCCCCTTCTGAATCACCAGGCAACTGCACGGGCAGGTACAACGCCTCTCATGCTTCTCGATCGTAAAGTAGATCTTCCCTCCGAGATACTCAGTCTTTTTGTACTGGTAGCCCGCAGCGCCAAATCCATGGTATATGATACTGGTGGACATCTTGTGAAACCTCCTTGATTCAGGTTAATGCTTTGTTTTTCAAGGAAGTTTCTGAGATGTCCTCTCTTTTGTCAAGAGTCAGAGGTACTCATTTTCCGGATGAACCTTAGTTTCTAACTTCTCATCATAACAACGGATAAAATTTATAAGTTCGTTTGCTATAACCTCGTTTCCATCTAAAGAATAATGGCCATCATTTAAATAGTACCGAGAGTGGTTTTTTTCAACGAAAACATCTCCGAAGTCGATGAAAGAAAAGTCATTGGTTTCTAGAAAACTAATTAATGATTTGTATGGCTTCTTGCGATACTCTTGGATGATTTTCAAAGTCTCCCGTTTTGGAAAGACAAGGATTAAGGGGATTTCATGTCTCGCCGCGGCAGTCGTCACAAATTCCGTTATAATGTGGCTAATTATTGTTAAACCCTCAGATCCGCTTTCATATAGATGGTTATAAGGCCATCTAGAAACACAACTCACATACGTAGGCAATATGGCATATCTTACATGCCTAGCAAAGGT
>JBHIFB010000135.1:0-8556 GCA_046760905.1 Candidatus Glassiibacteriota bacterium | reverse complement strand
GAAACGCAGCACTTAGAGCCCTTGAGCGAGTCGTGAGAGCATTTGGGTACCCATCTTGGTCGAGCAGGAAGGGGAAAGCCGCGTGCAGTTCTGAGTTCCAGTTAAACTGAACTCTAACTTCCATCCATTTGAACAGTTACAGAAAGAAATTTCAAATTTCTGGGAAAAGTCCTAAAATTTTTATGATTGACAAGACATGCAAGCAGTGATAGAATACCGGAAAATAGTGGAACTTGTGAAGTTTTTTCGTTAATGCGGGCCAAAGAGGCAGTAAGAGGATTTCGCTCTCGGGTGGTGAAACTGCCGAAGCAGGAAGTAACGTATGCGGACTCTGATCTGGTTGATCCTGCTGACGCTTTTTTCAGCTTTCCTCGTACTACAGGCTCATGACGATGTCTCCCGGATGGCACATCCTTCCCTCAGGAAGGCATCGCACCGCGTTCGTGCCTTAGGGGAGCCCGACCTCAAGAAGGCCATCCAGGGACTCTCCGAGATGTCCAACCCCTCATAAGCTCACGAAGCAACCGAGTGCTAAAATCGATCAAAGGGCCATCCGAAAGTCAACACACCCCGAGAAGACAGTGGAGGTTCACCGTGTGAAGGCCTCCCGGGAAAGTCGGAAATGAGTGGAGAAAGATGATGTCAGAGAATGCTCAGAGAGGGATCCTAAAGAGTAGAGGTCGTGCATATACCCTGCTGTTCGTTGGTAATGTGAAAGGTTCTGCATGGGGGATTCTCTCGCTGGCCATCGGGCTTCTACTCATCTTCATGATAGTAGGACAGGCTGACACGATTTCTCCTCAGTGGCGCGCAGGCGAGGCCTGGACAGTCAAAAGCATTTATTACCACGCCGAGGCAGCCGACCCCTTCTGGTCAGAACCGGTCTTCTGGCGATTCGAGGTAAAAGGGGAGGAAACAATAGATGGGCAGCGCTGCATCGTTATCGAGGTCCACGGAGTAGACGGCGCCGAGGAGTGGAGTCGGCTCCTGCTGCGGGTTTTTGACCATGCACCATTTCTCTATGAAGGTCACCTTTCAGACCACGGGGAGGAACATGTCGTGCGCCACCGGTACTTGGCCGAGGGACCTGAACCTGTGATGCCCCGCATGACGATCATACCTCTCACGCTTCCAGCTCTCCCCCTCACTCTTCCAGAAGACCCGGAGACCACCGTCTCCGCTCGGTACCTCGAGACCAGAGGAGAACGAGAACAACAACCGAGCCGAAGTGGCATTCAACGTCTCGGTTGGCATTGATAAGGGCCCAACATCACCTCCTCTACCGGAAGTCTTTGCACTTTCTGTGGCCTACCCCAATCCCTTCAGTTCCGGTACGAGTATGAGCTTGTCACTGCCAGCGTGGGCCGCAACTTTGCAGGGCTGAAAAGGACCTGGTGAGTCATCGCAGCCTGCCTCGATCCCGGTCACCCTCGAAGTATTCACGATCCGTGGTCAGCAAGTGCGAACAATTATCGATCGCCCCATGACAGCCGGTATACACCGGGTCGACTGGGATGGAAGGGATGAGACAGGCATCCCCCTTCCTTCAGGAATCTACCTGATCAAAGCCCGGGCGGGGACCTTCAAGGCAACCCGAAAGGTGACACTCATCAAGTAGTGTAGACGCCTTCCCTATGGGCCTCATATCGACAAAGCTCTTATCCCTTCTCAGGGCGGCTTTTTTTGAGCTTTAACTTCACAGGCTCTTACTAATTCAACCTGAACTGCTTTGAAACCTCTTACTGCATACCTACTCCAAAGAAGTTCCTCATAAGTATCCGGTTTTGCCTAAGAATCAAAAGTGAACATCCTTCAAATCGGTTGACAGGAAATCATTTATGTGATACAATACAAATTGTGGATAGTATATAAGATCTCCCGTAGCTACTTTCTAATACTCGCTCTGGAATCCCTCGATCCAGGAGGAGGTAATCATGAAGCAAATAGCAGGCTTCGTTTTTCTCGTTGGTATTTCTTCTATCTATGTGACAAACTTACATACGCAACAGATACTCTACCAGGAGTATTTCACCGGTGGTTCAACGGACCTCGAATGGCACTCAGCATGGTACGATGAGTTTGGAGATCCTCTTACGCCGATGGAAGTGGACAGCGTATCGGGCAATCCAAGTGGTGATGGCTGGATCGGCTATGTGCAGGGTGACTATGATAATCTGGGAGGACTTGGACTGGCCTGGGCTGGGAATTTCTCGATGACCGATTATTCCATGGAGGCGGAGGTCTACATCACAATCGACAGCGGGTACTACAATGCTATCGTAGTCAGAATTGATACTACGGACACAGAAATCAGGGGATACCAACTTGTAGCGAATTTCTATTCACCGATGGGAATTGAAAGGATAAGGTTCCGGCGCTGGTCAAGCTTTCCGGACAACATCGAGACCCTGGCTGAATGGACGGGTTCGGAAATACCTGGTGGTCCTCCGACTGAGGATGGCTGGCACAGGATGAAGATAATAGCAGAAGACACAGCGTTCAGGGCTTACTGGGATGATCAAGAGCTTTCCGGGTCACCGATATACGATTCAGAGATCGATGCAGGAGCATTCGGAGTCTATGTATTCGATCCATTTGAATCTTCAACTACACTCGTTGATGACATCATAGTGAGGCGTGTAGGCCCACCATACATTCACCGAGAGGCTGTTCAATTTTAAACCAGGATGACCGCGAATTAAAACGACATAATTAGGAATCACCTTTTCAGTTGCATTGCTCAAAGAGCCTGACATCGCCAGAATAACGCAGGGATGGCCTTGTGAGACATCGACTGTACCATGGGCACGGGCGATTCAGCTTCCCCGACTGTGTCCTCTCTCGTGAATTAAAAGCTGTTTTTGATTGACACCCTTACCGTATTCCTGTAATATCTGCTTGATCGATCCATTGATGTGTAATAGCGATTAGCTGATTGCAACCTTTTTGCCCAAAACAGCGTCTTTTCAGTAGAATATGAAGAAGAGCTTCTTTCAAAAACTCCTTGGAAAGCACAAGGACCGTGTTTTCAGCTACGCGTTTTATGTGCTTCGAAATCGCGAGGATGCAGAGGATGTCACTCAAGAGGTGTTCATAAAGTTATGGCAGAACCTGGATAGGATTGACAAAAACCGGTGTGGAGCATGGATAATGAGAGTTTCTCACAATCAATGTATAAGCCTGACTCGAAAACGCAGGGCCTCACTCAGCCGTGAAGAGGTTCTGGATAAGGTGGGGATGGAAAACGTGCCGGCGAAAGTGAATACAAATTTCGATCCCGAGTTGAGCTGTGAGTTGAACGAAAAACAGAAGTCCCTATTCCTTGCCATGAAAAAGCTTCCTGTAAAAACGAGAAGCATGCTGATCCTTCACTATTACAACGGATTGAAATATCAAACGATCGGGGAGATTTTCAATATTAGCGTAAACACGGTCAAAGTACAGGTGCATCGGGGAAGAAAGCAGTTGAGGGATATCCTGGCAGGGGAGTTCCCTGAAAAGGCGGGTAAACGTTGAAATGAAAGGGAAATGTCAAGAAATAAGATCGCTATTCGACTTATTCTTAGATGGAGACCTTCCAAGAAATGAGGCCCTGGGAGTGAAAGAGCACCTGAAAGAGTGCTCGGCATGTCGCTCTGAAATGCAAAAGGAATTGGATATTGTAACGATATTAGAACTCCTGCCCCAACTCCAATGCCCCGAGAACCTTCTTCGAGATATTGAAGCTGCCACCCTCGATCGCGGGAAAAACGATTCACGAGCCAGGAGATTAGGATTCGGCTTCAAATCATTTCGCTGGCAACTTGTCTCTGCGGGTGTGGCAGCGGCAACCATCATCTTCCTGCTCCTCGTGCATCCTCTCAATGACCGGAAGGAACACAAAATAGCCCAGTACTCGCAGGAAGAAGTGCTGAGAGCAAGGACTGCGGCGAAGTGGAGCCTGACCTTCACTGCCAAGACAATGAGCGGGGCGGAAAAGGATGCGGTTGAAGAAGTGCTTTTAGAATATTTCCCGAAAACTGTAAAAAAAGGCGTTCATAACACTACACTACTGTTTCCAGGAGGTCAAAGATGAGAACTGGTAGATCCCTGTTGCCATGGCTTTTGTTTATGATTTTTTGTTTCAATGCTGTGGCCCAGGAAAAAGACCTCAAGAAATATCCAGGTTATATCAACCTCGAGGAGATCAAGATCCCCGAGAAGGCAGGCGAAGTGACCGAAGTCACACTCGGACCGGCCCTTCTGAAGATTGCAGCGATGGCTGACGATAATGAAGACGAAGATCTCGATGAAGTACTCGCGGGTCTCCACGGGATCCAGGTCAAGTCGTTTGAGATCACATCAGATGAGGCCACGACAATCCTGCCCATCATGGACAGGATCGAGGCAAAACTTAATCGCGAGGGATGGGAGAGACTCGTCCAGGTCAAAGGAGAAGACGAACGAGTGGTAGTGAGTATAAAGCTCGACGAAGAAAAAGTGGCTGGCCTTTTCGTCATGTCTCTCGAACCGGGAGTTGAAGCCGCGTTCGTAAATGTCATTGGTGAAATCAACCTGAACACACTTGAAAACCTCGATATCGATCTGGATGATTCCACACTTGATAGTCTGAAGAAGAGCCTGGAGAAGAAGTAGCAGCTATTTCCATTGCTTGGGAATAAAAAAGATAACGAAACTAAATATTTCCAATCTCCCCGCAAGCATCGTTATTGTCAATATCCACTTCCCTGGATCGGGAATGCCGCTGAAATTGCTCATTGATCCTACGGCCCCCAGACCCGGTCCCACATTTCCCATGGTTGCCACAGTACCGGAAAAGGCTGAGAGAGGATCGACGCCCAGGGAAACCAGTGATAGGGTCGATAGAAACACAATCCCCAAATAGACCACAATGAATAAAACGCTTATCTCTATAACATCTGTCTTCAGGCTCCTCTCACCGACCCTGACAGTTATGACTGCGTGCGGATGAAGCAGTTGTTTAATCCTCCTGCTCAATACTTTTCCAAGGATGATCATACGATCTACCTTGATTCCTCCCGAGGTAGAACCGGCGCATGCGCATTGAAGGGCGAAGAAAATGATAAGTATTTGTGTGAGTGATGGTAAAACCGCGGTGTCAGTCGTTGCGAACCCGGTCGATGTGCCTATAGAAACAATCTGAAATGCAGCCAGTCGCAGAGAATGTAACCAGGACCGAAAATGATCTCCATGAATATTAATCGTTGATATTATGACGCCGATCAGGAGGACAATAATATAATACCTGACTACTGTGGATTTCCAGAGGTTGCGACCATTGGCGGATATGATGGAAAACAGAAGACCGAAGTGTATACCCGAAAGGATCATGAAGATGATAACTACAATTTCAATTGAAACATTTTGATAATGAGCTATGCTTTCGTTCTTCGGTGAGAAACCACCAGTAGCGATGGTTGCGAATGAGTGTGTAATCGCATCGAAAAAACTCATCCCGCACAGCAACAACGCAACTGTTTCAAGGACCGTCAGGCTTATATAGACTGCCAGAAGTATCTGAACCGCTCTCGTGGCTCTTTGACGAAAGTTCTCCTGCGCAAGGGAGGACATTTCGCTTCTGTACAATACCAATCCGACGTTTCCCAACGATGGCAGTAAAGTAAGTACGAATATGATGATTCCCATCCCTCCAATCCAATGAGTTGCCGATCGCCAGAACAGGAGCCCTGAAGGCAAGGCCTCCACATTTGAAATGATAGAAGAACCTGTGGTTGTATAACCAGAGACACTTTCGAACCAGGCATTTGAGAGTGTGAACTCTCCACCCTCCAGAAGATATGGTAGTGTACCGACGAAACAGGACAGGATCCACCCTGATACAACGATCATCACGCCTTCTTTGTTGGAAATCTGCTTCGCCGGAGAGACAAAAATTAGGGGGGAGACCCCGAATAGTGCTGTTATCAGGAAGCTGTAAAGAAGAGGGAAGAAAGCATCATCCGAATTGAATAACGATATAAGAAATGAGAGGAATAGAAAAAAGGCATTTATCAAAAGTACGAATCCGACATATCTGACGACGATATGAAATCTCATTCCTCCCGCCCCGATTTTTGAACCATTATGCACAACGTTCCGATCATGGAGGCAAGGTCCGAGATTTCATCATCTGTGTCTACTTCAACATCAAACGGCACCTCCCGTTCTACAAACATTTTTACGCCATCTCTGATTTTAACCAGAGGACCTATCAGACAATGATTCATGAAAAAATTGAATATCAATGAGAAAACAAAAGCGGCAGTTACAGCAATGACACCAGGCATTATCGCCTTATACGACCTGTTTCTTATATCCGTAGCCGTGTCGTACATAACCTTATCGTTCATTTCCACAAGGCCGTTTACCGAAGATTTTGCATTTAAGAATGCCACATGGAGCTCTTTGAGATACCAATCGAGATTCCCCTCCTTCTTTGTACCTACTATAGGTTTCTCCCATATTTCTTTATAGGAGTCATAGCTTGATCTGATCATATCAAGCTTCTGTATCTTTTCCCGGTTTGCTTCCTTCGCCTGCGCCATGTCAAACTCCAGCTCGAATAAGCTGTCTGCCGAGGTCATTATCGCTCTCCCCGCATCCCAGTTACCGGAGACCAGAAGCAATGTCCCTTGATTCTGTCTTTCCAAAGCTTCTATCATCATCTTTGCTGCATGAAGACTCGTGTAGTTATCATCCAGGATTCTTTGAACAGAAGTCCCCATGGTATTCAACTCATGGATTGACCACACTCCTGCAACGGCTAGAGTTATCATCAATATTAGAAAACCGGTCAGGATTTTTAATCGTATTCTCATTACCAGTCTCCGGATAAGGGTATCAACCACATGCGTGAGAATTCATGGGTTATTATAGTAAAGATATTTTATGGACATAGCAAGTGCTCCCCATCGACACTGGAATAGTCATATGCTTAAACTGAAATTAACATACCGAAGCTGAGATGAACCGGTGAATTCACCAGCCATACGAGGTAACAAGGCCATAACGGCCTTGAGATGCAGAAGGAAACCAGATGAAATTCCTCTCGGACACTCTCTCATCAAGAGTGCGAGTCACTGTCCTACCGATTAGATATCCAATTGTTGCACCGAAGGCCACATCACTAATATAATGAGCGTCCATGTTGAGTCGTGACCACGCGATGAAAGAGGCGAGGGAGAATGATGTGATTTCCCATTTTTTGCCCGACTCTACCCGGTGTGGATTCCTCATCAGGTTCATGGCCGTGGGGGAAAATATCCACATCCTCATCTAACTCGTTCTCGTCGAAGAAGGCGGTCAGCCCAGTACTACCTGCCCCTATAAGGAAAGATTTCAAGGTTATCTCTCGATAATAGGGATTGGAAGTTACGGCCGATATCTTCTGGTAAGTTTTTGAATGAGGCTGCATCTTCCCTTGGCATGTCCATTATTTCCCCTGTAGTTGGGCTTCTCCCAAGGGGATTGATATCATGCTTGTCCTGGGCTCTCAACGGATTTAACAAAAGCAAGGAAACAATAAAGAAGATAAAAGGTATCATAAGATAGTTCGAACGCACAGAACAAATCCTCCTGATAAAAGAGGCTCATAGTGTTATGCGTTGATGCATCCATAGCTTGACAGGTGATTCGAACTCACTTGCCATGATTATACATGCGAAGAGCAGGTAATGTTTCCAAAATGGGTTCTTTTGAAATTTCTTTTGTATTAGAATCCCTTTTTTCTTAATCTTATATTATCATGCGGATGAATGTTTTCATATACCCTCTTATATCGATATCTCTACTCTTGTGTTTATTTAAGCCTTCGCCGGGAATAACTGGAATTCGTGATAAAATTGGAAAATCAGATTCTAATATTGCACTGATGTCTGTATCACCATTCTCGTCTTCTCCCATTTGTAACTTCTTATCGAGGAGGCCCCTAACCATTGTACTAATAGGTGGTGTCGCTGCATGGTTCTGCTCACAGGTCGACGATGATGAGAAGATGGCTCGCATGCTTGACGGTGACAATCTGTACATTGAAAGTTGGGGTGATCTGGGAGATGTCTATGGAAACGGGGCAACCCTCGCCATCGGTACCCTGGGGCTTTTCCTGGCCGGACACTTTGAAGAATGTCCTGGACTCACTCAGGCCGGGGGCGATCTCGCACGCTCTCTTCTGCTCAGCGGAGCCATTGTGTGGAGCCTCAAATTGGGAATAAACCGTCAGCGCCCGAGCGGAGGCAGATACTCTTTCCCGTCCGGTCATACCGCTGCTGCATTCAGCGTTGCTCCTGTTCTCCATCATCATTTTGGCTGGAAGGTTGGGATCGGAGCTTATTCTATCGCTGCCTTCGCCGGTTTAGGGCGAATGGAAGATCGTAGACATTATCTCTCAGATGTACTTTTTGGAGCAGCCGTTGGACTCGCGGTGGCAGATGCGGTTGTCAACCGGGAAAGGCTGGTTAGCCTATCTGATCATCTCTCTATTAACTCTCGGGGAATTTCGATTCACAGCAGTTTCTAAGACCAATCTCTCTAACATAC
>JBHIFB010000134.1:0-8615 GCA_046760905.1 Candidatus Glassiibacteriota bacterium | reverse complement strand
GAGCCACATGTGGGTAAATGCGAAACGCCCGAGTGAAAGGACTCGGAGCCCTGAAGCCGGTCAATCCGCATGCCGAAACAAAAGGAACACTCCCCTGATCCCCCTTTTTAGGCCCCTTGAATTTTCCACAACTCTATGATATAATGAAGTTTCTGGTTTTCTTTATGTATGCTTCTACACACGAGAGAGGAGAAATGAATGAAGAACAAAGCCGGGCTCACGATGCGCTTCGCTCTGGGCCTTCTTTTGATGGTCCCATCACACAACCTCCACAGCCAGGTAAGTAGCAAGGACATTACGTATTCCACGAACCCATCCGCCTGGAGGACCCTCGTCATCTACAACGAGGATTTCCCCGATGAGAACGGCAACGGCATAGGCGACTCTGAGGAACTCGCACTTTACTACAAAGAGAAGCGGGGTATACCCCCGCAGCAGTTGCTCCCGCTTCAGTGCAAAACATCGGAAGGTTACTACTCCGGGGAATGGACTCTTTTTTACGATGAGGTGGTCACTCCGCTTCTCGAGAAGCTCAACCAGCTTGGAGAGCAGCGGATCTATTTCTTAGCTGTATGCTACGGCGTACCCATCACGATCGATGTCGGAGGCACCCATCCCCAGAGATCCATAGACGGCGCGCTCGCTGCCCCTTACTCCATCGGTGACCGTGAGAACCCTGCAATGCCAGCGCGCTGGTGGACCAACCCCTATTTCGAACGCAGCCCCACCGTAGAACCAGACAAGGGACACTTCGATCACTCCTATACATTCGGCTCAGATGACATATACTGTGTGACGAGACTGGAAGGGGACGACGTGCGATGGGCCAAGGAACTCATCGACAGGGCTCTCTACGGTGAGAAATATATCTACCCTGCCGATGGGTACCACAACGGATACGGCTACATAGATACCCGGTACGGATATTACACGGATGAGGAGCTCGCTGATTATCCATTCGGCTACATGAGCTACGGGAATGCCGACAAATCAATGGCCTTCGGGAAATTCTTCGTGGAGGATGGTGGGTGGGAGCTCAGATGGGAGTATAATGAAACAGAAATCGGAGAAAGCGGCGCAGTGTTTCACGATGGTTCGGACGCGGAATCTGCACCCAGTGCCATGTGGTACGAAGGCTGGTATAACTACGGACAGTATCTGGACGTCTGGGAGTGGCTCGTAGGGGCCGTCGCCTGTGATCTCAACTCCAATTCCGGCGCTGGAATCAGAAGGCCTCAGACATACACTTCATTCCTAAATCAGGCCTTCTTCAGAGGCCTGACTGCCGGCGCAGGCGTGACTGGAGAACCCTTCCTCAACGGCCATTACCGACCGGAGGTCCTCCTGTATTACATATTAAACGGCCTCAACTTCGCCGAGGCCTCCTTCATCTCTAATCCGACGATTGGCTGGAGGGATTACGCAATAGGAGACCCGCTGTATTTACCGAACGGAAGCCAGGAGCCGGACATAGACAGCATTGCCCCGCCGGTTCCGCTAGTGACCGATTTTGCCCCCGATGCCGGAGGAGACACATCGAGAGTCATAAGGATATCAATCGAGACAGAGCCCGATCTGCCCGACCTCTTCATAAGCCGTATCGATTGGGGGGAGGACACCGGTTATGGTTTCGTGGAGGATTACGGGGACGTGTTCCACATGGAAGAGGAGCGTATACTGACCGGTCTTACACCCGCCACTACATACCATTACAAGATCACAATCACAGATCCCGCAGGGAACTTCTCCGAGACCGCAGACTTTGAGTTCATCACAGAACCATGAGGGAGCGGTCATGCAGAAAAGATTAATAATTTTCCTCGCTTTCTTCTCATCAGGATTTTTGGGGCTTGCCTACGAACTCATCTGGATAAGGGAATTGACCCTCGTATTCGGCACAACTGCATACGCTATGTCGGCGGTGCTGTCGGCATTCATGGGGGGGCTTGCGCTGGGCAGTGCCGTAATCGGAAGGATCTCAGACAGGATAGAGAAAAAGATTCTTATGTATGCTATCCTCGAGATAGGAATCGGATTATTCGCCCTGCTCTTCCCGCTACTGCTTGGACTCACCGAGGACCTGTACCTGTTCGTGTACACCAAGAGCCAAGGTGCACCAGCTCTCAATACGGCTGTGAGGTTCATCCTGTCTGTGATTCTACTTCTTCTCCCCACCGCTCTCATGGGAGGAACCCTGCCGCTACTCGCAAAAGCGATGACCCGGCACAAGGAATCGGTAGGAAGGATGATCGGGTTTCTATATGGACTGAACACATTCGGCGGCGTGGCTGGAGTATTTTTCACTGGATTCATCGGCCTGAGAGCCGTGGGGGTTTCAAAGCTCCTTCTCTATGCCGGATGTGCTAATATCCTGGTGGGAATCATCGTGCTGCTTTCGGTAAGAGAGAAGTCCCTTGCCCTTCGACGTGAAGCGGAAGGTCAGGCTCGCAAACACAAGGAAGCTGACAGACAGAGAACAGGCAGAAGGAGCGAGAGAAGAATTCGTGCTGCAGTACTCTGGGCGATGGGCCTATCCGGTTTTGCGAGCCTCGCGTATGAAGTCGTCTGGACCAGGGTACTCTCCATGACGCTCCGCAGTAACATTTATGCCTTCACGATCATTCTCGCGAGCTTCCTCCTCGGAATAGCAGTGGGAAGCTGGGTTATCTCCATATTCATGAAAAGGATAAGTAAACCCATCTCCCTGCTGGTTGTGATCGAAATCGCCATCGCCGTGTTTGGAGTGCTGTCGACCTTCCTCATCGAGGATATGAACGAGGTGGTGGATGTGATCGCCGATTCAATCGGTCTCACGACCTGGTGGAAGCTTCAGGCAGGGAGGCTCCTGGTGGCTTCGGTGCTTTTTCTCATCCCGTCTGTATTACTCGGGCTTGCATTTCCAATAGCATCACAGATAATTGTTTTGAGATTCAAAACACTTGGCGAGAGGCTTGGATTCCTCTATTCGGCGAATACCGTTGGCGCGGTCCTCGGCTCGTTCTCATCCGGATTCCTGATCATACCTTACCTCGGTGTTGGAAAAGCAGCTGTTTTCATTGCGACGCTCAACGTCTTCGCCGCGGCTATCCTCATCATGGGCACAGAACAGAGAAGAGGATCTAAGCCAATCAAGCTGGCACTGCCGCTCGTTCTCGCCTCGCTGGCTTCGAACTTCCTGATCGAAGCGAAACCGTTTATCGGTAAGCTGAGAAACGTGGGGGGACCCGACCTGGAAATCATGTACTACAGCAGTGGAATCGGGGCAACCGTGACGGTGATTAGAAGTGGCTACACGGGATACAGACAATTGTATACGAATGGCATAATCGCCTGCTCTGACAGCTATGATGCACTCCAGACAGTAAAGATGCTGGGCCACCTTCCTCTTCTCATCCATCCCGATCCCCAGGACATCCTCATAATCGGGTTCGGGATAGGTGTCACATCGGCCTCTGTCGCCTCACATCCTGTTAGTTCCATCGATTGCATCGAGATAGCACCGGATGTGCCGAAGGCAGCAAGTATTTTCAGTGACCTCAACGAATCGGTTCTCTACGATGACCGCTTCAACCTATTCATAGACGATGGAAGGAGCTTTATACTGACCACGCAAAAGAAGTATGACGTGATAAGCTGTGACCCGATCCATCCGGCATTCGGAAGCAGTGCGCTTTACACGCTAGATTATTACAAACTCTGCAGGGAGAAGCTCGCAGAAGGAGGTATCGTCTGCCAGTATCTGCCCTTTCACGAGCTATCCTCATCCGATTACAGGGTATTGCTGAAAACCTTCAACGAGGTCTTCCCCCACACCTACGTATGGCTCGCGACGTATCAGACAGTGCTCATGGGATCGCTCGAACCGCTGCTTATCGATGCCGAACGTCTGAAAAGCAGACTTGAGACAGCCGAAGTCAAAAGAAGCATTGCGGGAAGCGGTCTGGATACTCCGGAAGCGATCTTGAGCAGGCTCCTCCTCGCAGAGGAGGAAGTGAGTGAACTTACAAGAGGCTCTCAGATAAACTCAGACGATATACCTGTACTCGAATTCTCAGAGAAGAGATCATTCAGGGTCCGAACCCATCGTGAAAACCTCCCAATGGTGCTTTCTGCGAGAGCCGATCTGGAAAGGATAATCTCTTTGATCGATCAAACCACTATGGATAAGGTCAACATCGACACGCTGACCTCACTTTACAAATCACGGGGGTTATTTCTCAGAGCCTCTATCAAGAGACTTGAAGATGACCCCTCTTACATCATTGATTTCTTCAATGCTTACAGGCTGGCCCCCTATGACGAGGATATACGCTTCCTGGAAGGCCCTGAACTCACCCGCTACCTCCTGAACAGGGCAAGGGGGGAGATGAGAAACGGACTAATCGAGAAGGCAAGAGAATATGTAACGATGGCGCTCGACCTCACCCCGAATTCAAAGGATGCGCTGAGGCTTCTGAAGAAGCTCAGGGTAGATTAATCTTCTGGACAAGTGAGGTACCGTTTGTGTGAGACTATCTCGAGAAAATCCGTTTCCTTAGAATTATGTAACCTATTAATGTCGCAAGCAGGGCTTCCCCATACATCCCCATACCCACGGCCATACCGATCGCTGCAACCAGCCATATAGAAGCTGCGGTAGTCAGGCCGAGAACACTGCCGCCTGAGCGAAGAATTGCCCCGGCTCCAAGAAAGCCGACTCCGGTGACGATACCCGAGGCAACCCTTCCGGGATCGAATGATCCATCTTCGGTCCCGGCAATCCTGATGGATGCGATTGTGAAAAGACACGAGCCCAGGGAAACCAGGGCCAAAGTTCTCAATCCAGCTGGCTTAGATTCGGCTTCCCTTTCATAACCGATCAAACCACCCAGGGCCAGGGAAAGGAGCAACTTCAATGATGTGAGAACGTAGGACATCAGGAATCTTCCATGCCACCATTGGTGACCGGGGCATCGAAGGCGGTTTCGAAATCGTAGACGTCTATAAAATCTTCCTTCTTATCTTCATTTGTCTTTGAGAGAAGCCCCTTGGCCACGAGGTTGAACACAATTTCACCGAGATCTTCGGTGCTTCTGATGTTCCAGTGTTCCAGTACGGTTCTTGCCATCGGTCCGAATTCCTCTATCGCCATGTCTCTGCATCCGAAGCACAGCTCCTCACCACTTATGTGTCTCGGATCAGGCAGAGACCTGATGATGTTGTTCAGAGCCTCCAGGACGAAACGATAGGCCATCTCGGGATACCGCTTATCCTCCCTCAGAATCTCATCAAGATATTCTGTCACGCTTTCGGGCCCCTTCATCTCCTGCTTTCCCTCCTGGCCTTTTTCAAAAGCGTATGCGAAAGTATATCATCAATGTTATCAGCGGGGATAATCTTCATGTTCTTCAGGAGTTCTGACGGCAGGTCCACCAGATCATCGAGGTTCTTGGTCGGAAGAAGGACTGTCTTTATACCGGCCCTCTTCGCCGCCATTATCTTCTCTTTTATGCCTCCGACTGGAAGGACCTTTCCGGTGAGCGTAATCTCACCTGTCATCGAGACATCTTTCCTTACCGGCAAATTCATGAAGAGAGAGGCGAGGGCCGCAACCACCGCCACGCCGGCTGACGGACCGTCCTTCGGCGTCGCTCCCTCGGGTATGTGGACATGGAAATCGTGAGTCGCAAAAAGTTCCTCCGGTATCGCGAGCTCGGTCGATCGTGACCTGAGATAGCTCACAGCGGCAAGACAGGACTCTTTCAGGACACTTCCAAGCTGGCCGGTCAACTGGATCGGCTTTCCCGTTCCTCTCATCTTTGTGGCTTCGACGAACAGCAAGGTCCCACCGGCTGAGGTCCAGCCAAGACCCGTTGCAATGCCGACCTCGTCCTTCCTGCGAGCTGTATCGGAGACAAACCTTGGCGGACCGAGTAGCTCCAGGAGATTCGTCTTCTTGATACACTTCGGTTTCCTTCTTCCGGAGATTTTCTTCACCGCAATTTTTCTCAGAACCGATCCAATCTCCCTCTCGAGGTTTCGCACGCCTGCTTCCCTGGTATAGTTAGTAATAATACATTTCAACGCGCCTCGATCGAATGACACATCTGATCTTGTGAGCCCCTTCTCAGAAAGCTGTTTCGGGATCAGGAACTTCCTCGCAATCTGGTATTTTTCCTCGTGCATATATCCGGGCAGCTCGATGGTTTCCATCCGGTCTTGCAGGGCAGGCGGTATCGGGAATAGGAGATTCGCTGTCGTGATGAACATAACTCTTGAGAGGTCGAAGGACACTTCTAGATAATGATCGGAAAAAGAATTGTTCTGCTCGGGATCGAGCACCTCGAGCAGGGCGGAGGAAGGATCTCCCCTGAAGTCACTACCGAGTTTATCGACCTCATCCAGCATGAACACCGGGTTCTTCGTTTTGATCCTTCTCATCGATTGGATTATCCTGCCCGGGAGGCTCCCCACATATGTCCTACGGTGACCTCTTATCTCAGCCTCATCCCGCACACCGCCAAGAGACAGCCTTATGAATTCCCTGCCCAACGCTCTCGCAATCGACCTGCCGAGTGAAGTCTTTCCCACACCCGGCGGTCCGACGAAGCAGAGTATAGGTCCACGAGCATCTGGCTTCAGAATCCTCACAGCGAGGTATTCTAGAATCCTCTCCTTAACCTTTTCTATGTCGTAATGATCCTCATTGAGGATACGTCGCGCCCGCTCTATATCGAGATTGTCTTCTGTCTCCCTTTTCCACGGTAGGGATATGAGCCAGTCAAGATACGTCCTCGTAACATGATATTCCTGGGATGCGGGTGACATCCGTGCCATCCTTGTGAGTTCACGTTCGGCCATCTCGTTGGCCTCAGCCGTCATCTCGGCGGCTTTTACTTCTTCCTCGAGCCTCTTGATCTCCGCCTGAAGATCATCCTCCTCACCGAGCTCCTTTTTGATTACCTTGAGCTGTTCCCTGAGAAAATACTCTCGCTGGTCCTTGCTGAGCTCATCCTTGACCTGCTCCTGAATCTGGGTACCGAGCTCGAGTACCTTCAGTTCGCTGGACAATGAAATCGGCAAGCTTCCCCCCGTCCATTATCTGGAGAACGATGTCACGCAGATCATCGGTAAGATTGGGATTAAGGCTGACTATCTCCCTGAAAAGATTTGCAGCCGTCCTCTTCAGAGCCTCCACTTTGTCCGGGTCCTTGAGTACGGAAGATAGCGGGTGCAACCTGGCAAATGGTAATCCTTTCGAATCAGTGACATCCTTAATCGCGACCCTCATCATGCCCTGCACGAGGATTCGTACCGAACCGTCAGACATCTTCAGCATTTTTGCAATGGCTGCGGTGGTTCCCACGTCGTAAAACTTCTCCCTCCCCTCGGCTTCCGAGCGCCGATGCGTTGCAAGAACCAGGAGCTTGCTGTAATTCGCTATCGACTCATCAACGAGCCTTATAAGAACGGGATTTGTAACGGCGAGTGGAACGACAACGTGTGGATATACAACTATATTGTGAAGGGGCAATAGAGGGAGATAATCAGGTAGGACCCGTTCATTGAGAAACTGATTGTCTTTACTGAAGCCCTCTTCCATGACTGGCCCCTGAGCTCCCTCAGTCACTTGTCTTACCGGCCTCTGCTTTCTGCGTTCTTATCTCTAAAATACCGTCAACGTAGACCACCCTGAGAGACTCCCTGTCCAGTGTGATGCGTGGCGGAATTGCAATTCGTCTCTCGAACGGTCCCGTCGTGATCTCTATCTTATGGTATACCCTGGTCCCAGATGCCTTCTGCTCCTTCCTGTTCCCGCTTACAACTAGAGAATTCCCAATCCACACTGCCTTCATGTCTTTCTCTGATATCCCACCGACTTCTATTCTTACAATGAGTTCATCTTCGGTTTCATACACGTCTGTCGGCGGTTTCCACCCGATATCCTGCACGAAGGCAACCGGCAGTTTCGAACCGAAGCATTCGTGGAAGTATACATCAAACTCTTCCAGTACAGAATCCAGAGACTTCTTTGCCTTATCGTCCTTTCTCACCTATCCCCCATTTCAATGCGTTGCTCTCAGTTCATTTTAATATGACCTAGCTTTACTGTCAAGAGCGTGAAGGAAATTCAAAAAAAAAGAGCCAGAGGGTTAACCCTCTGGCTCTTTAGCAGTCTGCTGATAACTACTGCGCGAAGGGAACGAAGTCGATCTCCTCAACTTCAAACCCGTTTATAGGCTCAGGCACAGGAGGAGGCTCCCAGCCTGGCAGGAGTGTCACGTCGAAGCAGCAACGTCCGGTTGCCTCAACCAGCTCGCCACCTTCGCACGTCCACCCCTCAACTTCAACTGCAAACGGGTTGAAACCGACAAGGTTCTCGTTGTCAGGAACACTGACCCTGTAGTAGTGAGTCGCTACACCATTACCTTCGATCGTGCCCTTGCACTCGGGTCCGAACGTGTCAACAGGGTTGTCCGGATCTGGACAGCTCTGAGCAGCATAGAAGTAATGCGCGGCTCCGTATTCCACAGGGCTGTCTGTCAGGTTGACGAAGGTCGCACTATAGTACATGTCCTCGCCAACGTGGACATCCCTCACACCGTCGCCGTCCATGTCCTTATTAAGTAGCTGAC
>JBHIFB010000133.1:0-8645 GCA_046760905.1 Candidatus Glassiibacteriota bacterium | reverse complement strand
CACCATGCGTCTCAACTCCGTAAATCGTTGCCTTACCTTCATCAACCCACCGAGCTCGAAAGCTCCTTGTGCCTTCGTGACAACGGGATTATCAGACAGTGCCGTCGTCATCTCCTCACTCAGCGTATCCGGTGAGAGGTCGGACGGGTGAATCATTTTCAATAATCCCATCCTGGAAAATTTTGTGGCCCTGATGAGCTGCTCCTTTCGAGGTTGAACCCGCGGGACCACGATTGCCTTTTTCCCCAATGAGAGGATCTCACACACCGTGTTGTACCCCGCCATCGACACGACCAGGTCTGCTGCATTCATATAATCGAGTATGCTGGTTGTGTAATCCTTCAGTATGGGCCCTGATGCACCATTTTGTCTATGAATGAGCGACAGGAGCTTGCTGTCCGAGAAGTCTGGACCTGTGATGATGAGGCTGTGGACGTTCTCCTTAACCGGAAGCCTCGAGACTGCCTCGATGAATGTCCCTATAAGATCATGGCCGTCCCCTCCCCCTCCTAAGGTCACCAATACCATCTGTCCATCGTCAACTCCCAGTTTACGTTTAATCTCCTCTGGGTCAGAGGCTGGCATCTTTCTCTCTAAATATCCGCAAAAATGGACCTTTTTCATTACTGATCGTGATAATCCGTACTCTTCGACCACATCATTTATTTCCTTCGAACCATAAACCCAGATTTCGTCGTACAGTAGATCTAGCGCCTCGTACACGCTGTGCTTCGCCCACTCCTTCTTCACCTGTTGTGGGTCATCCAGTATGTCCCGGATTCCAAGGATCAATCGGGTCTCAGGCTGCTTTTGCTTCAGGTAGATCAGAGATTCCAAAAGCTCTCCGGTGACACCGACCGGTGCCTTATCGACCAGTACGAAGTCCGGACGATATTCATTCAACGTCTTGAAGATAATTTCCCTGCGGAGTGTTTTTATGCTGTTCGAGTATTGCTTGAGATACTTCGGCAGGTAAGATCCATTCGACAGCTTTGTAAGACATGGCAGCTTGATATAGTCCGTTTTTGGAGGGATACGCAGGGAGTGTATCATTGAAGATCCGGTCAGGATAAGCGTGTATAAGTCCGGAAAGGCCTCTGAAAGAGAATCGGCGATGAGAAGCGTCCTCCTGATGTGACCGAGCCCGAACGTGTCGTGTGAATACATCAGCAATTTCAATATCCAATCTCCTCTCGTTTGACAACTGCTTCGCGTCGTGCTATAATTGAAATGCTGGCAAAAAAGGTCATAGTCCCTAACGGGAACATGCGCCAATGCCTTTTTAGCCGGTATCGGGGGTAGTCGATAGTAGCCTCATCGCTACCCCTGATTATAGCCCCACCCTGCCCGGTGGGGCTTATACTATATGTGCTTGTACTTACCGACAGGGAGCATTGCTCCCTCCTATGATTTCATCAATGAGCTGTATCTTTCTGGTAGCACCGAAACGCATAAAGAGCGCCTGCGATTCTCGAAGAATCTCTTCGTTTCGGCCATCTTCCTTCTCCCTCAAGAGCAGACCGTAATCGAAATACGCCTCTGCTAGTCCCAGGGAATTACCGATCTCTTTATTGAGACCGATGCTCTTTCTAAAAGAAGATTCGCTTTGTGTGTAATCTTTCTGTTTCTGAAAAATTATCCCTTCGATGCGGTAAGAATCGGCG
Organism: Candidatus Glassiibacteriota bacterium; assembly: GCA_046760905.1. GTDB lineage: Bacteria > Gemmatimonadota > CAZMKB01 > CAZMKB01 > CAZMKB01 > JBHIFB01. The sequence goes on along the minus strand of JBHIFB010000133.1, from coordinate 6,981 downwards.
ATACCAATTTTATCATCCAGGTCATGAAATGTCTTCAGGGCACGGTCTTTGAAGGAGGCGGCAGCCGGATAATCCCCGCGTTTGACGGAGAGCTTCGCTTTCATGAGATATATCATAGCCTGAAGACTTTTCTCGCCAATATCCCTTGCCAGCTCGCAGCTTCTATCAAGATGTCTTGAAACGACTCCATCGTCATTTTTTTGCTCATAGCAGATTGCCATGTTATAGTATGTCTGTGCCATGCCCTGAACATCGCCTTCACTCTCATAGCCGACTATGGCTTGATGGTATGAGGCGATGGCACCCTCGAAGTCGCCCTGTACATTTGCAATTATTCCCATGTTATTACTAATCTGGGCCCTTAACCGGGTTTCCCCCTGACCTTCGGCTATTGTCAGTGCTTTTGCGAAGTATTCTCTGGCCTCCTCCAGCTCACCCAGTTCGAAATGGATGGCACCTATGTTGTTGAAAGCATAAGCAGATCCTATTGAATAGTTTATATCTTGGCTCAAACTCAGGCTTGTTTTGTTGCTTTCGATCGCCTTCCTCCATCTTCCTCTCTTTCTATGAAGATGTCCAATCCACCTGAGTATATCAGCTTCGATCTCTTTCTCATCCAGGTCTCTCGCCAGATTTATCGCCTCGTTATAAGCTTCCAGGGCTTCTTCCCAGTTGCCGACCGTATCATATGTGCGGGACAGGCCCACCAGTATGCTGAGTTCAGTCCTTTTGTCCAACCTGTGTGGGATATCTTCCAGGAGAGTTTTCCACATGAGCGTAAGGTACCTTATCCCGAGTCTCTGTGATACCGTATCCACAGTCTGGAAGAATATACCATGTAACTCTTTGAGAAGCGATTCAACGGAGTCCTGCTGCAAGGCTCTGTCGGATCTGTTTATACGATCCCTGATTGTGCTGTCTATCTTCCTCCATTCCTCCTCGATTACTTTGATCATGTTGAGGTAACTCATGGTCTTCTCTCGATGCAACGGTCGTGACAATATCCAGCTTTTGAATCAGTTATGATCTGCCAGAGCATATCTCGCGTAAGTAGTATCCTCTTCAGGGAAAGCAAATTCAAGGACCTTCAGTGATACGATGTTGTTGAGAGTGTCGACAACACCCCCCAGGTCCTCCCACATCTGAAATTGTGGCAGCCATTGAGCGATAGAGATATTGGTCTCATCGATTCCTTCGAGGTAAGCCGATTGATACGAGAGCTCGATTTCGACAGAATCGTTGAAAGTAAGCGAACCCGGATATACCCAGTACTCGATGAATTCAGAATTCGGGATATAAAAGATCATCAGGGTATCCTGCGGCAGCGCATACTCCGGAATCTCTATTTCACTTTCTCCCACCTCGAGTTCCCCACCCTCATCGGCCTCTATGTATTCTATGTCGAAGGTTTCAACGTCATCATCGGATTCCCGTTCGAGCAGATCTTCAAAATCCTCGATAATGTCGATATTCCAACTTGGTGAGACCACCGGTGAAGGGGGGGGTAATCCTCCTGCAAAATTGCCATTGTTCGAAGCACCGGGACTTAGGAGATAATCTTGGGAGTAAGTCGTAAGAGATTGGTTGAAGGAAGGATTCCTGTTCACCCCACAGTGAATTATGCACACCGGTATTATTAATACTATAACCAACGCCGTGTGTAAATGTTGGACCAAACTGTTACGCATGATTGAACCTCCAAACAGCTCATGTTTTGAAACTAATCAGTCAGCTTGTGTCCTTCTTGAAGCATAAAACATGCCGGGAAGTGAGTGAAAAAGTATAAAGATGGATAACCTCTTAATTTCCAAGAAGTTAACTTGTCAATGATTTCTGGCAGATTGTCAATATTTCACGGGTGGGGTGAGAGGTGGCAAATTATCTTATAAAAATTCTTTACAGTTTTATGGATTTCAACCGGCAGATCCGTTGGAAGTCGATTCTCGCTCAAGCCCATATCGCTTCATCATGCTGACCAGCGTGGGCCTGGTCACCCCGAGCATCCTGGAGGCTTTGCTCTTATTCCATCCTGCGAGTGTTAGGATCTTACGAACAAGGATCTTTTCCACCTCATCCTTCGAAATTCCATCATCGGAGATCGGGATGACCAGCTCTGATTCGTCTCTTGCCGTTTTTAAGCCTGGTTCACCTGATTCATCGAACTGAAGATCCGTATCCCTTATAGTCTTGCCTTCCGAGAGGATGACTGCCCTTTCGATGGTGTTTCTCAACTCTCGTATGTTACCGGGCCAGGAATGAGCCCTAAGGGCCTTTTCTGCCCGCGGGGAGAACCTCTTCGAGCCTGTGCCATACTCGCCGGTGAACTCCCTTAGAAAGTGCCTTGCGAGCAGTAACACGTCATCTCCTCTTTCTCTCAACGGTGGCAGAGTCAGAGACACGACACTCAGCCTGTAATACATGTCTCTCCTGAAGTTGTTCTCCTTCATTGCCCTCTCGAGGTCGACGCTGGTAGCGGCGATTATGCGTGGGTTGATGGGAATGTTTTTGGTACCCCCAAGATGGCGGATCGTTTTGTATTCTATCGCATCAAGCAATTTCACCTGAAGGCTCGGGTTCAGGTGGCCTATCTCATCGAGGAAAATGGTTCCCTCGTTGGCAACCTCGAAGAGCCCCTCCTTCCTGCTGACGGCCCCGGTAAAGGCGCCTCTCTCGAAACCGAAGAGCTCCGATTCGAGTAGCGTATCCGGTATGGCGCTGCAGTTTATCTCGACGAAGGATTCTTCCGGAAGAACACTGTTATAATGTATCGCACGGGCAAGAAGGCCCTTGCCTGTGCCCGTTTCGCCTCTGATCAGAACGGGGCTCATTCTGGTCTTTATAACTTTTTCTGCGACATCGAGAACCTCCATCAGTCTGGGACTTTCTCCGATGATTTTGGAAAAATCATAGCGTGATCTCTCCCGGTTGAGGAACTCTTCGCTCCTTGCCCTTCTGGTTTCTGCCTGCAAGAATTGGAAAACGCTCTTTTTAAGTGACTCTACTTCATCAGGAAGCGAGAAAAAATCACGCGCCCCGTTTCTTATGGATTCAACCGCGATTCGGGCAGACCCTCTGAAAGAAAATGCGAAGATTTCACTGCTTGAATGCAGGCGACTGAGATCCCGGATCGCGTTCAAATTTCCTGCCGCCGGAGTTACCTCAACGATCAGGATGGGATAGGACTGCTTGATAGAGGTAGGCACCTTCTTTTTCCATTTTATTTCAAGGCCCTTTTTATCCGGGAATGCCCTGCGAAGAAACTCGCATGCTTCGGCGGAAGAGACGCATAAAATCTGATCGTTTTTTATCACGATAACTTTCCTCCAACCTTTTCCCACCATTATAGTACATTTTGTCAAATGTTTCAAGTTTGTCCCATAAAAAACAGACGATTATTGATAACGTCCTTGACACCAAAACCTTATCAGTCGTATTATTGGATAGCTGGAAAAATACCGGCTAATCTACTGGGTTATAGGACATGCGCTTATCTGATTACATGAAAGAGAGTGCAATGGAACCGGATCTCGTCGTCAGGACAAGGGACGAGTGCATCGCACGGATGGCCGGATTGATCAGAGAAGGATTCGGCGTAAAAGGCTATGAGGATCTCGTGGAGAGTCTGCTCGAACGAGAATCGGTCCTGAGCACCGGAATCGGGGACGGCATAGCCATCCCCCATACAACCAGCGAAGAGGTTGAAGAAGCAGCCATTGCTGTGGCCAGGGTGAGGAGGGGTCTTGAATTCAATGCGATAGACGGTAAACCCGTACACATCATATTCCTCATCGTTGGCTCAGAAAAGCATCCGAATCTCCACCTCAGAATTCTAGCACGGCTTGCTCGCCTTGTGAAGCATCCGTCATTCATCAGGGCTCTGAAGAAGTCGAAAAGTGCCAATGAAATGCTCAGATCGATCAAAGATGAGGAGAACAGGCACATCGTCTAGATTCTGGTATTGCCCTTTTGGGGGAGAAGTCGAATGGATTATTATCTTCTCGTATTCGTCTTAAACAGGGAAGAAGATCTTGAAGAGGTACTCCTTGGTTTTGTTGAGATCGGTATCCCGGGGGCGACGGTGGTAGATAGCGTGGGCATGGGAAGGATATTGAGCCATGAGATCCCTCTCTTTGCCGGTCTGAGGAGTATCATAGTCGGGACACGCCCTTCAAATAAGACTATCTTCACTGTCATACCGGGGAGGAATATGCTCGACATGGCCATGAACCTCATTCAGGATACATGTGGAAATCTCGACGAGGCAGGCTCGGGCATCCTCTTTGCTGTTCCCCTCTCCGATGTCAGAGGTGTCGCGCCCTGTGAGGAGAATCCCGGTAAATGAAGCTCATCCTCTCCCTCGTAATCATCGTAGCTCTAGCATACCTTAGTTCCAGGATCTTCTTTTCTATGAAGAGGATTCCTCTTCAGTTGAGGTTCATTTCCCTCACAGGAATCGAGTTCATTGTGTTAGGGTATATTCTCGGGCGTAACGTCTTGGGGCTGATAGATGAGACCGTCCTTGTTCAGATGAGACCTGCGGTTGGACTCGGCATGGCCTGGGTTGGCCTCGTGTTCGGCCTGCAGTTCAACTGGAAGAACATGAAAAGGCTGCCTCCTGCGATCTACAACCAATCACTGGGGCAGGCGCTGCTTGTGTGGCTCTTCATCTTTATCATCGCATATCTCGTGTTTACTAAGGGATTCTCTCTTTATGAGCGGTACCTGATCCCCTCATTGATTGTCCTGGCATCGTCTGCCTCCATATCCTCTCCCACCCTCATACCCCTGCTGGCAAGATACGACCGTGCCCGGGGGAGGACCACCAGACTACTTGAACAGATTTCAAGCATGGATGCAGTGATAGGAATCCTCTTTTTGAGCGTCGTCTACAGCATGTGGAGGAGAGGGGGTGACACTTCGATAACTGAAGGTATGACACTGCTCATACTTTCCGTTGCATGTGGCGTTATCCTTGCCCTCATGTTCAAGACATTTGTCAAGGAAATACGGTCGGACAGTGAACTCCTAATGCTGACTCTGGCAATGGTTATATTCAGTGGGGGAATATCTCTTTATCTAAAATTATCACCGCTTTTCATCAATTTCATCTTCGGAGTAACGCTTGCAAACATACACTGGCCTAACTACAGGATTTTCAAGGTCCTTGCGATTCCGGAGAAGCCGATATACTTCATGTTCCTTATACTCTCGGGAGCCATATGGTACCTCCAGCACTGGGCGGTGCTTCTCTCGGCTCTCTTCTACGTGCTCCTTCGAATTATCACGAAGGCAGTGAGCAACTACACCCTGGCGCAGGCGATCTACAGGAGGAGAAACATACCACGACGCCTTGGGCTTGGTTTGATTCCTCAGGGAGGCATCCCCGTAGCCATCGCAATAAACTTCAACCAGGTCTACACCGATGATTTCTGCAGTGCAGTGGCATCGACGATAATACTGTCGATCGTGTTGAATGAATTGCTGGGACCCACACTCGCCCGGAATGTACTCCGTAAGGCAGGAGACATACGATGAAGCTGGTTGTACTAGTTATGCTTTTCGTCATAATGCTGTTTGTGAAATATGCAACGATGGGGCAACTAGCCGATATTTCGTCTATTGCCACAATTTCACTCGGCTTCATAATGGTATGCGCCTTTCTCGCAGGCAAATGGATCCTGCGGGCCGGTTTCCCTCTCATCACCGGCTACATCATAGCTGGTCTCTTCTGCGGACCACAGGTTCTTGGGTTATTTTCCGAGAGTGTCATATCGGAACTCAAGCTTATCGACGGTATCGCCCTCAGCCTGATAGCCCTCGCTGCCGGGGGAGAAATCCGGTGGGCAGAGGTGAAGAGGAGCCTGGGTGGGCTCATCTCCATCACTTGTTTTCAGTCCCTTCTTACGCTCGTGGGGATTTTTATTACTGTAATTCTGGCAATGAGGGCTATTCCCTTCCTCTGGAACCTGCCCTCCTCCGTTTCGATATCGGCCGCTTTGCTCCTTGCCGTGATCGCGACAGCCAATTCACCATCCACGGTGATCGCCGTGATTACCGAATTGAGAGCCCAGGGTAGAGTCACCGAATCCATTCTTGGGGTCACGGTGCTGAAGGATGTTCTTGTCATCATCGCCTTCGCCGCGGCGATTTCATTTTCTGCATATTTTACTGGCCCGGTCACAGCTTTTGACACCTCATACATTATCGGAGCATTCAGAGAAATCCTCGTATCATTTATCGGTGGAGTTCTTCTCGGATTTCTCCTCATTTTTTATATAAACAGGGTGAAGGGTGAACTGGCTCTCTTCATGGTGGGAATTGCCTATTTGAGTACTGAACTATTTCACCACTTCGGACTCCACCCTCTACTTGCCACGGTTGTGGCGGGATTCATAGTGCAGAACTTCTCACCTCATGGCCGGAAGTTTATAGAATCGCTCGAGAGGGCTTCGCTGCCGGTCTTTGTCATCTTCTTCGCTATCACTGGAGCCGGTCTTGATCTTACCTATCTTGGAGAGCTGTGGAAGCTCGTCTTGCTCATCGTTATCGCCAGAGGGTTCTGGATATTTGCCGGTACCTTCATAGGCGCATCACTGGCCCGGGAGCTTGATGATATACGTAGAACCTCCTGGTTGGGTTACATTCCTCAGGCAGGGGTTAGTATAGGGCTTTCTGTCCTGGTCGCGAGTACTTATCCTGGATGGGGGGAAGTAGTGAAGGACCTGGCGATAACCATCATTGCGATCAATCAGATTATAGGTCCAATAGGTTTAAAATATGCGATCGTCACCGCCGGAGAGGCGCAGGATCGAGGCGGGGATGAGGAGGAAGACAAGGGACCGGTGACTCCTTTCCACGTGATGATAAGGAGCTACAGGATCTGATCCCATCAAAAGACAACTTGCACGCCGAACCCAACTTGTCCATGATAATGCCTGCCGTAGGCTGGATGATACCAGTACCCGTCCATGTATCGACAAT
>JBHIFB010000132.1:0-8659 GCA_046760905.1 Candidatus Glassiibacteriota bacterium | reverse complement strand
CCCCAATTAGCCGCCATCACCATTCCCGGATCCCCTGAGGTTTCCGCCATAGTAAGGAGCTGTTCCCCTATTTCTTTCGCAGTCTGGAATTCAGCTCGTGAGAAGTAGAAAGCACAAGTAAAGAATAGCGCATGGAAGAGGAGGGGTGTCTCTCCAACCTGCTGGCACAGTTCACGTGCACGAGCGACGACACCCTCCAACTCCGGAGATCCCCAGCCTTTTGCTGCCAACAAAGGTACAGCCAGCCTGGCTTGCAGTTCCAGCTCTGCCTGTGGGCGGTCCGGTGGTTTCAGCAATATCGCAATCAGTGCTAAAGCCCTCTTGAAGTAATTAATGGCTTCTACATTGGCGCTGTTTGTGACAGCCTGCTCCCCTGCCAGTTTGGAGTAGTGAAATTCTTTGCCATAGTCTCCTGCAACCCCCCATAGAAAGGCCAGTGCAGCCACGTGTTCAAGAGAATCCGGGTGGACTTTCTCTATAGCTTCTGCCACGCTTCTATGCAGAATCGGTCGTGTATCATCGGATAAAGCATCCAGGACTCCTGCTCGTAGCTTATCATGCGAAAATCGCCACATCTCTCCCTGTGCTTCGAGGACAGCTGAGTCAGCACCGGTAGTGAGCCAGATGTCTATATCTTCCTCGGGGGCCAATTCCCTCAACACGCTCAGATCCAGCTCTCGCCCGGCCACCGCTGCCAGTTGGAGGAGGGGTCGTGCATTTGATGGTACCCGGTTCAGTCGACGCTGGACCACTTCCTGCACTCCCCCGGAAAATACTTTCTCAGGCAGTGTCATAGTAGCTATGTCATCAATCTGCCCGGCTTCCTCCGCCAGAGTGTGCACTGTCTCAACAAGGAAAAAGGGATTCCCCTCGGTTTCGCGTTGCAGGAGACTAACCACCTGCTTACTGCACCCGGCTTTGCCAAGCATGGATGAACTCAATTCGGTAATCCCTTCGTCGGTAAGTCGCTTGAGCTTGAGTCTCTCCATCCCCGGGAGCTCATCCGGCAGATGAGGCCTCTCATCGTCTCGATAGTTACCAATTATAAGAAGTGAAGAGTTCGGGACTTGAGAGCTGAGCCTGTCCAGGATAGCCAGGCTATTACTCTCTATCCACTGCAAATCCTCGAGGATCAAAACGACCGGCTGCAACTTACACTGCCGGCTTAATACCTCAGCAATTGTTTTGAACAACCGATGCTGCGTCGCAAGAGGGTCGAGTGGGGGAGGATCAGCCACTGCATACCCCAACAGATCACTTATATGAGGGATGTATGGCTTTAAGACACTGGCCTCTTCTTCTTTCAGTTCAGTCGTTATCACCAGACGCTTGATTATATCTCGCCAGAGAGAGTAAGGACTTCCTCCTTCACTCACTGCCTGACCCCGTAGCACAAGCGCTCCCTTAACAAGTGCAAGTGTGCGCAGCTCTTCAGTGAGGCGTGACTTACCCACTCCACTCTCTCCACCGATTAGCCATGTACTACCGTTTCCCACAATTGCTGCGTCCAGAGCCTCTTTCAATTGAGCGAGCTCTTTATCTCTTCCAACAAATCTGGCTGCCTGAAGGAAGCTCTCACGGATTTCAACCGTCTCAGGAGGCAGTGGTCTGCTTGTTGCATCACATATGTCACGGATAACCTTGTTTGCATCCCAATACCGCTCTTCCGGGCTCTTGGTCAACAGGCGTGATAGTACCTCTGTCAGCTCATCCTCCATACCGATGGATGACACAGGGGCAGGCTTGTTCATGATCTCATCGAAAAGGATTGCCATGTCACTGGTATCGAAAGGGTGACGGCCAGATAACAGCTCATAAGCAACAACTCCTACCGAATACAGATCAGTAGACTTGCTGACCTCTCTGTCTCGAACAAACTCCGGAGCCATGTACGCAACGGTCCCGACCATTGAATCATCTACCCTGGCCCTATCCAGCTCCGTATGTACCGAAAGGCCAAAATCCAGTACCTTCACCCCTCCATTCACAATGAGTACGTTCTCCGGCTTCAGATCACGGTGCAATACACCTCGACGGTGAAGGTAGGAAAGGGCCTGAAGTGTCTGTATCAAATAGCCAATTTGCGTGGTGAGCGAAGCTCCGCGGCCGGCTTCAAGGATCGTCTGAGCATTCTCGAGAAAATTCATCGTGAAGTAAGGATTTATCTTCTCGTCAAATCCATAGTCTAAGACGCTTATGATATTCGGGTGGCGTAATGAGGCGAGTGTTCTGAACTCCTGAGCAAGAGCCAGGTGCAGGTCAGTGCTCCCTGCCCGGGAGGAAAATAGTAACTGCTCTGCCGGTAGCGTCACGCTTTTAAGGGCTACTTGGTTTCCGGTCAGCCGATCCGTTGCACGGTACACTGCGCCCATGCCACCAGTACCGAGCCGCTCATGTATTATGTAGCGCCTGCCGATTATGGATGGAGTGGGTCTTGCTGCTTTTGCCATTTCGCTTTTCAATAGTAAGAATTGTAGTAGATAAACTCACAGCATACTGCAAATTCAGTATACATGATTCGGCTAGGCGAGTCAACCATCAACGATCTCTCCCTCTTCCAGCTACCGGGATAGAGAGAGCTTTTTGTGATAAGTCAATTGTGGACCTGAGAATCCGGGGAAGCTTTTGGCATGTTTTCACATCATAGAGATATATCTCAAATACTTAAGTAGCATCAGCTCATACAATTGACAAAACAAGGGAATGCGGGTAATATCAACTCTTTGTGAAAAGAAAACTTAAGATCCCTGATAAACTTAAATGCTACCATTGGTAGATGTGATCAAAGAACCTCTAACCAGGGGGTCATGAAATGTGGAAGAGAAGTATTCTCGCCCTAATGATAATCCCTTTATTAAATTTTATCGATGTGTATGGGTCGCAGGGAAAAAAGCGCGAAAGCACATCACCACCAGCAGGTATAGTACAGACTGATAACGGTGATATCATCGTCACTGGAGCAGAGGACCCGGAGATGGATGCCAGCAATGTGCAGTGGGCGGTGAACAATTCCAGGCAGGGAAGCAAGATATATCTCAAAGGAACCTTTCGTTTCGATGATCCTGTGGATGAGCACCTGGTATTGATAGACACCCCCCATGGCGTAGAGATCGTCGGTGAATGGGATTCTGCTAAGAATGAGCCGAAGACCAGAATCATCGGTGGACGAACCCCATTTTTCATAGGAAGAAAACAGGGGAAGCCTTTTCCGGGTTTCTCAGAGCATCCTGATGATTACCCGTGCAGGGTCAGTAAACCATGGCTTTATGATCCTGACTACAGGGAGGATGATTACTGGATACCGGTAAAGGCTACTATTAAGAACATAAGCTTCGTGAATCCTTTTATCGCTGGCATTCAAGTCTGCGCAACTTCGGGAGTCACTATACAGAACTGCCATTTCCTTGATGCACGCAGAGTAGATTTGAGTTGCATTGGTGTTCATCCGGAATCCTGGGGTATCATTATCGCCGGCTATAACCTGTTCCCATCTGTCGAAGCAGGTTCACCTGAAGAAACGCCGAAAACCGGCATAAGTGGTTCAATAAAAATTACCGACTGCCGGTTTCTTGGTAAAAATAGAGCTGGCGGCTATCCTGCTGATGGTAATCTGCCGTCAGGGTATCATGAGGAGACTGTAATCACAGGATTCGAAGAAGATGGTAGTCCACTAAGGGACACCTACTACGTTGAAGACTGTGCTCTTTACTATGACTACTCCCACCAGGAGCTGCCTCAACCTTATGTAAATTGGATCACCGGTGGTTATAAAAGCGGTATGTATCTGGGCATTGTTACCCTCTGGACAGCAGCCAACTATGAAATAGCCCGAAACGAGATCAGTGGTGTCGATGGGGGGATAGTCATATTGGAGAATGCCGGGATTGTCCGAATCCATGACAACTGTATCGAAACACCGTATGTAAACCATTTCTCATCCATTCTTTCATCACCAATATATGTTTCAGACAGTTACTTTCCCCGCCCTACCTTTGCAGAGTTCGGAATATCAGAGACGATAGTCTACAATAACAGTATAAAAACAGTGCGGTCTGAAGAACATTCCTTTCAGTGGTCCGGACGTGCAATCACTTTTACGGCTCTATCAAGTGCAACCGCCTGGGGTAACCACATCGAGACAGAAGGTGGGTTCGGCTATGGCTTTGGTCTTAACAGGCACAATGAGAATTGTAATCTGATATGTAACACGATCACGGGAAAAGGAAAAGCGGCAATCGGTTTGTTCGGAGAAAACATCAATAACGATATTCTGGGGAACAACACAGAGAGATTCAGGGCATCCCAATCGCATCTGGCTATTCTAGATGGCCCGGAAGAGATGGATTGGGGCAGACCTGCAAGTAATTTTATTCTTCTGAATACGTTCGGCCCGGATGAACCTGAGGAGGCAAATACAGTTGCCATCATCGAGGGAGATGGAAATTTTCTTTTAAAAAATACTTTCAAGCGATCTGAGGTGCCGGGATCGGGTGAGGGTATTAACTTCCTTGCATTAACCGAAAAGAGTCACGATAACTTTGTTCTGGAAGTTGAGGAAGATTCACCACCATCAGATAAAATATGCGGGCAGATAGAGGATAACGGGGTGGACAATCTGATTTTCGGATGTGACTAACCTGCAATGAAACTCTCGCCATTCTTCTCTGACATGCGTAATGCCTCATGTCCAGTTGACAAAAGTCCAGACTACAGATATAATCAATCGTAGAGATACTGAAAGACTCGCGATATCCAACAATTTAGGCAGCGCCATGGAAACACCATTTAAAAGAGAAAACGTAGAGTCGCTGTTCAAAATCATAGGGGAACTGGTTCCCGAACGGGACCTCGAGAAGCTACTGGAACGGGTCATTGGCGTATCGACAGAGATCCTGGGTGCGGACAGGGCACTGCTTTTCCTGTACGACAGAAAAAGTGAGAACCTGATTTTCAAATACGGAGTGAATATCGAAGAGGGTCTCATAGAGGAAGCTCATGAGTTCAGCTCGAGTGTGATCGACAGGGCGAGGGAGGGGGAGGCCGTCATAAAAACTGATGCACAGAAGGATCAGAGGCTCTCACTCGCAGACAGTATCAAGAAATACAATATAAAGACTGTTCTCTGCGCCCCTCTTTTGTCTGATGGAATAATGATCGGGGTTATATATGCGGACACAAGAGGCAAGGTCACAATTCTAAACTCTGAGCGGAGGTCTTACTTTCTTTCATTCGTGAATCTCGTAACCGATGTTATCGTGAGGAACCAGGAACTCAATGCGAAGGATGATGAACTCTCATACCTCAAGAAACGGATGGTTGAGACGACGATCTTCCCCGAGATAATCGGCGAAAGTTCTACCCTGAAGGCGTTAAAAGAACAGATTCTCAGAATCGTTTCGGTCGACTATCCGGTGAGTGTTCTCATTACAGGTGAGAGCGGTTCCGGGAAGGAGCTTATTGCCAGAGCTATACACCAGGCTGGTGCCAGGTCAGGAAAAGCATTCGTGGTTGTAAACTGCGCCGCAATCCCAGCTACACTTATGGAGAGTGAGCTCTTCGGCCACGAGAAGGGTGCATTCACGGGAGCTCATGCGCGCAAGCAGGGTTTCTTCGAGGTCGCAGATGGAGGGGTGATTTTTCTGGATGAGATCGGGGATCTGCCGAAGGAGCTGCAGCCAAAACTTTTGAGGGTTTTACAGTTCGGGACCTTCATCAGACTGGGAGGGAGGATGGAGATCTCGACAGATGTTCAGGTGCTGTGCGCAACAAGCAGGGATCTGCATCGGGAAATGGAGGAGGGAAGGTTCAGGAAGGCGCTCTTCCACAGGCTGGCCGTTGAGGTCGTACGCGTCCCGTCCTTGAGGGAAAGAAAAGATGACATCCTGCTTCTCGCAAATCAGTTCATGAAGTTTTTTTCAGAGAAGATGGGAAAGCCCTTAGGCGGCATAGACGTGAGCGCCCAGAAGCTGCTGGGGAGCCACGATTACCGGGAAAACAACGTGAGAGAGCTCAAGAACATCATGGAGAGGGCAGTTCTGGGTGCCCGGGGCAGGAGCATCACATCGAAGGACATCGTTTTCAGCGAGGAGCTCATCTCGGAGACCGGGGCCCAGAAGGAAAGTGCACTTCTTGAAGATACAGGTGATGATAATATAGTACATTTTGATGAGGACCGGCTCACCAGTCTCTTCGAAGAATCAAAAGGAAGGAAGAGACTCGTAAAAAGTGAGAAACCCTTCTACCGCGTATACGGTGTGATGGAGAGAAAGCTCATGCTGTGTGCCCTGAGACAGAGCGGCTGGAAGATAAAGCCCGCTGCATACCTTTTAGGACTTGATTATTCACACTTCAGGGTCAAGGTGGGATCGATAATAAGGGAGGTTCTCGAAGAGACGGGTGGGGATTTCAAAAAAGCTTCCCAGAAAAATGGCATTCCACTTAATTTCTTGAAATCCAGGCTCAAATTGGCGGGTTTGGCATCAGAAGATAAGGGAAACCCCACACTTTCATAATTGATTATAGTACAGAAAGTTAACTTCCTGCTGAGCATTCCGCTCACTTCACCGATAGGGATTTCCCCAACTTTTTTATTTGCGACCAATACACTCTCTCCCTCGAGTGGATCCCTATTCCCTTACCTTACAACAGGTTAAAGAAAAGAGGGCAATGTTTTCTCATCAGGCATCACATATGCTTTCTAAGATGAACGTCCGCGGCTTCGAGGAAGTACTCAATCCAAACCTTAAAAGAAGGGGGTTATCATGAGATTGAGGCATTTCATCTACCTGACAGCGGCCGTCCTCGCAGCTGCAAGTCTAGCGACGGCTGCAACCATCCACGTCCCCGCTGACCAGCCGACGATCCAGGCCGGGATCGATGCAGCGGTGGATGGGGATACGGTGATGGCACCTACACCGGTGATGGGAACCGTGACATTGACTTCGGTGGTAAGGCAATAGTTGTGATGAGTGAAAACGGGCCGGAGAATTGTGCCATCGATTGTGAGGGAGCTTCCGGAGATTCGCACCCACGATTGTGTGGGACAACGATGCCGTTATAGGAGACGAGATATATATTGGGAGTGTCTGGGAGGGTGATAGTATCCCGTCCACTCTCACTATCAGTTACTCAGATGTCGAAGGAGGAGAAGCTTCAGTCTATCTCGAACCGGATTGCACTCTCAACTGGTTGGACGGTATGATTGATGAGGAGCCGATGTTTGTTCTTCCCGACAGACGTGACTACCGTCTCCTCTGGGAATCGCCCTGTATCGACGCAGGACATCCTGGCCCACAATTCTACGACCCGGATGAAACAATCTGCGACATGGGTGCACACTTCTTCGATCAGGATGACTACCTCACTCTCTATGTTACTCCCGATAAGAAATGGGCGCGGCCAGGCGGACAATTCGGTGTAACCTACACTGTGGTCAATCGATGGGAGAGTCCCGAGCCGTGCTGGGGGATTTCACGTGTTTATTTCCTCGGCGGTGGTTTTTTCGATCTAATCGGGCCAGACCAGTTCACAGTACCGGCAAACTACACAGGTCAATTTCATCTCACTCGTAACATCCCGACGACGTTACAAACCGGTGTATATGAATGCTGGTCGATGCTGTTTATGCCACCGGTGGCAACGTATGACGAAGACGGTTTTACGTTCTGGGTCATTGAATGACAGCTGTACACACCAGCCAGCCCCTCTCCAGCTGGGCTGGCTAGAGATAATGGAGGCCGTCATGCGGTACTTCTCATTAATAATTTTTACTCTTGCAGGTTGCTTTCTCGCACCGGATGTCCTGGAGTCTCAGGACTGCATTTATTATGAAGATTATATCCACCTGGTCGATGGCATCGATGTTCCTGGCGATGCTCGTGGAGTAGCGGTCTCAGGCGGCTATGCATACGTGGCCGATTACGGTTCAGGCCTACAGGTGGTTGACATCACGAATCCCCAATCTCCAGTAATCGTGGTTTCGGTCGATACACCTTATCTGAGCCAAGGAGTGTTTGTCTACGACAGTTATGCCTACGTCGTTGGTCGCGTTTATGGTGAGGGTGATCTTCAAGTAGTGGACGTGATGGATCCACGATCTCCTGTCATCGTGGGATCGATCGATACACCGGGTTACGCCCGTGGAGTAACGGTATCAGGCGGCTATGTGTACGTGGCTGATGGCAGTTCTGGTCTTCATATACTGCCACCTCAATGTGACGTCACTTCGATCAACGATGAGGGAACTGGTACACCATCATTTCCACAAGCTTTTCGACTCTCTCAGAATTATCCCAATCCCTTTAACCCATCGACAATGATTGAGTTTGATGTTGCAGGGACATCAGTAGTTAAACAACGAGTTCAACTTACTGTTTACAACATCCGGGGCAAAGAGGTTATCAGGTTAGTTGATTCAGAATATGGGCCAGGGAGTCACAGGGTCGTGTGGAACGGGAGAAACGATAAGGGTGAACAGGTTTCATCAGGAATCTATTTCTACACGTTGAGGATTAGAAATCAGAGTTATACCAACAAGATGGTGGTTTTGAGATGACTGGCGCGGCTCTTGCTATGGGTGGGGTGTCAGTATCAAGGCGATGCATCACATGCAAGGCCGTGACAGGCAGATCGTCAGCTTCAACGGCGTTTAGGCTTTTTT
>JBHIFB010000131.1:0-8690 GCA_046760905.1 Candidatus Glassiibacteriota bacterium | reverse complement strand
TCCCCCAGACCCCCACAGAGTGGTCGCTTCCCAGAGTGATAATATGTTACCGTATGGGCCAGTATCTGCATCTTGACCTCCTCCACGCGATTCCTTTTGATCATTCCGAAGGCGGCCGATGGCATGGATCCAAGCGACTGCAGCTTCTCAATGGATTTTGGAAAGACAATGGCTTATCTTCACAACGAATGATACAATTCCCGGGTTCGAAGTCAAGTGAACCAGGGCAGTGATTAAGCAGCAGGTAATCCTGGGATAGAACGAGTGGGAGGATATTGATTCACGGTCTTCAAAGTATTAGTTATTGGTGGGGATTGATGGGATTTGGAAGAATTAGAGTAGTATAAACGCAGGCATATATCCTCATAGCCGAGGTGAGATGTGATAAACAATAATGAAGTCTCGATGTTTGAGCTCAATAAAACAAAATACCGATACTATCGCATAGATACACTCGGTGAAGTGACCAGGCTCCCTTTCTCGATAAGGGTATTGCTTGAGAATATCCTTCGCAACCAGGATGGTTCGAGGATAACAAGAGATCATTTAGATGCTCTGCTGAACTGGCCAAGGGGCGTAGGGGATATTGAGATTCCTTTCATGCCTGCGAGAATAGTTCTCCAGGATTTTACAGGTGTTCCGGCGGTGGTGGATCTGGCCGCGATGCGTGCCGCACTCCAGAGGATGGGAACGGACCCCCGAACGCTGAATCCTGTGATCCCTGTTGATCTGGTAGTCGATCACTCTGTTCAGGTTGATTTCTTCGGGACCAACGAGGCTTTCAGGATGAATGTGGAAAGGGAATACGAGCGAAACCGGGAGAGATACTCCATTCTCAAGTGGGCGACGGAGCATCTCGACGGCTTCCGCGTAGTACCTCCCGGCACAGGTATCGTTCATCAGGTCAACCTTGAGTATCTATCCGAGGTTGTCAGGACCTCCGGCACGGCCAGCGAGGTGACGGCCTACCCGGACACGCTGCTTGGGACAGATTCCCACACGACGATGATCAACGCTTTGTCAGTCCTGGGTTGGGGGGTCGGTGGAATAGAGGCAGAGGCAGTGATGCTGGGCCAGCCTTACTCCATGTTGCTGCCCGAAGTCGTGGGTTTCAGGCTGGTCGGAGAACTCCCTGAAGGGGCAACCGCTACCGACCTCGTGCTAACTGTGACACAGGTGCTTCGCAAGAACGGCGTTGTCGGGAAGTTCGTTGAGTTCACGGGTCCCGGCCTAGCGCAACTCTCTCTCCCAGACAGAGCCACAATCTCGAACATGGCGCCTGAGTATGGGGCGACAACAGGATTTTTCCCCGTTGATGCCGAGACGCTCGACTATCTCAAACTCACCGGCAGGGAGAATCTAATTCCGTTGGTAGAGAAGTATACAAGGCTGCAGCATTTGTTCAGAACCGATGAATCGCCTGAACCCGAATTCAACGAGACGATCACGCTAGAGCTGCAAGATGTCCTACCATGCCTTGCCGGCCCCGGAAGGCCCCAGGACAGGATCCCTCTCACCGAGGTCCGGTCTTCTTTCAGAAAAGACTTGCCGGCTCTTGTGAAGAAAGGCGGCTCTCAGGTTAAGGTACACGGTAAGGAAAGAGTAAATATCGTGGTTGAAGGAGTCGGGAGTGAGATCGGCCACGGGAGCATCGTCATCGCTGCAATCACCAGTTGCACTAACACCTCGAATCCATCGGTCCTCGTCGGGGCCGGTCTCCTGGCCAAGAAGGCCATTGACCGGGGCCTGAGCGTAATGCCTCATGTGAAGACATCCCTTGCACCAGGCTCGAGAGTGGTCACGAACTATCTCGAGAAGGCGGGACTCTTGTCCTACCTCGAATCCCTCAGGTTCAATGTGGTCGGATACGGATGTACGACCTGCATCGGCAATTCCGGTCCGCTCCCCGAGCCGGTCGCACGAGCGATCGATGAGAACGATCTTGTCGTGGCGGCGGTTCTGTCCGGTAACAGGAATTTCGAGGCGCGGATCCATTCTCAGGTGAGGGCGAACTACCTCGCCTCTCCAATTCTGGTCGTTGCCTATGCGATAGCCGGTCGGATCGACATCGACTTTGAAACTGAACCGATCGGGCATGACCGGGCTGGAAAGGAGGTGTATCTGCGGGATGTATGGCCTTCACAGTCAGAGATCACAAGTGCCGTATCTGCGTCGATCTCTCCTTCCATGTTCAGAGAAAGATATTCGGAGGTATTCGAAGGTGACGAGTGCTGGCGCGGGCTTGAGATGCCGGAGGGAGACCTTTACCAGTGGAATCCGGATTCGACTTACATTTTGGAGCCACCATTTTTCGTCGATATGCCGGCCAAGCCAGAGCCGCTTGAAGATATTACCGGTGCCCGCGTCCTGGCGCTTTTGGGTGATAGCGTGACCACCGATCATATATCACCTGCAGGTGCAATTCCGCCGGATGGCCCCACAGGGAGATACCTGCTAGAGAAAGGCATTCCCATCTCGGACTTCAACACATACGGCTCGAGGAGAGGTAACCACGAAGTCATGGTGAGGGGTGCTTTCGCGAACATTCGCCTGCGGAATCTCTTACTCGAGGGGGTGGAAGGCGGGGTTACAATCTATTTCCCCACAGAGGAGCGGATGACGATTTACGATGCTGCCATCAGGTACAGGAGTGATAGTATACCGCTCGTGGTCATCGCCGGAAGTGAATACGGCTCCGGATCCTCCCGTGACTGGGCAGCGAAGGGAACTCGTCTTCTCGGTGTAAAGGCCGTTATCGCCGAGAGTTACGAGAGGATCCATCGCTCGAATCTATACGGGGTTGGAGTGTTGCCCCTGCAGTTTGCAGAAGGCCAGAACCGCAAGAAGCTGGGTATAACGGGGAGCGAGGTATTCACGATACGGGGCATAGCCTCTGGGCTGAGGCCTCGAAAGCTAATCGAGGTGACTGCACGCTCTATGAGCGGGAAGGATATCCGGTTCAAAGTGATTGCGAGGCTGGATTCGGAGTTCGAGCTGGAATGTTACAAGAACGGGGGGATGCTACCGCTTGTGCTGCGCAGTCTTTCAAAGCGCCGCTGAATTTCCTCTTTAGAAGTCCAGATCCAGGTAAATTTCATCCTCTTCGATGTGCACCTCATACTTCTCGACGGGAGCCACCGCAGGAAGTGAAAGCGCCTCACCGGTCCTGAGGTCGAACCACGAACCGTGATCCGGGCACTGTATGCAGTGATTGGCCAGTTTCCCCCCAGAGAGTGAGGCCCCGCTGTGGGAACAGGAATCGGAGATGGCGAAGTACTCACCATTCACACGTGCGATAAGAACGGATTCGCCCTCGATCATGAAGCGCTTAATCCCGTTCTCCTCAATATCCCCGATCGCACACACCCTGTATCTCATTCCGTCTCACCTCGCACAGCGCCTTTGTACTTGATCAATCCCGTTTTTACGATCTTGTAGGCCAGAAGAGCGCATTTGATGCGGACAGGGCCAAGCTCTATGCCCAGAAGCTCGAGCATGTCCTCCCTGGTCATGCCGATAACGGTGTCGATGTGATTGCCGATTATGACCCCGCAAAGGATGTCGGCGGCTGCTTGTGAGATTGTGCACCCGTGACCGTGAAATCGAGAATCTCTTATAAACAAATTCGAGTCGATCAGTATATCGATCGTGAGATCGTCTCCACACAGTGGGTTCGAATCATGTTCTCTGACTGTGTGTTGATTGAGCTCTCCCTTATATGCAGGTCGTTGATAGTGGTCGAGGATGAACTCACGGTAGATCGTTTCCATCAGGATGTCCTCATCAATATATGGCCAACATTCTCAAGCCTCTCCTTGAATAGCTCCAGATCTTCTATTCTATTGTACAGACCGAAACTGATTCGGGCTGAGGCCGGGATCCCGAGAAACTCATGAAGAGGCTGAGCACAATGGTGGCCGGCCCTTATGCATATATCGTTACTGCCTAAGAGTCCTG
The DNA here is from genome assembly GCA_046760905.1 of Candidatus Glassiibacteriota bacterium. Taxonomy (GTDB): domain Bacteria; phylum Gemmatimonadota; class CAZMKB01; order CAZMKB01; family CAZMKB01; genus JBHIFB01. The sequence continues at coordinate 4,733 of JBHIFB010000131.1, read as the reverse complement.
CTATGTCATGTGGGTGAGCGCCGTCTATATTGAAGGAGATGACTCCGATTCTTTCTGCCGGTTGAGGTCCGTACAGAATAACACCAGGCATCGCCCTCAGCATCCTGAATGCGTGATGGGTGAGATTGCTCTCGTGGGCTGAGATCGACTCAAAGCCTGTTTCAATTAAATATTCTATTGCCCTGGCGAGCCCTATGGCTTCTGTAATTGGTGGCGTCCCGGCCTCGAATTTAAAGGGAATTTCGCTGAATCGTGTATGATCAATATGGACCTCACTGATCATCTCTCCCCCGTATAAAAATGGCGGCAGGGACTCAAGAATATCCTTCCTGCCGTAGAGCACGCCGATGCCTGTTGGACCATACATCTTGTGACCGGAGAAGGCGAAGAAATCCACATCCAGATCCTTCACGTCCACAGGCATATGAGCTATCGCCTGTGCTCCATCCACGACAGTGATGGCCCCGTATCGGTGAGCGAGTTCCGTTATCTCTTTGATCGGGTTCACCGTGCCCAGGACGTTGGAGACCATCGTGCAGGCAAAGAGTCTAACGCCCTTTTTGAGCTCCTCTTCCAAGTGGTCCAGATCGAGTTTCCCTTCCCCATCGATACGGACCACCCTGAATCGAGCGTTTTTCTCCATTGCAATCTGCTGCCACGGTACGAAGTTCGAGTGATGTTCCATGATTGTGCCGAGTACTGTCTCATCTGGGGATAGATTCTTCCTCCCCCAGGAATATGCGACTAGGTTAATGGCCTCGGTAGTGCTGCTGACGAAAATCACCTCCTCCCGTTCTGCGCCTATGAAATCGGAGACTGCCTGGCGGGCTGATTCATAGCAGGAGGTTGCCGCTTCTGAGAGCGGGTAAACACCGCGGTGGACGTTCGAGTAGGAGGTCGAGCAAAAGCTGCAGATCGAATCGATCACCGCCTCAGGCTTTTGCGTGGACGAAGCGCTGTCGAGGTATATCAGATTCCTGCCCTTGAATATGGGGAAGTCTTCGCGGCGCACGGATTCACCCCAGCATATCCGACAGATCCGGAAAGCGCTCATACATCGGAGCGAGGAAACCATCTACATACATTTCAACCGCCTGCTTGTGGGGAATACCCCTTGTCATAATATAATAAATTGCTTCTGAGTCAACATCGCTCAAGGTGTGACCGTGTCCGGCTTTAACCTCGTCAGTGCAGATTTCGAGCTTGGGTATACTGTCGGCACGCCCTTTGTCTGTAAGGAGCAAGTGCTTTGAATTGAAATAGCTATCGGCACGCTTGGCCTCGGGGAATATCCGTATTAGGCCGTGATGCAAGCTGTAGGCTCTATCCCGAACGACTCCACGGGTTTCCGCTCTGGAATATGTATCCGGCGCCCCGTGATTAATCTCGAGTGCTAGATCTACATGCGACCTGTTGGTCCCCAGGTCGACAAAGAGTTCGTCCAGGTGAGCCCCTCTCCCGGAGAGAGTCACTGACTGTTCGATCTTGCTCACCTTTTCACCACGATTCAACGACGTGAGGTTTAGGTGAGCATCACGGGAGAGTGTAATTAGACAGCCTGAGAAGACGTTTCGCTTCCACCGCCAGAGCCTCCTGTAGGTGAGCCTTGCTCTGCTTCCCACCAGTATTCGTGTCGAGATGAAAGCCTGACTGCCACCAGGGTCACTAAGCGATTCTGTGAGTGATACATCCGCACCAGGCGCAATGGCAACAATGTTTCCGAGAGCACAATCCGGATGGTCAGACAGCTCGAGAGATATCTCGATAGGATCCGCTTCCCGGACAGATGGATCAACATATACCAGGAAACCATCCTCTGCGATCTCCTCTGCGTATCGCGAGAGGTCGTTTGCATGTGTAGGATTCCCGATATGCGTAAAAAGGGCAGGGAAGCGCTCCCTTCCCTCTGGCATCGTCATTACGTACACGCCGTCGCGAGATCCGTTAATTTTCCGGAAAGCACCGATGGAAGAGGAAGGAAGAAAACGCGGGAAACTGAACGTTTCCGGCCGAGTTCTTCTCCAGAGTTCGTCGGTTGGAAGTGGAAGCGAATAGTTCATCCGACCGAACCCTCCATCTGCAGCTGAATGAGACGGTTCATCTCTATGGCGTATTCCATTGGCAATTCCCTAACAATCGATTCTATGAAACCGGAAACTATCATCGCGCGGGCCTCATCCTCATCGATTCCTCTAGTCGCAAGGTAGTAGAGCTGTTCTTCGGAGACCCGGCTCACCGTAGCCTCGTGCTCTATCCTTGAAGTGCGGTTCTCGATCTCCATGTAAGGATAGGTGTCAGATGTGCTACGACCATCAAGGATTAGGGCATCACATTTCACGTTTGACTTGCACCGCCGGGCATTTTTGTGAACCTTCACAAGTCCACGATAGGAAGTACGTCCGCCTTTTAAGCTCACCGATTTCGAAGTTATCGTCGAAGTGGTGTCGGATGCCGCGTGTATTGCTTTGCCGCCCGTGTCCTGATGCTGCTGGGAGCTTGCCATTGCCAGTGAGAGTATATCAGCCTTAGCACCTCTTCCGGTCAGATAGACGGAAGGATACTTCATCGTTTTTTTGCTTCCGAGATTTCCATCAACCCATATCATAGACGCATCTTCCTCTGCAACGGCCCGCTTGGTCACGAGGTTGTACACGTTGTTCGACCAGTTCTGTATCGTCGTGTACTGCACTGTGGCTCCATTCTTAACAATGATCTCGACTACAGCCGAGTGAAGGGAGTCACGTGAGTAAACGGGGGCGGTGCATCCTTCTACATAGTGAACCTTGGAGCCTTCGTCACCTATGATGAGAGTTCTCTCAAACTGGCCGACAGACTCTGCATTTATCCTGAAATATGCCTGGAGCGGGATCTCGACTGTGACACCTGGTGGAACATATATGAAAGAACCTCCGCTCCATACGGCTGAGTTAAGCGCGGCGAATTTGTTATCCTCAGGAGGAATGACCGTGCCGAAATACCGCTTGAACAGTTGCGGATACTCTTTCAAACCCGAATCGGTGTCCAGGAAAACGACGCCCAGTTTCCCCCATTCCTCCTTGAGGTTGTGGTATATCATTTCTGACTCGTACTGGGCACCGACACCGGCAAGGAACTTCCTCTCGGCTTCTGGTATGCCGAGCCGTTCGAATGTATCCTTGATCTCCGAGGGAACCTCGTCCCAGGAGTGCCGGGCCCTTTTGGTCGGTTTTATGTAATAATATATTGAGTCGAAATCGATTCCATCCAGCGAAACGCCCCATTTCGGCATGGGCTTCGAGTTGAATATTTCCAGCGACCTGAGTCTGAACTCGCGCATCCACTCAGGCTCCCGCTTCATATAGGATATCTCCTCAACGATCCGAGGCGATAATCCAGGTCTTGCCTTGAATTCGTAACGTTCTGGTACGTGGAAGCCATACCTGTATTGGTCGCGGATGATGGGTTCGCTCCTGTTCATGATGCCGCCTCCAGGTCAACGTAGCCTGCTTTCTCGAGCTCGAGCGCCAGGCTGGCATCACCCGAGCGTACTATGCGCCCCGACCGTATGACGTGCACCCGGTCGGGGAATATGTGGGACAGTATGCGCTGATAGTGAGTGATGATCAGAAAAGATCTTTCCCCATCCCTGAGCGAGTTTATCGCCTCTGCGACTCCCTTGAGCGCATCTATATCCAGGCCGGAATCGATCTCATCCAGAACGATCAGCCTTGATTCCAACATCCCCATCTGGAGAATCTCAGCCTTCTTCATCTCACCTCCTGAAAAACCGTCATTCACTGATCGCGTGAGCATCTCCGGTGGGATGCCGGCAAGGCCCCGGAGGCCTTGCAGAGAGCTTGTGAATGCCTTCGCATTCCTGTACCTATCGGAGCCGGATATGAGCGAAGTTGATTTCTTTATTAACTGAAGGAGAGATACGCCGGGCAGTGCCACCGGGTACTGGAAGCTGAGGAAAATACCAAGACGTGCTCGTTCATCCGTCGGCAATTTGAGGATGCTCTTTTGCCCGAAGATGATGTCACCACCGGTTATCGAGTATTCAGGATGACCCATTATAGCATTTGCGAGGGTGCTCTTCCCCGAGCCGTTTGGCCCCATGATGGCATGAACCTCTCCCTTCGGCACGGTTAGGTCAACCCCTTCGAGGATTGGATTCCCGGCCACTTCAACATGAAGATCGCTTATCGTAAGCAGTTCGCTCATCAATTCTCTCCTAAATCCGCAAGGGTTGTAGTGTGCATGGTCTTTCTTATATCTTCACTCATGGATTTCCAGAAGACATACATCATGCATTTCTCACCTCGCTCGCAGGTTTTGTCTGTATATACGCAGTCTACCATGCTGACCGGCCCCTCGAAGATCTCGACGACGTCACCTATGGTGAGCTTGGCCGGACTCTTAAGCAGTGTAACCCCACCCCTTGGACCCTTACTGGTTGCGATTATGCCGTTTCGGGCCAGCTGGTGAGTTATGTTTGCCAGGAAGCGACGTGAAATGTGAAGCCTCTCGGATGCAGACCGTACATTCCAGTGCCGATCGGGCTGCCGGGCCAGGTTTGTAAGAAAGAGAAGGGCGTAATCTGTTGCTTTTGATAAGTTGAGCATGGTCTTAATCACCTCCACTATATCTTAAATACTATAGTAATAATGATAATTTAAGAATAAATTGTCAATACATATATTGTAGAGTTTCCCCAGTTTTTCTGGAACCTGGAGCCCTTGAGCGAGTAGTGA
>JBHIFB010000130.1:0-9018 GCA_046760905.1 Candidatus Glassiibacteriota bacterium | reverse complement strand
CCTCGGGGGGCAGGCCGCCGTCCCCCGAACCCCCTCGGCCGTGGGCCGTGCCAGGAGGAAATACGTTACCGTAATTAAGAAACGGCCCACTAAGATACACATCAGTTCCTCTCTATGTCAGAAATGGGGTCAGCTTGAACCTTGTTGTCTTTTATGCTATAATGTATAGACAAATTTAATGAATTTTTAGCTGTACAAAATAACAATCTTATAATCGAAATTGAAACAGGTTCAGGCTCTCAAAGAGGCATAAATATTGCTAATTATTCATGTAGGTATTTCATCGGTTCGATATCCGAAAAATCCGGAAAGTTTTTATCGATGAAGACAGCTTTGAAAATTCGGGTGTGGACATTAACAATTTCCTGGCCAGGAACACATTTTGATGAAGTACATATTCACATATTTCCATCATAATACGCTACTGGCGTTTTTAGGATTGATCATTGGTACTTTAGTAACCACAGCTCCTTTTGTTTTCACCAATACTTTTGAAAATTGGATTCACATCCCCGGCGAATATGCATACCTTATAGGTTTCGCTCTGATTGTTCTTTCGTTTCTTATGTACTTGATGTACTCAGCGTTTAAATGGTTAATCGCACGCTTTAAAAGGTTCGAATTCTCGCAATCATATATCTTTCTTATCCTGATATTTATCCATATCTTCTTTGCAGGCTTCCGGCTGGATATTAGCAACTTAGTTCTCATAATTTACATTTTCACATTCTCTGTGCTTTTATCTCTCAGGAAGATAGAAAGAATCATCGTTACTCCTATCTTCTATTTTATGATCGTACACTTTCTATTCTGCAATATATCCCTCCTCCTTCCTCATTCCATAGGCGTTACCTTTACTTATTCCAATCTGCTGAAACTCAATATCAAACTTCTTGTAGTGTTCCTTGTGCTCAACTCCCTCATGACAGAAAAAGAGCTCGAGCATTTTTTCCGACTATATATAGTCATGTGTATATTTACATCCCTGGTAGCGGTGATTCAAGCGGTTATATTCTATGGTACCGGAATCAACTATTCCTTTGCGGGGCCAAACGTGAAAAGAGTCGTAGTATCCCCAATCGGCATATATCCAAGAGTAAGCGGTTTCTTCAAGCATCCCACCGTAATGGCAACGGATATATCTCCCATGTTCATCATGATGCTCTATGGTTTCCTTAGCCCAGAATATATTCCGAGGAGGCAGAGAACAATAATATTGAGTATAATGGGATTAATGCTAATACCATTATTCCTGTCAACAGCAAGAGGCACATGGGTAGCTATGTTTTTCGGGTGTCTGGCTATTTTTCTCCTTAAGAAGCCGAACCTGTTATTTCATAAACTGATAGCGTTGACGTTTCTTTTCTTCATTTCATATGTTACCGGGCTCCTCGGCTTTGCGTATGATATACTTGTATCCTTGAATGAAGCCTCTGTCAGCTCACGATATGGATTGTTTGAACTGGGACTGGAGGCAATTAAAGAATACCCAATACTCGGATACGGTTTTAACAATTTCAGTAGTTACACTGGCAATTATACGAGACTTTCGGTCCACTCTTCTCCATTTCAAATCTTGAGCGAAACCGGCATCCTTGGTCTCATTACTTATTTCTGCCTGCTAGGTTATATATTTTGGAGAATACTAAGTCAGCTTCGCAAAACTGTGCTTGGAATGAACCGACTTATTCTCGAGGCCTATTTCGTTGCATTGATCACCCTTATCACAAATAACTTTTTTCAACAGATCACCTGGGCAACATTTACATTTTTATTCCTGGCATTGGGCGATGCCATCGCAAGGATCGTCAAAGCGAGTGAAGAGGCCGGTAGGGAACTGAAGTTGATATAGAAATGAGGTTGGCACTCATTTTTCCAGAATCATCTTAATGGTCGATCCGCCACTTTCAGCTTTTACCCTGCAGAAGTAAACCCCGCTGCCCACCGAATGTCCTTTATCATTTTTACCGTCCCATACAAACCTGTAAATACCCGCTTCGGGAGTACCCATGAACAGCTTTTTCACAAAGTGCCCCCTTGAATCGTAAATTGCGATGTCAATCGGTTTGATGGAATCTGAACTGATGATTAAGGTGATCGTGGTCGTCGGGTTGAAAGGATTAGGGTAATTCTGAATCAAAGTGACAAAAGGCAGCTTCCCGATAAACTCCTGTGGTGGTTCAAGTATGCCGGTTTCTTGTTCGAAGTAGAACCTGCCGATGTCGGCGATCGTGCTGTCCGGGTCCAAGGGGGACTCCGGGTTACCGGCATCGATGCATGGAGAATCGTTATTTAGGTGAAAGTCCAGGATTACCGGGTCGATGAATTTCGGGTTGGCGAAGATATTCTGCAGGGTATCATCAAAATTCATTGATATAGTATCTCCCTCATCATTCCAGAAGCAGTTATACTGTATGAGAACCTTCTCATAATCCTGTATAATAAACGGTTCTCTGCCGGATTCATTTGATATTATATTGTTCTCAACCAATGCATACGTCCCGCTTCCTATTACTATCGTATTGCCATCACCGATATTGTTTTCGAAAAAAGTATTGTTGGAAATGATGAGTATGGCGGGATCACCGTATGAACACACAGCTTCTCCGGATACTTCAGATGAGTTGTTTGCAAATGTGTTGCGTTCGATCCTCACGATTGCACTGTCTCTAACATTGACTGCACCACCTTTGTAGCCCCAGTTATCTGAAAACTGGTTGTCAGTGATGTTTGGAAATGTGTTTTTCAGGCAGTCTATGGCCCCACCCGGCTGATCCATTGAAGAATTATTGCCTATTATGTTATTTATTATTGTCGGCTTTGAACCTCTACATATAAATATTGCTCCACCCCCTCCATCCTGGGATTGGTTTCCCTCGATTATATTGCTTGATAGATAGGTCTTGGAATCATAGACCACCTGAATCGCACCTCCACCATGGCCGGCAAAGTTATTCGATATAATGTTTCCAACTATGCTGCTTGAATCGCATTGCGAGGTTGTAATTGCTCCACCGTCGTTATCGCAGACATTGCCAGATATCTCATTCTCTATGATCTGGGGATAGACATTATCTGGATTGCCCCGGGGATACCTGTTCTGGATATAAATTCCACCCGCCTGTCGTTTCGCTGAATTATTCGATATTATGTTGTTTTTTACAACTACATCTGCCTGGTTTAAGAATATTCCACCACCAACACCTGCCTGCCGCGGTGTGTAACTGCTTGAGTTATATTGAATATCGTTGTTTTCCACTACACCAGAGCACCCGGTATTCATCCATATCCCCCCGCCCTCATCGTTTGCAATGTTATTGTGTATAATATTATTTAAAATTTCTGGAGAAGGCCCACCGTTACACTTTATTCCTCCCCCATAACCGTATGATCCTTCCTCGCTACCAGCCCTGTTATTGATTATGGTATTGGAATCTATCAATGCGTCCGAAGACGAATGCAAGTAGAACCCTCCACCCCCACCGCCATCGTCCTCGTCCCTGCCGGCTATGTTTCCATCGATCGTGTTTCTTCTAAATACGGTCCTACCTGTGTTACTGCTGAATACAGCACCGCCGTATCTGGCGCTGTTTTGTAAGAAGTGACTATCTTCAACAATCGCCTCTGAACCTTCCTGAAGTGTCAATCCTCCACCCTTATATGCGGTATTGTATCTGATACTGCATTCTTGGATAACAGGAGACGAGTTGCCATAGCTTTCGATGCCACCTCCTTTACCTGAGGCTGAGTTGTACTCAATTATGCACTCTATTATTACCGGTGATGATCTGTTTAAACAACCCACGCCGCCACCATTATCGCCACTATTTGAGAAGATATGATTATACGCAAGGCTCGGGGATGACTGATAACAGTAAATTCCCCCTCCCCTCATATTTGATGAATTAGAATCGATCACGCAGTCCTCGACAATCACATCATCTGAGTTTATGATTGCAATCCCACCGCCACCACTGAATGATCGATTCCCAGTGATTCTACAGTTCTGCAGAGTTAATGTCGTTCTATTACCAACGAAAATGCCTCCTCCACGGTACTCGGATGATCCCCCTCTGATGGTGAGATTTTCAAAACGAGTTAGCGGTGAAGTCAGATTCCCGCAGCTTATGACCCGATCAGTACCTTCGGCATCGAGGATGCAAGAATCCCTGTCTTCACCAAGAATGATAATTCCATTCGGAATAACGAGGGGATAGATTTCATCGTTTGTGGAGGGTGAGTATTTCCCTCGCCTGACAATAAGGGTATCGCCACTGCTTAAGGTGGATAGAGCATCTCCAATCCTGGCGAAATCATCCGGGACAACTACAGTACTCGCATAACCGTAGCCTGAAACAGACAGAAACCAGAGACAGCAAGCAAAGAATGCAATCCCTTCTCTTCGCATTGGAGGCCACCCGATGACAGTTAATATTCCCTCGAAATAACTGTTTTCAAGCAACAATTGTTCCTAATTGCCCCCATCCTGCAATCCTTTATATATCAAAGAGTTATGAAATCATCCTGTTCTATTTGATTCTTTATCTTTCAAATATTTGCAGACTTCTCGTTTCATTGCGGAGATTATTCGCCAGGTGAGCCAAGGAAAGCCCATTATTACGAGCCGGTTGCCATGCTACTGCACAATATATATATGCGAATACCATTTCACTCGAGTGTGAAAAAGTTGCAATGACATCTCACCAGAAACGCTACCTTATGCTTTGTGATTCGCTCAGAAGTACTTTTTCAGAGCTCGATTGAGTCGCTTGACAGGGATTCCTTGACTGGCTATAATCATTCAAATATGAAATTTAAATCAGGAGACTTCTGACCTCTATTCGTTGAAACTCCACTCATTTTGCACCTCAATGAGGAAACAAGAGAAGTAATCATATATGGTGAGAAGTTATCTTTACACCTTGAAGTTCACTATCTTAACCGGCCTGTCATTCGGCATTATCCTGGGTTATATTTCTGTTTATGTTGACACTCCTATATCAAGCCTCCTTATTGCCACAACTGATCTCATTCTCATTGTTACAAGAAATATATTCGGAAGCGGTCCCACTCGGTTGATTTCCTCGCCCGAAGGATTGTTGCTCCTCTACGTGGTATTCTTCATGATTTACTCTCTCCTTCTCTTCATAGCAACAGCAGCTGTGCGGAAACTCATTCCCGGCAAGAAACGGCTGGTCTCACTTGAAAAGACTATAGTGTGGGAGCTTGTAGTCTCTGTAATTTTCCTGCATCTGCTATTGTGGTTTCACTTTACAAGATATTTGACCTATCTCGATTTCTATTCAAAACGCGGTGCGTGGATCCTTACCGCTTCCTTCATATCGGTTTCAGTACTCTCGATCCTATTAATTCTATTGGGCCATGCGGTTTGGAAGTTTATTGAATGCTTCGCAGTCAGGATTGTAGCCATAGGCATCGAACTCGCATTGGTCATCATCCTCTTAATACTTTCTTTGTCGATATTCAGGGAGAGTACTGGTCGAATACACGCTGATTTCGACATCGTGGATAATCATCTGAGAGTGATACTTGTGGGAGTTGACGCCGCCACGAGTTCGTTCATTAATCGGTTGAGACATCAAGGCGGGGTAGAGAATATTTCCCATATAATCGAGAATGGCTGTTGGGGCCAGCTACGTTCTGCGACCCCTCTTAAATCGCCGGTCTTATGGACGACTATCGCTACGGGAAAGACCCATTCAAAACATGGAGTCAGTGACTATGTTGTAAAAAGGCCGGGCAAGATGCGTTCTGTTCCCGTGACGAGCCAATCCCGAAAGACATCTGCACTTTGGAATATTGTCGGAAACTGGGATGAGGTGGGAGTTATAAACTGGTGGGCAACCTGGCCGGTAGAGAAGGTGAATGGATTCATTGTAAGTGATAGATTCAAGTTCCTTAATGTCAGGAACAAATGCATGCCGCAACACATAATTCCGCTAATCGATTCGATAATATCTTCTGACTCGATCACCTGTGATCTTTCCCGGTTCACAGATTACCACCCGGATGATATCTTCGAACCCGTTTTGAATTCACTCGAACAGCATTCCGTTGATGATTTCCTTTGGAACACACTCTGCAGAGTTTACAAGAATGACAATCATGTGTTCAGCATCACAAATCTTCTGAGCCAACACTATTCACCCAGACTCCTGTGTGTTTACCTGTGGGGAATAGATAATATCCAGCACCATTTTTACCAATTCCACCCTAGCTATTTCACCTTCCCCTATTCGCTTTTTCATAAAAAAGGAGAAGACGCTTTTTCAGGTCATGTAATAGATTCCTATTACGAGTTCACAGATTCATGTTTGGGTTATTTTACGAAGCAGGCAGGTGATTCAACCGTACTAATAATTGTTTCGGATCACGGGTCAGGGCCTTATCTGAGGCAGGCGACTGCGATAGATCTAAACCGTTATTTTGAAATGAAAGGCTGGCTCAGCAGAGACGATGAAGGCGCGGTCGATATTGAAAAAACGCTGGTCTATATTGGGGGAAGCAAGCTCAGGGAAAAGACAAGAAAGATCTACTTCAATGATACTCTTAAAACTGACGAGGACTCCCTTTCTGTATTCAAGAATGCCCTCATCGATGATTTAAATTCCCTACAGACCTTACGAGGCGATAAGATCATCCAGAGAATAAAGCTCGACCCCACGTCCGATGCTGACATCGTAGTGACTGTCAATAAATGGCTTGACAGCAATGATAGCATCATGATAAAAAACAAGAGGAGGCCGATCACCGAGATTGCAATACCGATGAAGGACATTTTATCCGGTGGCCATCGAATAAACGGAGTAATAATGATGATGGGTGGACCCGTCAAGAAAGGGAGACGGATTCACGGAGCATCGATCTTCGATGTCACACCGACGGTACTTTATCTTCTAGGCTACCCTGTTGCCGAGGATATGGATGGCCGTGTAATCCTCGAAGCTTTTTCCGAAGAATTTGTTGCTTCACATCCGGTCAGAACGATTTCCAGTTACGATGAAATCATCTCGAGAACATATAAGGGGGTGCAAGAGGAAACCGAAGCAGACGATGAGATACTGGAGAAGTTGAGAGCCCTCGGTTACATACAATAATCCGGAAAACCAGCTTCATTTTTTTCCCGCCGGTTTGATTTCATTCAGGGCCAATTGCTTGTCAAGCCTGGGATTAAACGACAGGTCCTTCTTTACCCCGTAAATGTCGACCTGTGTATGAAGAGGTATCCATGGGATGTCCCTCGTCCCGATTTCCTGTGCTTCTTCGAAGAGGCGTGTCCTTTCAACAGGATCCATGGTGACTTCGATCATTTCGATCAGGGAATCAAGGTAAGCATTGCTGTAGCCACCCACGTTCAAGTAGCCATACGCCGGAGGGACCCTCGTGTGAAGGCAATTCAGGAAAGACCATATCGCATCACCATTGGGACAATCCCATCCAATCAGGAAGAAGGAGTAATTCCCTTCTATAAATTGGGGAAAGAATATCTCCTTTGGCAGTGCTCTGAGCTTAGCATCGATGCCCACCTGCTTCAGTTGCTGAACGATCATGGCACCTATCTCTTCATCCTTAACATACCTGTTGTTTGGACAGTGAAACGTGATCTTAAAACCATCTGCGTACCCTGCTTCTGTTAGGAGCACTTTAGCCCTCTCTGGATCGTAAGGAAGCCTCTCTATCTTCGGGTTGAACCCGAATACATACGGAGAGCAAAACTGGCTGGCGGGTTTTCCGTGTCCGCGAAGAACTTCCCTGATTATCTTCTCCTCATCTATCGCAAGGTAGATGGCCTGTCTGACCTTTCTGTTTTTAAGCGGACTCCCGGCAGCATCAACATACGGGCTTTGGTCCTTTTCCATATCGAAGCCGAGATAGATAACCCTCAGGCTCTCCTGCGATATCAGCCTCATATCTGGTCGCTCTTTCAAACTATCTACAACATCAACCGGGATATCCACGACAAGGTCTGCTTCCCCATTAAGAATCATATTTACTCTTTTCCGTGAATCGGATTCTGGTATTATGACGACCCTGTCAAAGGCCGGCTTGCCTTTCCAGTAATTATCGAATGCTTTAAGCCTTATTGACTTCCCTCTTTCCCATGAGATAAGACGGTATGGCCCCGTGCCTATCGGTTTCTCTACCAGTTCGTCCACATCCCACCGTTCAGCTTGCTCCTTCGATAATATCATACAACTGTTGAGTATATAAGGGAGTATGGCGCTCGGTTTTCTCATCTTTATAACGAGGGTATAATCCCCTTTTGTTGAGATGCTTTCGATATTGCCCAGACCCCCGCCGAAGTCTGTCAAGGGGTGGTACTTAGCCCTCTCGAGGCTCGCCTTAACATCAGCCGCGGTTAGAACTTTCCCATTTTGAAACCGTACTCCAGATCGAATATGGAATACCCATGTATGGTCATCGGGATTGTTCCAGCCCTCTGCAATGGATGATTCATGGTCTATCTTGAGATCTCCATCGAGTTTTATAAGTGGCTCCATCATGTTCTTTAGAACTGAGTGTGTCAAAGTCTCGTCCCAGATGTGAGGATCGAGGGTTAGGATGTCGGAGGATAGAACTATGGTGAGGATTCTCTTTCCAACTATTTCATCAGTACTTTTCTCTTGTGCACATGATGATATGAGTACCGGACAAAAAAGAAAAACTATTAATACGCTCTTCATGACAGTCCATCATCGGCTGATGTAATGAGTAATCGGGAAATTAATCATGTTGTATTTTAAGCAATTTTTATACCAAAGTTATTAAGCTTATCACCCACAAGACTCCTCCTTTTTCAACTTACATGTATTCTAAACAGTGCTCATCCACTGCCGTTCAATTAGGGTATTTTCAGAGGTCTCCTCCAGTAGAGGACTTTCCCAAAAATTTAAACTTACTTTCTGTAACTGTGTAAATACCAAAAGTTAGTAATTCAATGTTTCTGGAACTTAGTGGTCGCGTTCGCAATTACGGTAACATATTATCACTCTGGGA
>JBHIFB010000129.1:0-9124 GCA_046760905.1 Candidatus Glassiibacteriota bacterium | reverse complement strand
GTGCTGCGTTTCACTTCCAAGATACGTCACCGTATTTGTGAAACGCAGCACTTAGAACTGCTTTTACCGGCTACCCAAAGTGAAATCATCGATTCATCCGTTTAGTATTCCTATTAATATTATTTGACTGGTGACGAAAATCTTTCACTTTCGATTGATTTTTTGATGAGTATTCCAAGAAAAGGTCCTGTATTATATATTCTCATATATAACCGGGCAGATTGGTGTCAGGGGGGTACTTTTCTGAGGCTGTTCGTCGGAGCCTGTCATTGACACAACATAGGCGTAATGATAGGATTCCTATCAGGGGAAGGTAAAGCTGTGTGACCACAGGCGGGGAGGATTTGTGGCATCATGCTTGCATTTTCTTCTTTGGCCGCTGACTTCAAAAGATGAATACCGGACGGAAGATCAATATCACATTCTTAGCCTCCACATTACCGGTAGGTGGTGCAGAGCACATTCTTCTCGAACTGATAAAGCACCTTAACAGGGATTCATTCGATGTGAACTTGCTGTGCCTGAAGGCGGGTGGCAGTATCGGCGAAGAATTCAGAAGAATGGGGATACGTGTCCTGGACAATCTCATGTCATGGAGGTTTGATGCGTCGATATCATGGAGGCTCTCATCCATTCTCAAGCAGCTTAAACCCGATGTGCTTTACATGTTCAACCACGATGATGCAATGTTATGGGGAAAGGTGAGCTCCCGGATTGCAGGTGTCCCGGTCGTTTTGCTATGGGTACATTCCAGCTTCATTCCGGGTAAAACTTTTCTGGTGAGAGCTGTGAATCGTCTCACAATCAACATGGTGAGCAGGATAATTGCTATTTCTGAGACACACAAAAAGAGCATAGAATCGAATTATCCTGCACTCAAGGAGAATAAGCTCGAGGTTATATACAACGGGCTCGATATCGATGCTTACGATAGTACCTGTGCCAACAGGGAGCTCTCTGACTCTCTACGTGGTCAGGGTTTCGAGCATATAGTTGGAACCATAGCCCGTTTAAGCCCTGAAAAAAATCTGGAGGTTCTATTCAGAGCATCTAGGATTGTTCTTGATGAGCAGCCGAGGACCCTTTTCCTCGTAGTCGGGGATGGTCCGGAGAGGCAAAGATACGAGGGTTTTGCCCGGGAGCTCGGCATCGAGAATAACGTGAGATTCCTTGGTATGAGGAGCGATGTCCCCAGCATCCTAAAGATTTTCGACCTGGCTGTTCTCTCTTCAAAGGAGGAAGTCTTCCCGATGTTCCTGCTGGAGGCCATGGCATCCCGGCTGCCGGTCGTATCGACGAGGGTTGGGAGCATAGAGGAGATAGTACAAGAGGGCAGGTCTGGTTTCCTCGTTGAGAAGGGAGACCATCGTGGGTTGGCAGATCGCATCCTGAGGCTCATAAATGAAGAGGAACTTTCTCGGGAAATGGGAAACAGGGGGAGGGATATAGTCGAGCAACATTTCACCGTGGAAAGGATGGTCACTGCGACGGAAAGACTGATAACCGATCTTCTCAGAACCACCACCGCAAGCTGAAGATCAAGCTAGACTGATTGCCATACATTCCTATTTTCGAGAAATCCTCACCTGCGAAGACATTAAACCTTGCACCCAGCTCGAGATCCTCGTATGTGGGAAGCGTATAGCTCAGGGCGGGGCTGATCCAGACGGCATTCGAGACGAAGCCGGCCATCCCGGCGAGTGAAGTGATGAGATGATCATCCTGGAAGCCTTTCCTGATCAGGAAGGTGAGGTCGACGTCCTTGCCTGGTTGCGTGTAGAAATCCTCGTGGCTGAAACGCTTGGTCAGAGCGAGCTGGGTGGAGGTAAGGATGAACAATCCGGGTATCTCATAATCCAATCCGGTGATCCATGTCATCTCCGAGTGTCCCGTCGGTTCACCGCGTACTTCGGCAAACCCGACCTGATCCAACTCTATCAGTGCCGCCTCGGCATCCTCAGGGTTGAAGAGGCGGAAATACTGCTTCCCGGATACGAAAGCGAGTTCAGAGCGAAGTGCCAGCGGACCGACTGTTCTCGCACCGGCGGCACCGACAGCTAGCACACGCCTGAATTCGATATTTCCCTCAATGCTTATGAGGAGCCCCTGATCGTAAAGCTCCGCCTCCGGAATAGTCCCCACCGCAAACACGGTCTTGACCTGTGCCGTGGGCATGGGGTCCATCGCCGTCACCAGGTAGAAATCGAGATCGTATTCACCCTTCAACGTGTTCACTTTCACACCGAATGTTGCCGTTGAGGGATTCTTCTTTGGCTTTTTCATCGGGTTATAGGTGGGTAGGAAGATCATCCAGGCCAGGTTTACAGTCGGATCGTCTATAAATACTCCCTCAGCAGGGTAGATCGCCATCGGTGGGAACCATTCATCGACTCGAGTGTCTCCATTTTGATCCGTCTCTGCCTGGGGAACTCGAGAGCGTATCCAAATGGGGAAGAGCACGGCCTCAACAGTGTAATCGCCACGGGCGAAGTTGACACGAATCCCGGGTTGCGCGATTCGGTCCTCTAGTGTCGGGAAGACGAAAGGATCCATGAGGTCACGCGCTGTAAGAATGTCGAATGGCGAGATGAGATCGGATTTCCCCCAGATGACTTTCTGAAGGCCCACACGCCAGTCTGCATCCTTGAAAACGAAATCTATATAGGCCTCGTCAAGAAGAACTTCGCCCCGGTTGGTGAAAGGGCGGCCGGGCTGAGATGTATAGAGAAGATCGAGCGTGAATTGTGATGTCACATCCATCGGGTGACTCCCATAGAGTGAGAACCTCACCTTGTTGAGCTGGGCAGTTAGAGAGGGGCGCTCGTATCGATTGAAGCCGATCATGAGATCCTCGGCATCCGCCACCCTGACGGCGCTTCCAACACTTGCGAAGCCGCTTAGATCGAAATAATGCTCACCGAACTCGAACTCGTGACCCCTGGTAATATCGGGAGTCAGGATCATAATAGATGTAATAATCAGGGAGGTAATGCCGATCCTCCACCACATAATCCATTGTTCTGTTTTCATTTCTTTGAGCCCCCTTTGTAGCCTTTAGTAACCCTGGGTTCGCGTTTCATACCTGGCATAGATTTCGTTGAAATGAGGATCACGGGTAAGAGTACGAGATCCGCGCAGAGCGCAGTGAGCATGGTTGTTCCTGTCAGGAAACCGACTGAGCTGATCATCTCGAAATTTGATAATGACAGTATCAAGAATCCGAAGAAGAGCGTCACGCTCGTGTATATCACTGGTCGGCCGATGGTCTTGATGCTCTCCTCAACTGCCCGCTTTCGATTCTTCAATACACGCATCCGGCGTCCATACTCTGTCATAAGGTGGATAGTGTCGTCTACAGAGATTCCAAGAGCTGTGCAGGCTATGATGCTGGTCCCTATATTCAGTGATGTGCCTGTCATACCCATCAAACCAAAGACAATGAGTATGGGGACGGCGTTGGGGACCATCGATAGAAGTCCTGCTCTCACTGATCTAAAGAGTATCATCATCACAATGAATATTATCACGAGTGCCAATCCGAGTGAATCGCGCTGACCACGTGCAACGGCTTCGGTAGCGTAAGTGAGCACAACTATCGTTCCTGTTGGTCTTGCTGTGTATCCTTCGGGAAGTTCTTCCATGGCAAAATCGGTGATGCGTCGGAGCGTGCTGAACATCTCTGTAGATCCTACGAGACTCGTTCTGGCGAAAACTGTGATCTGGCTGAAGTCACCGTTTACATACCGTTCGATCGCGGCTGGATCCTGGGAAATGCTGAAAAGCAGTAGCTCCTCCTCGATAACGCCTTCATCGTCCGGTACCTTCAAGGAGTCGGGGTGATCATAATTCAAGGCCATGTGGAGACGTTTAAGGTGGCCTATGATAGACACAGTTTTGTCGACTCCCGGGAGGCTCTCCATAAACTCCTGTATCCGATCCACTGCCTTAAGCAGCTCTGGGCGCTTCATGCTGTCTGGCTCCTTCCCATCTACAACGAGGAAGAATGTCGAAGCCCCGGCAAGTTTTTCAGAGACTATATCAGCGGTCTTGCGGATGTCTGAATCCTCATCGAAATATGAAAGGAAGTTAGTGTCTACCTTGACTCCAAGAAGCCCCCACAGTGACAGGAGAGCTATACACACCGAAAAGACCGCCACCCAGATCCGGCGACGTTCGTTGAAGCCGGCCAGTCGGCCCAGAAATCGTTCCATCCTGTCGAAACTTCGACTTTTATTATCGCTTACACGTCGGGGCTTTGAAAGAGAAAGTATAGATGGTAACACCGTTACTGTGATTATGAATGTGAACGCGATCCCGGCCATCGCGAAGAACCCCATCTTGTTTATGTTTGGAATCGGATTAACAACGAGTGAGCCGAATCCAATTATAGTGGTCAGGGCAGTCATGGCCATCGGGAGAAGCAGATCGCTGAGAGTGTTCTGTGCCGCGTCACGGCTGGTGATGTGATCATCGCCGCGCAGATTATCATCGAAATGGCTGATGATGTGTATCGAGTATGAGCTACCGATTGCTATGAGCAGCGGTGGGAGGATCGTAAGTACAAGCGATAGCGGTTTGTTGAGAAAGCCGATGAGTCCCATTGTACACAGAGTGCTAACCACGACTGTCATGAGCGGGAGTGCAACGCCTCGAAAGTTCCTGAAGGTGAGAAAGAGTACCAGTGTGATGAGACCGATGGTGAGGGGAACGAATACCTTCAGATCGCGATGCATCGTGGCATTGATAACCCGGCGCGTATACGTGAAGCCCGCGTAGTGGAACTCTTCAGGCCCTTTTTCTTTCTTTATGATGTCCTGGATCTTCCCGTCTATGTCGAGTGCCATGAGCTCTGCATCCGGATAATCACGCATGAAGATGTTTATTGCCGCCGCCCTCCCATCGGCAGATACCAGCGTCTTCAGGAACAGGTCGTTACCGAGAACGAACCCGCGGAGATCGCGCATTTCACTGGGATCCTCAGGGATTTCAGGGACAACTAGCGGCATCTCCAGCATTTCCCCTGCACCGGTGAGGTATCGGGCATTCGTGAGGCTCACTACCTCCTCGACCCCTTCCAGTTTTTCAATGGCACCTGTCAGACGGTCTATCTTGCGTAGAGTCCTGCCTGTGAACACTCCATCGGGCTCCGGTGCGTCAACTACGACGATAGAAACCTGGTCATTGCCGAATGTTTCGATTGTTTCCTTGAAGAAAGCCTGCTCCGGGTCGCCTCGTGGTATGCTGCCGTCGGAGGACGAATCGAACTGTATTCGGGGCACGTAAGAAGCGAGCCAAACGGTTACCCCAAAAGCAGTCAGTAGGATAGGGATTCTCAGGCGAATGATGCCGTTTGCGAGTCGGTCCATGGGGACCTATCGACCCTTCTCCAGGTTAGTCTTGGTGAAGGTCTTGCTGGGTATCTTCATGTCGTACTCTACTTCCTTGACGGTCATGATCGTCTTGTGATCGATCTGGACATTGTGCATCTCCATTTTCATCGGCGTCCAGTTCCCATCTATCTTCTTGAGATCCAAAACCTTCGACCGTTTCAGAAGTTTCCCGGACTTATCATAGAAATCGACTCTTATCGGTACGTAATTATCCTTGCGAATGAACTTTACTACATCTCCGTAAAGGGATGTCTCCGGTGTCTTCGAGCGGCCTCTGACCTCATAGCACGCATGTCCATCCACCTTAGCCTCCTTAACCCTGTCAAATGTCTCGTTGTCCAGATCATGCGGACTCAGATCGTAATAAGTGAAATCTGTCCCCATGAAGGTCTTGTTCTTATCTCCCTCGGCGATCATGCGTGTCTTCTTTGACTTCGGCATATATAGCCATCTTTTAGCCTTACCGCCCTCGGACAACACCAGGAATCCGACGCCGGCCACACTTTTCGGTTTTGTGAATCGGGTGAGTGATCTGTCGACATCACCCTGGATCGCCCAGATCTTCACGGCCCGTTCCTGCTCTTTCCCTTTCTTGTCTATCAAGAGCATGTGTATATCGGTGACCTGTGTCTCGCTCTGATTCGCCTTTTTGGACCGCTCCATAATTTCGCGGCCAGTGATGCAGAAGCTCTCACCTGGCAGGCATAAAAACAGGATAAGAGTTGAAAGGATATAGACAGTAAAAAACCGCATGATCCTCCGCATGATTTTCCTCCTCACTTGATCAGACATCAGTGTTAAAGACAGTTTTTCGAGAAAAAGCGCGACAGACTGCATGCAACGATTTCTCAAATTATAAATCTGCATAATATCCTGAAAGCCGTTTCTTGTCAATGAATTCGTTAGATGGAGTTTCCCCATATACTCAAACAGATTTTGATTTGTGAGAGATGTCCTGTTGTATAAAAATGTTATGAAATTTCTTCAATTATGGCATAAATGTTGCATATTTATGCACTGTGAGGTGTATTATGGCAAGGTCTTCCATCGCTCAAAGCCATTCTCCTGGCAGAGAGGCGTTCACTCTGACCGAGCTCATTATGGTCGTGGCCATCGTAGGAATTCTAGCTACAATCGCGATACCCGTTTTCGGAAACCTGCTTAAGAGATCGAAGACCAGCGAAGTAAAAGCATGTCTCGGTGAGATCCGGATCCTCGAAGAAGGCTACCGTGTGGGTCACAACACCTACATCGGTTGCCCTCCCATGAAGGAAATTCCACCAGGTCTGCATTCAGATAAGAGTGAGCACTCACAAAATATGGCCCTCATCGGATTTTATCCCAAGGGGCTCACAAGATACGCCTATAACATAGACTTTGCAGATTCCACCACTTTCACCGCCTCGGGGAAGGGAAATCTCGACAGGGATGGTGACAACGACAGGTGGGAGATAAGCGAGACCGGGATTCTCCTTCACACAGAAGTGGACTAATCCTCGAATACCCAAATAAATATCTTGCGTGATTGTTCTTCCCTGAGTAAAATCTAGTTATACACTATAGTTTTTCTCTCCTTGAATTGCACTTTTTATCTTTATCTCTATTATTAAGGAGTTCCGCGGGGAGATTGTCACATAAAGAGTGAGAAGGAGGTCATCTATGCATTGGAAAATTTCCTGCCTGCTACTTTCCTTTTTTGCTTTGTACATGTCGCATGGTCTGGCTCAATCTGAATCCCAGAAAGGAAAGGGGGAGAAGATGGATATCACAATCACGAGTACCGCCTTCGAGGAAGGAGGTATGATCCCGAAAAAATACACCTGCGATGGCGAGGACGTATCGCCTCCCCTCGCATGGACGGGAATACCCGAAGGCACTCGAACTCTCGCGCTGATCAGCGACGATCCCGATGCACCGATGGGCACATGGGTACACTGGGTGCTTTTCAATATTCCTCCGGACACGAAAGGGCTCCCAGAAGCCGTACCGCCTGATGAGATGCTCGAAAATGGTGCCAGACACGGTATCACAGATTTCAGGAGAATCGGTTACGGTGGTCCGTGCCCCCCGGCTGGAACCCACAGATACTTTTTCAAGCTCTACGCCCTTGACACCGGACTCGACCTGAAAGCCGGTAGTTCGAAAAAGCAGCTGATGGAGGCGATGGAAGGACACGTTCTAGCCGAGGGACAGCTGATGGGAAGGTATTCGAGGTGAGATGTTTCGGCACCTTAGAAGTAATACCAGATAGTGCGGTACTCCTGCTTGTCCTCCCCGCGCCGTTCCATCTCTACCAGGAACTCCAGGATCGGGACGTCTGTGTATAGGTATGTAGAAGCCTGCTGGATGTTTTTTTCCCAGGGGTGGAACTCATAGACCCGCGAGCCATCCGGCCTGATCATCACGAGGCGGTGGTCCTGCCACCTCATGAGGTGGTTCTTCCCGAGGCGGGGAACGTTGAAGACAGGCTCGTCGGTGCGATCTATGCCGGGTAGAAGCCGTGCTTCCTCCTTCCTTTCCTGCATGAGTCGTGCTATCGGAACATGGTAGTTCCGGGTCTCATCCTTCCCTTTCATGTTGAAGGTATAATAGGGATCGACTCCGATGAGACGTAGATCGCGGCGTAGCTTCGCAGTCTCGAAGCGGCGACTGTTCTCGAGTGTGAAGACCTCCTGGTTGTAGACCGAGATGCCGAGTTTTTTAATCCTCTCGATCGCCTTAAGAGAGTCGTGCGAGATCTCATATGGATGCTCGAAGTGGGTGACCACACAGAACTCCCTGATACCAGGTTTGTGGTATTTCTTCAAAACGCCCGCGAAACCTTTGTTTATCCTCATAGGCAGAACGACAGGAGTGCGGGTTCCGAGGCGGATACGCTGAACATGATTCATCTCAGCAAGCCGCCCGAAGATGTGATCGAGCCGCTCATCCGTCATGATAGCAGGATCGCCCCCTGTTACGAGGACGTCGGAGACAGTAGGATGCTCGGCGAACCAGTCGAGTGCCTCATCTATTCTCTTTTTACCCATCTCGGCATGTTCGTCGAGAACCGAGTCGAGCTCCCAGTTCCGCTGGCAGTATACGCATATCTGGCTGCAGGTGTTGAAGGGTTTCAGTATAGCGACCATCGGGTAACGCCTGGTAATGAGATCGTGGGGGGAGGTGTCGTGCTCTCCCATGAAATCAAGAGTCTGACCACGGTCCTCCTTGTGCTTGATCACTTCCCTGACGTAGTGAAGCGGAGGGATGACCTGGGCACGGATGGCGTGGTCATAGCCGAGGGACATCTTCCTGTCCATGAGGGAGAGATAGTAAGGAGTGATGCCGAAGGGGATGCGGTGGCTGATGGCCAGGTTGATAGACTCTTCCTGATCGGGAGTGATCTCAACAAGTTCTTTCAGTGTCTTCGCATCGCGGATCACATTCTTAAGATGCCACTTATAGTCCTCCCAGTCCTCTTCCGAACCCCCGAAGTACTCAAGGATGCGCTTTCTATTTCGCTTTCGCCAGGTCGAAACATCCTTCTCGAGCCCTGACGGGTATTTCTTGAAATACTTGCCGATGTATGCTGCCAGATCATCGAGCTGGTCACTGCGGAATATCCCGGCCTCACGGCCCTTCAGTTCGTGGAACTCTTCCTTTCCCCGCCTGAGCCTCTCCTCCTCACGGTAGATGTAAGAGTTACCGATGATGCCTGCAAAGAGGTGAATGAACTCGAAGAGGAAGCCGGTCGA
>JBHIFB010000128.1:0-9150 GCA_046760905.1 Candidatus Glassiibacteriota bacterium | reverse complement strand
GGGGTGATGTTCGACTTCTACGTGAGAACCCATGCAGGAAACGGAGAGAAGATTTCTGAAGTTTATCTGAATCCCAAATCGAATACGGCAGACCGCTTATGGCGTGATATCTCCCTGAACCTCAGCCGGTGGGCTTACATGCAGGTGAGTGTGGAGGTGATAACGCGCGGTGGACCTGAGGAAGAGTTTGAAGACACATCCTTCGACTACGCGGTGATAAGCCAACCCCGATACCGGCCTTACAAGCAGCTCCAGAGAAAGCCCAATGTGATTCTCCTTGTTGTCGATACCTTGAGATCAGACAGGCTTGGCTGCTACGGGTACCACCATAAGACACCAAACATAGATGAGTTGGCGAGTGAGGGAGTACTCTTCGAGAACACGATAGCAACCGCCCCCTGGACTAACCCCTCCGTGTTTACTATCCACACCTCCCTCTATCCCTCCGACCTCTGGAATCCGATGGAATATGAGACGGCTATCGCACAGAGCGTCCCTTCGGAGGTCACAACCCTCGCTGAGATTCTCCGCAGGCAAGATTACTATAATGTGGTTATCACCGATCATCCCGGGATCTCCGACGACACGGGGTATCTACAGGGATTCGATAAGATCATTAAGTTCTTCAAGATGCACAGCGACCGGAGTCCATGGGGTGTAACGACCGAAGAAGACGCGAGTAAAATGGAAGAAATCACGGCACATATCCTGGAGGAGCTTGAGGGGGGTCCATTTTTTCTATACATTCACCTGATCTACCCCCACTATCCTTACGCGCCACCTGCATCCTACTCCGACCAATTCACGCAAGATCGAGTAGACCACCCCCTTCCCCTGATCGAGGAGGAAAAGGAGCTTCTGTCCTCCCTATATAACGGCGAAGTCCTTCTTACCGATGACTACGTTGGGTTTTTGATTGAGGAACTTATGAAGTTGGGCCTTCACCGGAACACAATCGTCGTCTTCACTTCGGATCACGGCGAAGGCTTCTGGGAACATGGACTCTGCGAGCACGGGAATTCACTCTTCAATGAGCTTCTCAGCGTCCCGCTCATCATCTGGGGGCCGGGTGTATCGATCAGGCCTGGAAGGGTTCACACGAAAATCGATCTGCTTGATCTTATGCCAACGGTACTTGAGCTTGTCGATGTACAAGCGGGGCACCAGCTCAGGGGAAAGAGCCTTGTGGGTCTGATCGAAGGAAGCGTCGAAGAGGTCACAACCGACAGGCTCTGCATCAGTGAGTTCCAATACAGCGGTGATATAGGAGGGAGGTCCATCCAGGATGAAAAAGTGAAGCTCATCTACAACGGCACTTCGGGCCATTTCACAGCCTATGACCTCAAAAACGACACGGCTGAGCTTGCGGCCGGCTCCCCCCAGGTTGATCTTTTGCACTATAAGGAGAAACTACTCAGGCACATCGCAACCTCCGCGGAAGGCATCGTGATCTGGTTTGAGGGGGTCCCGGAGACCGAGATCGAGGCGCTTTCACAAGGCGGCTTCGAATCGCTTAAGACATTCAACTTTGAGGCCCAAGAGGCTGTATCCCGGAGTGAGCAGGCGGTTCGCGTGAGGACGGATCCGCTCACCCGGTGGCAGGCTGTGGCCCTCTATCCGAAAAACGGGAGTGTGGAGTTGCGATTTAGAAGTGGTACTTTTTCAGATGAAGAGGCTGGAATCTATATTGGGCCGGATAGGATAAGGTGGTATGAAAAAAGCCTCCTCGTGTCCATGGATGATCCGACCCTAAGATGGGACTTTCTCTCAGGGCCACGCCCCGAGGTTTGGGAAGAAGGGAAAGAGGGCGTATGGATCTGGACCTCACTCAAGTCAAGGTCGGAGGAGACAGCCCTGAGCAAAGAGACGCTGGATATGCTCAGGGCCATGGGATACATACGATGAGAGTTCACTGAATGTATCCCATTGACCGCAGGTATTCGAGCTGCTCATCCGTGAAATCTGGCTGCTTCGGCTTCGTGGGTGATTTTTTTGATTGCGCTGACAGTTGCCATCTTTCCAGGAACTTCTTCATTTCTTCGGAAACGGCATCATTCTCAAAGGCAACATCTTTTAATTCCCTTGAATCATCCTGCAGATTGAAAAGTTGCGAGGTATTCTCCTGTTCGTCGTAGATGAGTTTCCAACCCCTCCAGACAACAGACTGCAGTTCGGATCTTTTCCTTGTTTCACTGAATATCATTCTGTTTCCCGACTCATCCATATTGCTTATATCAATGATTTCCCCTTCGTATGTGTACTGTTTCGGAATTTCAAGTCCTGCATATTCGACGATCGTTGGCATCAAATCGATTAATCCTACGTATTCATCTATGATTTCGTGTTTACTGCTATCTGGCAATTTTATCATCAATGGAACGTGTATAAGCTCTTGATACAGTGTCTTTGTGTGACCTATCCAGTGGTCCCCTCTCTCAGAGAATTCTTCTCCGTGGTCCGCCGTAAAAACGATCAAAGTGTTATTATAGAGGCCCAACTCTTTTAACCTGTATATGAACTCGCCGATATACTCATCTGTGAAACTGATCTCGGAATCATATAACGCCTTTAGATAATCGATGTCATCCGACGTCAAAGTCGGTGCAATTCTTCGAAGTTCCACGATGGATTGATCGCTGTATAAAGGGCCTCTGTACCCCGGGTAATAATCATAACGTACATGCTGGATATAATTATAATGAGGATCAAAATAGTGCAAAAACAGGAGGAACCTGGAATCCCTATGTTCTCTTACGTATGATATGGCTTTCTGAGTAACGGATGGAGAAGAAATATAATCGTGTCCTTTAGCGTTTCTCTCGTCATAAGAATCGAAACCCTGATCAAAACCAAGGGCTGAGGAGATTAAAGTGTGGGATATGATGCCTTTAGTCTCATAGTTGTTGTCTCTAAAAATCTCCGCCAGAGTAATGAACTTATCCGAGAATTTAATAGCAGTATCCTCAAATCCTAAGACAGTAGGATATTGCGAGGTTATGATGCTTCCAACGGATGGACTCGTCCAGGGTGCGGGGCAGATGGCATTTTTAAACACTATGGAATCGAGTGACAAAGCGTCGATATGGGGAGTTGTTTTACTGCCGTATCCGTAACAGCCAAGATGATCAGCCCTTAGAGTATCAACGATTATGAGAACAACGTTCGGACCATCCGGAGAACAGACACGGGAGTCGACCTTCATCGATAAGTTTAAAACCGCCATCGCTATAAAGAAGTAAAGAGAGCATTTTCTTATAAGTTTCGAATTTATAATTATAGATGCTCTGCCGAAGTTAATCCTTCTGAGTAAATAATAGAGTAATACAATTGCAATCATACATGAGATGACCACCAGGAAGGGAAATACGTGTTTTTTAAAAAGATCGATAATGACAGGAAAAGACTTTTCTTCGTTCATAAGGCGTGGGATCTTACGGAAGAATCTAAAAACGAGTGATTTAAGTGTTTTATTTGTAAATGTCTTGATAAGGAGATTTACTATAAGAAGTGTGAAAATCGGGCTCAACACTTTCCTTTCGTTGAATTTCATTTTTTCGACGAAAATATACCACACGAAGAATATCAGCATAAGTCCTATAGCCCATCGGAAGACAGTGGTGTTCAGGTGGCTTTGAAAGATAATAAATGGCAATCTGAACATCTTATAATCGATGTAATGATTGGCCACAATATAGTAGATGGATTCGACAAGGCCTTTGCCGAATCCTATGAATATGCCAAGCGAAACAACGGCAACTGCTTTATTCGATTTCATATTTAAAATCTTATCTATCCGATTAAAACCAGATAAAGTTTATATCACAAGCATTCTGCTTTCTCCTACTGTGAAATCAGTGGGAGCATGAGCCTCAGTGAGAGCCAATCCCGTAAATATCAAGATTCCCATAAGTTTTTTCAATCGGGCGGCTCTTCTTAAGAAGGTTTTTAATTTCTACAGCCCGTTTGTGCATCGAGTCATTGTTGACGAGGATGTATTTTGGATTCAGGCTCAGTATATGGTCTATCTCGTTTCTGTAATCGATACCGGCGACTTTACTGAAATGCGGGTCAATTAAAAACGGGGGAAATGCATACCTGGTTGGAATACGCGCACGTGTAAGGAAATAGTAGATTGGCTGATCGTTCACTACATAAATGAAATCCTGCGGTGATATGTTCTCCTCAAGGTAATTAGCCACCTGTGTGATCCGGTCTTTCTTCTTCCAGCCCAGTATCCATTTCGAACTCGTCGCGAAAATATGAGAGAGCTGTACAAATGATATAACCAGGCAAAGCAAAACGACCCGACGGCTGCTAATCTCATTAATACCTACTCTATAAAAAGAATAACCCGCAAGCAGGCAGAGCGGTGGGATGGTGACAAGATAATAGTGCGGGTAAAATTTGAAAGTCAACCAGCATTCGAGTAGAGATACGACAAGCCATAAGAGTAAAAATGTGAGAAATCCTCTTTCTGCCCTGATCCCCTTACCTCTCCCCGGTAGGATATGAGGGATGGCTATGCCCAACGCCGACAATACCAATAAGACGTTAACCCAGTTTGACCATTTCTCCATCGACCTGGCAAATGGGATGAACATTCCAAGCAGTGTTCGCATCTCGATATGTTGCTGATTCGCCTTAAAATTCGAGTAAATGAATTCATTTAAATAACCGCTGTGCAGATAGTAAAGCAGCGCAATGGCCGTGGGAGCCAGAAGAGTTGTTGAAAAAACGAGCCCGGAGCTTATCCACTGCCAGGCAGTCATTGATGATCTTTTTCTCATTTTAAGAGGAATGAATGCAATCGTAAAATATGCGATCTCAAAGATAACGATGTATTTGATCTGGAGGGTGATGCCAAAAGCGATTCCCGCACCTGCCACCATAAGAAGTAGTCTCCTGGTGCTTAGCTCTTCTCTCAAAACTTTTAGAAGCAGCAGGAGTCCCAGCATGTTGAACAGGCTGAAGAAAGGCTCGGTGTTAGCGGCGGCGCCTCCGAGGCCAAGCGAATATACTGGATATAGTACTGAAGCCGCTATTCCGCTGTTCTTCTTTCCTGTGAGTTCGATACCTATGAGATACAGAATGAGTGATGTGAGAGATATGAAGATTATGGCAGCTATCCTTACAGAGATTATGGATCTGCCGAATAGATATAAGGCCGATGCGAATATAGTATAAATCCCGATTGGCTTATGATCCCACACTTCGATATAGGGCAGGTTCCCGGATAACCATCGGTCAGCTATGAGAATATATAAGCTCTCGTCCCAATCGATTACGGATTTAAAGAAGGTTGCAAACCGGAGAAGCAGGGTCCATAAGAAAAGAAGACAGGTCAGTTTAATCAGGAAATTCCTGTTATGAGACAGGTAACAGTTGTCCATGCCTTTTTCCATGATCCAGGGTCTTCACAGGATAATGGGCCGCTCGTCCGCGGCTCAATGGCGCGGCGCCAAGCGTCCGCTCCATTTGCATATATAATTACTGAATTTCTGCATAGATAATATCCCAGGCCATAAGGCTTGTCAATGAAAGTCACTTTCCTCTTGGACTCTGGGTTATGGATTTCTTAGGATCCGGAGGTTCTTGAAGCCCTTAATAACGAAAGCGCCCGTTGTGGGTGGTGGGTCATCTGGAATTGCAACCGGAGATTCTGTAGTATGCGGCTTTCCCGCTTGTAGTTCTGAATCCAACATATCCCTCTATCTCCCTGGTTTCAACGGTCTCTATCACATCTCCCTTTGAATCGAGGGCCTCTATGCAGTAATCCTTAGCCTCTTGTAAAAATCGCTTGTCGAACAACACAACGAATCGTTTTCCTCTGGGAAAAGGTGTGACAAGTAATCCATCGGCTGTCTTTGTGGCCAGGATAGTGCCGTTCGTGCGTACCGCGCCGAAATCTAAGATTTTTCTATCAGGATTGGCGTGTTTTGTGAAATCTACGATCTCAAAATCGTATGGAAAAAACTTGGAGATTTCCACTCTTTGCACCCTGTCCGCCTCTCCGTACAGCCGGAGGTAACCGGCAATGCTTCGCTTCAACCAGTCTATCCTGCCCATTATCGGCAGTCGGCTTCTGTTCTTAACCGGTGCCAGGCGAATCTCAACAACGTTCCCTGGTTTCCAGGCCTCCTTCTGGGGAGGTATATCCAGAGTGTAGGGTCCGAGAACTGTTTCCCCCTTCTTTAAAACCTCGGGCATAGTGAACTCTTTCATGGTAACTATAAATGGATTACCCAGGACCTTGTTCTTTGCCTTCGCAGCTTTTTTGACCGGTTGCCTCTGGTTTGTAACAGTTATTTCTAGAGTGAGCGGCTCAGCTATCGTCTCTTCACACAAGCATCCTATCCGCAACGTAAGACGGCCTTGCTCTATCTTTGCAGACTCTATCGACATGGACACGGGAAGTTTCGCTGGCCTCGGGTTCGGAGCATTTGACCTTGCATCGCAGTAAATAGATTCTTCTGTCTCGACATAAGCTCCGTAAATACCATCTAACCTCCGAACCCATGCCTCGAGTCCCGGAGCTCGGGCAACGAATCCGCCTTGTGGAATTGTGTGATTTCCGATCACCCAGTCTTTGCCACTACCGTTGAGCCAGAGGGAGAGCCCACTATCGTATTCCACATAAACCTTTCTCATGCTGGATGTAACAAGGGCGATCGATGCCGGCACGAGCCTTCCATCCACGTCATATAGTATCTTCCTGACTTTCGAGTTTGCATAATGTTTCTGTATAGGGACCACCATGTTGTATTCATGAAAAAACTGATCCGTGAGCGGAGGGGCTACATCCTTCGACTGCAAAAACGCAATATGGCCGAATGCCAGCTCCTGTAGCCTGTATGTATCTAATCTGGATTGGGTCATGATGTCGGATCTGTACCACGTGTAATTGGACTCACCCTTACCTCCTCTGGGTCTATACAGAGCCTTCCATCTTCCGAAGTAGCCCATGCCATGGCTTGCCATATTTGGGTGCACCCTGAGAAGTTCGTAGTCTACGATGAGCGGATCCATTTCTCCGTAGAAGTATTCTGATTCGTTGCCGTCACTGACGCCGGCATACATCATTCCTCTTCCTTCGGTGAAAACGGGGCCGTCCACAAGCTCCTTCGATTTCTGGAAGAGTTCGATCGTAGCCTCATGCATGGTTCTAAACTTAAATCCCGTTCCGAGGGCTGGATCATAATCGTCGTAAGTATACCACCACGGTGTGAGCTTCCCCACGACGTCATAGTAAACAGCGGTAGTATGATATCGATTCATTATCTCTGGCATGATTTCTTCGACGTTAAGCGATACCATCTTATCCGCCTTCAAATAGCCCATGCTGCCCTCTCTCCAACGCTGGCTTCCGTCCTGTTCCATCTTCAGGTATCCCTCGGAAATTCTCTTCATTGTCACAGGTGTCAGGAATATCTGATCGGGGTTTAGGTGTAGAGCAATCCTGTAGCCGAGGGATCTGCATGTCTCGCTAAGCTCAATGAGGCCTCTATCTCCACCGGCCGACGTACGGGCGGATAAGACCAGGGGATAGCCATGGTCGATTCCCTTCTGTTGCCATGCATGCCTTATGAGTATGCAATTTCGCACTCCATAGGAGTGAATCAACTTGATATCTTCTATAGTCTTTTGGAACTTTGACCACCACTCATCGAAAATAATACTTCGGGCCATCTCTTCCAGGTAGGGAGAAGGATCCAATGGGATGCTCGGCAGGACCTCGGCAAACTCCGGGGAAATTGTAAGAAATATCCGTTCCCGCACGGGATTACGTTTTCCACCGATGCAGGCGACATATGTCGCCATGCAGTTACCGGCTTCGTCAAAGTCCATGTAACTGGCGTTGGATATCGTGTAATCAAACGCATTCGAGAAATATGCATATGGACCGTACAGGTATCTCACCTGAACTGTCTGATTATAAGGCATGATGATCGCCTTCTGATCGTCAAACTGCATCGAACCAAAAAATACCATGGCTGCTCCGCCCGTCTCGGAACTGAATTCCACAACGAGAGATTTTCCTTCGATATAGAGCGTGTACGCGTACCGAAACGGCTTTCCATCTAACATCACCTGGTGAGTAACGGATAGTTTTCCGTCTTCCAGCCTCTTTTGCAAGAGCTTGTGGTGGAGGTTTTTGCTTCCGGGATGATATGTCTTCTTGCCTATCTTCCATCTCGGTCCGGCCGCGTATGCAGGAAGAACCTCGTATCTGCCATCGACTACCGCTTTCAGGCCACTAAGTGACGGTAGCGTGGGGTCGAACTCGTACTTAACACTGAAATTATCACATTCTATTGAAAACAAGTAGTATCCATTTTGCTCATACACTGAAGCATCAACCTGACCAACACTCACGGGTCTGGTTGAGCCTTGATTCATGTTATTATAAGGAACCAGGTCACCTGTAACGTTAACCCATGTTCGGGTCAATGCGGATTCAGGGATGGGCTGGAGCCTTTTTCTCCCATTGCACCTTCCCTCGAGCTCTTTGTATATAGTCTTGATGAGCCTATCCAGCGCCCGGAAGTCACCCTTCGCCAACAGATTTTTGGATTTCGTTATTCCTTGCTCCAATGATGTCCAGTTTTTCTTGACGAACAGTCCAGATTCGAGCATGATGAGGCGCATCCATTTCTCTGCAACCTCGATTCTTTCAAGTGCATTTTCCCCATCAGTCGGGACTCTTGGCACCTCTGTCCTGACCCTGTCTATGTCTTCCTCGTGCACTGGATGAAAATCGGTGAAATCTACAGGTTTCCTCCAACCGGAAGCATTCTTGGGAAAGCACGCAAGTGTGAGTATCATCCATATTGGAAATGACCACCTGAACAGCGCCATGGTTATCCTCGCTTCTTGTTGATTGCATGGTCGAATCATGCAGCACCAGCTTCGAAGAGATGAGCCGAGCCCTTCATATGAGTCATTGAAGTAAAATGGAAGGCTGGTAACGCATGAAATCTACACCGTTATTAAGACTTAAGCAAGTGATAAGGGGCCGCATGTAAGGGTAGATATTCTCACCCAATGTAATAGCCAATCACATTGCTTTGGACAAACTGAAGTGAGAAAGGGCTCACCTTAACAGCAGCATTTTTCTGGTGATGCATTTATCCAGGATTTCGATCGTATAGA
>JBHIFB010000127.1:0-9210 GCA_046760905.1 Candidatus Glassiibacteriota bacterium | reverse complement strand
TGCTCTCACGACTCGCTCAAGGACTCGGAGCCCTGTAATAGTATTGGCTAAGAACTGTTCCCAATCCGCCTGACTCACAAAATGAACACTCCCCTGATCTCTCACCGCAGGACTCTCGTGAATCAAAAACTGAACACAAGTACAGGAGGTTTACAGAAACTTCATGCGTATATGCCGATGCAATACTTACAGGCTATCTCAAAAGGCGGGAAAGCACTTGACTTTTATGTATAAATTAAATAATATATAAAACTTAAATCTTCGAAAATGACGGGCATCGGAGATGGAGCGAAAGCAGAGCGAATCCTCCGGTGTATATTCTAGAAAGAGGAGGTCTCATGTAATGGTGTCCGATATTTCTGAGCCGAAGGACAGAGAAGGAGAGGAGTCTACAATAGAAGAATCGAAAATTCAGCCTCAAGTAGAGGAGAATACCCAGGAGGAGACAACGACTGGTCAGGCCGTCATCGAGGGGGAAAGCATCCCGGAGGAAGAGATTTCCGAGGACGAAAGCTTCGAGGATGTCGAATACCCACCCGAAGAATACGAAGAAATGATGAAAATGTATGAAGAAACCCTCAAGAGGATGGAAGAGGGGCAGGTTGTAACGGGCACGGTACTCGGCGTGAAGGAGAACAGCGTCATCATAGATGTCGGCTTCAAGGCGGAAGGTATCGTACCGCTGGAGGAGTTCAAAGATGCCGGCGAGATAGGCGTCGGAGACAAAGTCGATGTGTACCTCGAGAAGCTTGAAGACCAGGACGGTATGATGGTATTCTCCAAGAAGAAGGCGGATTTCCTGAAGGTTTGGGATACCATCAAGGATGCCTATGATCAGGGTACGACCATCGATGGGAAGATAGCTAGGAGGATCAAGGGAGGGGTTGTCGTCGATCTCCTGGGGGTCGATGCTTTTCTGCCCGGTTCTCAGATTGCGTTGAGGAAGGTTTCCAATCTGGACGGGCTCATCGGGAAGGAATTCCCTTTCAAGATTATAAAATTGAACAAAAGGCGCAGGAACATCGTCGTGTCGCGACGGGTCATCCTGGAGGAGGAGAGGGAATCACAGAGAAAACAACTTCTTTCCGAACTCGAGGTCGACCAGGTGCGGGATGGAACGGTAAAGAACATAACGGATTTCGGTGCATTCATAGACCTCGGAGGGGTGGACGGGCTTCTCCATATCACGGATATGTCCTGGGGTAGGGTAAACCATCCCTCAGAGATGCTGAGGATCGGGGATACGATAAAGGTGAAGATCCTCGAGCTCGACATGGAAAAGGGCAGGATTTCTCTCGGTCTAAAACAGTTGACTCCGTATCCCTGGGAGGAGATAGAGAAGAAGCATCCTGTCGGCTCAAAGGTAAAGGGCAGGGTTGTGAGCCTCACAAATTATGGCGCTTTTGTCGAACTGGAGAAAGGTGTGGAAGGCCTCATCCACGTTTCTGAAATGTCATGGACTCAGCACATCAAACACCCTTCCAAGATTCTCGCAATAGGTGATATCGTTGAGGCGGTAGTTTTGAATGTAGACCAGCAGAATGAGAAGATTTCGCTTGGAATGAAGCAGATCGAGGAGGATCCGTGGCTGGCTCTTCCTCAGAAATATCCGGTTGGAACCAAACTCCAGGGGAAAGTGAGGAACCTCACCTCCTTCGGCGCATTCGTAGAGATAGAGGAAGGCATCGATGGCCTCGTTCACATATCCGACATGTCATGGACCAGAAGGATCATTCATCCGAGCGAAGTCGTGAAGAAAGGGGACAAGGTAGATGTTGTGGTGCTCAATATTGATGTCGAGAACAAGCGACTCTCACTCGGGCTCAAGCAGGTGAGCGAAGATCCCTGGGAACGGCTCTCTGAGAATTACAAGTCGGGGGTGCAAACGGAGGGGACGGTCACCAAAGTCCTCGAGAAGGGTCTCATCGTCGATCTGGGGGATGACGTTGAGGGTTTCGTTCCCATATCCCAGATTGAGATCACAGCCCAAACCCCGCTTTCCCAGCTTTTCCAGGCCGGTGATACGCTGCAACTCAAGGTGTTGGAGTGTAATGCGGAGAACCGGAGGATAGTGCTGCAGTCGATCTCACCTCCTCCTCAGAGGGAACCTGAGCCTGAGCAGGCTGAGGAAAAAGAGCCTCAACCTGAAATGGAGGCAGAAGCCATGGATGTCGCAGAGGAGGGAGGGGAAAATCAGGAATCCGAGGAAAGACCAGGTGATGAGGAGGTAGAAGAGCAGAAGGAGTAGCTCGCAGCCCGCAGGAAATCCCTCTTCATCATAATGTATGATACCTCAAAAACATCCTCAAAGCTCTCTCTCATGAAAAAAAACTCACTTGCCGTTTTCCTTCTCTCGCTCGTATTTCTCTGTCTTGCCTGCCAAGCCGTGAAGAGGTATGGAAAGCGCCCGGAACCTCATCCCCAGGACACCGCGGCCGAAGAGAAACGCAGGCGTGAACCGGAGAAAAGAGCCCAACCG
Organism: Candidatus Glassiibacteriota bacterium; assembly: GCA_046760905.1. GTDB lineage: Bacteria > Gemmatimonadota > CAZMKB01 > CAZMKB01 > CAZMKB01 > JBHIFB01. The sequence goes on along the minus strand of JBHIFB010000127.1, from coordinate 6,731 downwards.
GCTGTGGAGACCACCGGTGGTCTGCCATCGCGGCTCAAGATCGGTGTGGTGCTGCCGCTCTCAGGGGAGCTTTCCGGTTTTGGGCAGGCTGTGCTGGAGGGGCTTCTCATTGCGAGAGATGAGTTTAAGAGTGAGCTCGGGGAGGAGATCGAATTCGAACTCGTCGACAATGAGGAAAATTACCGGATCGGATCGGTTCGGTCTATCGAGATAGCAAAGAGACTCAAAGACGAGGGCGTGATCGCGGTTGTCGGACCGTTAACAACTCCTTCATTGGTCTCTACCGCTCTCACACTCTCCTCCGATTCCATCCTTGTCTTGAGCCCTTCATCTTCGGCCTACGATCTCCCGCAGGTTGCTGCAAACGCATTCTCTCTCAACATGCCATCCCCATCGCTTTCGAGGAAAATAGCCCGCTTCGCGACACGTGAACTGGATCTCACCAGCTTTGCGGTTCTTTATCCAGGGAACCTTTACGGACACGTAATGACAGAATCATTCATAGAGGAGGTAGAATTACAGGGGGGGAACGTTATGGTCGTTGTATCGTTTTCACCTTCTCAAAAGACATTCGAAAACGAGATAAAAACCATTGCCCTCTACAGGCCCGACGCTCTGTTCATCCCGGCAAGGAGTGAGGATGTCATACAGATCGCACCACAGGTTCCTTATTATGGACTCTATGAAGTTGTCCTGCTCGGGGTGGATGGATGGAACTATGATGATGTGACCAGAAAAGGTGGGACCTATGTCGAAGGGGTCTACTTCGCTGATTCGTTCTTTCCCGAATCACCGGAGCTAATCTATGACAGGTTTTCCGAATCTTATATCAGGCTGTACCGGAAGGAGCCGACACGCATAGCAGCCTGGGGATACGATGCCCTGGCGATGATAGTGGAAGCACATGAGGAAGGTGGCGATAGAGCGGGGGCTCTTCTAGAGGCATTCCGGGGAATGAAAAGGTTTAAAGGGTCCACGGCAATATACAGCATGGTTGATGGGAGGATAGAGAGGGAGGGATTCCTTTTCACGATTTCAGGTGGGGAGATAGAGTCATTGGAATACGATACGGGGCGAAGGAACAGTCATGATACTCAAAAATCCCATGGAGGGTTGTGGAATGAAAATGGAGGATAAACTTGAGAAACTCAATGAACTCGTGAACCGGGCCATGGAGGGGGGAGGCCCTGATAGGATACGCCAGCAGCATGAGAAGGGCAAGCTCACCGCCCGGGAACGCATCGAACTCCTCCTTGACCCGGGGAGTTTCAACGAACTAGACATGTTCGTAACTCACAGGTGCACCGATTTCGGGATGGCGGATAAAGTGTACCCTGGAGACGGGGTGGTCACAGGATGGGGCAGCATCGAGGGGAGGCTCGTGTACGTTTTCAGTCAGGATTTCACGGTGTTCGGCGGCTCCCTGGCAGAGGCTCACGCCGCCAAGATCTGTAAGATAATGGATCTTGCGCTCAGGAACGGGGCACCGGTGATCGGAATGAATGATTCCGGCGGGGCAAGAATTCAGGAGGGTGTGGTGAGCCTCGGCGGGTATGCCGACATATTCCTGAAGAACACGCTCTGCTCCGGAGTCATCCCGCAGATCTCGGCGATACTTGGCCCCTGTGCCGGTGGTGCGGTATACTCTCCCGCCATCACCGATTTCATATTCATGGTCAAGGACCTGAGTTACATGTTCGTCACAGGGCCTAATGTTGTGAAAACTGTCACTCATGAGGAGGTTACCTTCGAGGAGCTCGGCGGTGCCGACACGCACAGCACTAAAAGCGGGGTCTGCCATTTCGCTTGCGAGGACGAGGAAGACTGTATTCAAAGGATCAGGAAGCTTTTGTCTTTCATTCCGAGTAATAACCTCGAATCGCCGCCGTATGAGGAAACCACCGATGACCCACAGAGGAAGGAGGAGGAACTCCTCGATGTGGTCCCCGAGAATCCCAACAAGCCTTATGACGTGAAGCGCATAATCGACATGGTCATTGACGGTGGTGAGTTCTTGGAGATCCAGCCTGATTACGCCGCCAATATCGTCATCGGCTTTGCGAGACTCGGAGGACACTCCGTAGGAGTCATAGCAAACCAGCCGGCAGTTCTTGCAGGCGTGCTCGACATCAATTCTTCTCTGAAAGGTGCACGGTTCATACGCTTCTGCGATGCGTTCAACATTCCGCTTGTGACGTTCGAGGATGTGCCGGGTTTTCTGCCGGGCACGGCACAGGAGTTCGGCGGAATCATCAAGCATGGCGCCAAGTTGCTCTACGCTTACTGTGAAGCGACTGTACCGAAGATGACCGTTGTTTTGAGGAAGGCTTACGGTGGGGCTTATGATGTTATGAATTCAAAACACATAAGGGGGGATCTCAACTTCGCCTGGCCGAGTGCCGAGATCGCGGTCATGGGTCCGAAGGGTGCTGCAGAGATCATCTTCAAGAAGGAGATAGAGGCATCGAGCGAACCGGAACAGACACTGAGGCGGAAGGAAGAGGAGTTCAGGGAGACATTCGCAAATCCATATATAGCCGCTGCGAGGGGATTCATCGATGCCGTGATCGATCCGAGGGAGACGAGACGGCACCTGATAAAGGGACTCGAGATGCTGAAGGACAAGAGGGATTCAAACCCTCCAAAGAAACACGGCAATATCCCATTGTAGCGTTCATTGTGAATCCTTACAATGTTTGGTCACTGGTGTGAACGAGCGGGCCGATATAACGAGCTGAAAGGTGCATTATGCCGTATTTCGATAAGGTGCTGGTAGCAAACCGGAGCGAGATCGCTATCAGGATCATGAGGACTCTCAGGGAGATGGGGATCAAGTCCGTGGCCATCTATTCCGATGTCGACAGGGATTCACCTCACGTATGGGAGTCTGACGAAGCATACAACGTTGGTTCGCCTCCATCGGAGGAAAGCTACCTCAACATGGAAAACATACTGAACATCGCCGCTAAATCCGGAGTGAGGGCGATACATCCGGGATACGGTTTCCTCGCCGAGAACCCGACCTTTGCCAGGATATGCGAGCAGAGCGGCTTTGTGTTTATAGGACCATCCTCGAAAGCCATAGGACTTCTAGGAGATAAGGCAGCTGCGCGGCGTAGAATAGCTGAAAGCGGGATCGCGGTGATCCCGGGCACGAGAGAGGGAGTCAGGACGGAGGAGGAGGCACGGAACTGGGCGAGGAGGATAGGCTGTCCTTTGTTCCTCAAACCTGTTGCGGGTGGTGGAGGGAAGGGGATGAGGATAGTTCATGATCTGAAGGAAATCAAATCTGCATTCCGAGCCTCTCAGAGTGAATCGAGGAAGGCCTTCGGTGATGACAGGATATATATAGAGAAGTATCTCGAGAGGCCGAGGCACGTCGAGTTCCAGGTCGTCGCAGACAGCCAGGGAAATGTGATTCATCTATGCGAGCGAGAGTGTTCTATACAGCGGAGGCATCAGAAGCTCATAGAAGAAGCGCCTTCCCCGGCTCTGACACCTGCTATGAGGGAGAAGATGGGTAATGCGGCAAGGGAGGCTGCCCGGGCAGCGCGCTACGAGAATGCGGGAACGGTGGAATTCCTTCTGGATAAAGATGGGAAATACTTCTTTCTCGAAATGAATACAAGACTCCAGGTAGAGCATCCTGTCACGGAATTCGTGACCGGCACTGATCTAGTCTACTGGCAGATCGCGATAGCCGCTGGTGAAGAGATACCCGAGCGGTTCCGCTCGATAAAACCGAGAGGCTGGTCCATAGAGTGCAGGATCTCGAGCGAGGATCCGTTCAACGATTTCCTTCCCTCTGCGGGGAAAATCACAGCCTACGAGCTCCCTGGTGGCCCCTGGGTACGAGTCGATTCCGGGGTGTCGGTGGGAAGCGAAGTGACTCTATTCTACGATCCGCTGATCGCCAAGCTCGTCGTGTGGGCTCAGACCAGGAAGGAGGCGATCGAGCGGATGAAGAGGGCGCTATCGGAATTCAGGATCACTGGTATAAAAACTACTGTCCCCTTTCATCTGCTCGTGATGAACGATTCGGAATTCATAGATGGCAGCTATGACACCTCGTTTCTCTCTCGTAAGGGGGATCTCATACGGATGCCCGGTGAGAGTGACACCCGTCTCGCAGCCATGCTCGGGGCCATCGTTGCAAGGGCCAGAGAGGCGGAGGTTGTAAGGCCTGTGAGGGAAGCTGGATCATACACCCACACATCGTGGAGGAGAAAGTCTTATGAGGAAGGTACCATGAGAGAGAAGCAGTGGTCGATGCTCAGAAGAAAGCCACACCGGAGGCTTTCGTGAAATATTATGTGCAAACGGATGGAGGTGAGGAGCTATTCGAGGTCCAGTGGGATGCTGACACGCTCATAGTGAGCCGGGGTGGTGAGAGTTACAGAGTCTGTGTCTCGAAGAATTCGTTCAAGCCTTACATCCACCTTCTCATCAACAACAAATCTTATCTTCTCAACGCATCGGTAGACGGTGAGCTTGTAGATGTGGAGACCCTTCGGGGGACATACCGTTTCGAGGTGATAGGTGAGAAGAGGAAAGAGCTTGAGAGACTCGGTCTCAGAAAGAAGAAGGAGAGAAGGAAGAAGGATGTCCATGCCCCGATGCCGGGCCTTGTGGTAGATGTGGAGGTGAAGGAAGGGCAGCAGGTCCAGAAGGGGCAGGGGATCGTGATAGTCGAAGCTATGAAAATGGAGAACGAGCTGAGGGCGGCTGATAGCGGTGTTGTGAAGGAGGTGCTTGTCAGGGAGGGGCAGAAGGTAGATCAGAACCAGCTTCTCATAGTTATAGAGTAGCGCCAATAATTGGAACAGCTTCCTTTTGTTGCCGTTAAGGGATTTGTGAAAAAGAGCCGAGTCCATTTTGGTTGACAAGACAAGGTTTTATTAGAGAGGAGCCATCCAGGAAAATGTCCGGCAAGAGGAAAGAGAAAGAGAAGAAGACCTCATCCGGCATCCCTGTCAAGATTTGTTACGGTATGGAAGATGCCTGGGGTAACGATATTTCCTCGAGGCTGGGTGAGCCGGGAAGATTCCCCTTCACAAGAGGCATCCACGCTGAAATGTACCGAAGGCGGCTCTGGACCATGAGGCAGTACGCAGGTTTCGGTACTGCCCGCGAGACGAACGAGAGGTACCGGTTCCTCTTAGAGAGGGGCCAGACGGGCCTCTCTGTGGCATTCGACCTACCAACCCAGATGGGCCTTGATTCGGATGATCCCAAGGCTCTGGGAGAGGTTGGCAAGGTCGGTGTGGCCATAGACACGCTCGAGGATATGCGGACACTTTTCCGCGGGATACCTCTCGATGAGGTGAGTACCTCTATGACCATCAACGCCACAGCACCGATACTCCTTGCCCTTTACCTGGTGCTCGCCGAGGAGATGGGAGTAGAGTGGCGGAAGCTGAGAGGAACGGTCCAGAATGACATTCTGAAAGAATATATTGCCCGCGGTACATACATCTACCCTCCCGCCGCCTCGCTCCGGCTCGTTGTTGATGTCATGGAGTTCTGTTACAACCAGAAGCTATCCTGGAACACGATCTCGGTGAGCGGATATCACATGAGAGAAGCCGGTGCGACTGCCGTCCAGGAGATAGCGTTCACCCTCGCCGACGGCATAGAATATTTCAGGAAAGCGACCGAGAGGGGACTCGCAGTCGACTCGTTCGCGAAGAGGGTTTCTTTCTTCTTCGGATCACACAATAACTTCTTCGAAGAGGTGGCGAAGTTCAGGGCGGCGCGCAGGCTCTGGGCGCATATCGTCAGAGACAAATTCGGCGCCAGGGACGATGAATCATGCAGGCTCAGATTTCACACCCAGACATGCGGGTCCACCCTCACCGCCCAGGAGGCGATCAATAATGTAGTGCGGGTGACGCTTCAGGCGCTCTCGTCTGTTCTGGGCGGAACCCAGTCGCTTCATACAAATTCGTGGGATGAGGCGCTGGCTCTGCCCGGGGAAGATGCGGTGAAACTCGCGCTAAGGACACAGCAGATACTTGCCTATGAGACGGGTGTTCCGGAAACGGTCGATCCACTCGCAGGATCCTTTTTCGTTGAGAACCTCACGGATAGGCTCGAAGAAGGGGCTCGCGCATACTTAGAGAAGGTGGAGAACATGGGAGGAGCTGTGAAGGCCGTCGAGGAGGGCTATTTCCAGAATGAAATCCACAGGAGTGCGTATGAGTATAACAGGGGAATCGAGTCGGGGGAAAACCCGGTTGTGGGAGTTAACCTGTTTCAGGAACCTGGTGATTGTGCCGGCCCGGGTGGAGGGAAAGCTGGTAAGGGAATTTTAAAGGTGAGGGATGAAGTGAGGGCCGAACAGATCAGACGTCTCGGTGAGATCAGGAAGAAGCGGGACGGTAAAAGTGTCAGCCAGACTCTTGAACGGGTGAGGGAGGCGGCATCGGGAGATGAGAACATGATGCAAAGTATCATCGAGGCGGTGAGGTGCCTGGCTACGGTAGGAGAGATAAGTGATGCGATGAGGGAAGTTTTCGGTACATACAAGCCCACCGGCTACCGCTCGTAGCAGGGCCTGCTTTGACTTATTCCGCCATTATAGCTATATTATTGTTTAGGGGGCGAAAGGATTCGACGGGGGTATTGGGGGCAGAAGATGCATGCCGAGGTCCCGGTGCCTCGTTAAACTGCTGGGAAAAAACTAACTGCCAACTCTAACTTGGCACTGGCTGCCTAAATAGAGCAGCCAC
>JBHIFB010000126.1:0-9307 GCA_046760905.1 Candidatus Glassiibacteriota bacterium | reverse complement strand
AGGGACCAGCTGTCCATGCCGGCGGTACGAAAGTCTTCGAGCCATGTGCGTATCGTCCTCTCCAGCGAAATCTTGTACTGTTCAGACGGAGGGGTGATGAGTGCCACAAGTCCAAGCATTTCCCCATCCTGTCTGTAACGCAGCACCATCTCAGTCGGGGTTAGAGTGTGTGAGAAGTACACAGGGCGTCCCTCTTTGATTGCAGCGTCAATGATTCGGGGAATCAGGATTTCACTATAAGGGGGCTTTGTTGAATCCCTTAGCTTCTCCAGTTCGTCACTAGTGATGAACCGGGGAACGCCTTCCCTGATCACATATAATGGATACCAGTCGGTGTTCAGCAGGGATCGGTTCACGATGATGACATCCGGACGATGATTCAGGAGCCGGGTGAGGATCCATCCAGGGTAGGTATCGTTGTCACCGTTGGTGATCAATATGGCATCTCTGTCTAGTGCGAGAAGCATGTTGTAGGAGTAGTCCATGACCTCTTCAGCGATGGCACCGCTTTCGAGGAGCCTCTGCAGTGCAACATCTGTCTGTTGGTGATCGTCACGGATCATGTAATTAACAACCAGTGAAAACCACGGATCGATGTAGGAAGGGTCAAGCGTCACTGCACGTTCGAGGTACGTTATCGCCTCTTCGTTATCAGCAGAGCCGTGTTTTTTAATTCCGGCAAGATAGAGAAGGACCGGATTTGCCGGATATTTTCTGAGACCTTTTTCGAGAAGTTCCTCGTAGTCGTCCCATTGGGCATACCGCGCCGCATACATCCAGTTGGCGTAGGCGTCCTCCGACGGGAATTGACTATAGTAAGCCTCCCATAGATCGGCGAGTTCGGCGTAGGTTTCTACATCGTATACTACGAGGCGTTTACTCCGGATCTTTTCGGGTCTTGCGACCTCGAGAGAGGAGTCCGCACAGTCCTGCGTGACGATTATCAATGGCAGGGCACATACCACAAGTAAGAGAATCTTTGTCAGTCTCATGAGTCCACCTCCTGACACATTGTAAGATAATGGCCTGTTGCTCTGTGCACCAGCTTCTACTGATATAGTCACGAAATTCTTAAATTGTTCAAACCCGGATAGAAGGATGTATAATCGGCATCATCCCTTCTGTCATCATTTGTGTAGATTTCCCACTTGAATTCAGCGCTGTTCAATCTACAAACACATAGTCGCTTAGTATTCTCAACCTTGAGGATAAGTTATAGAAGAGATATTGGGCCGAAGCGTGATGCGTTCGCCTCATACCGACCTCGAAAGAGAATACACGAGACGAGCGGGGCTGGAATATCGGTTAGAATCAAGCTGGAGTAAACGGCTTGGTGCAGGAAAAAATAGATGCCGAGATTTTTAGATAGTCCTCTCTATAAATTAAGCAGGGCCTCGATGGCAAGCAGGTAGGAACGGGTCCCGAAGCCTGTTATCACTCCCATGGAGGCTTTTGCTGTGACCGAGCGTGCCCTGAAATCCTCCCTGGCGTGGATATTGCTTAAGTGAACTTCCACCACCGGCAGGGAAGAGGCACGGATTGCGTCTGCGATCGCGTGGCTGTAGTGAGTGTATGCCGCAGGATTGATGATGATGCCGTCGGCCCATTCCGATGCTTCCTCTATCGCATCTATAATGGCGCCTTCGCTGTTACTCTGGAAGGTTCTCACCTCGATCCCTTTTTCGGCCGACTGACGTATGATCTCCTCATCAAGCTCTGCGAGACTCGTCTTTCCATAGATATCAGGTTCCCTCTCCCCCAGCTTTGTTAAATTCGGACCGTGAATCACGAGTATCTTCTTCATAGAGTTCCTCCAGTATTTCACCGAGGGTCCCGACTTCAATGTTCTCGACTATCCGCACTTTGCCTATCCCAAACGGTAGTACTAATGCAAGCTTCCCCTTCCTCGCTTTCTTGTCTAGCACCATAGTCCTCAGAAGATCCCTGTGTGTCCCAAAAGGGATAGCCCCCAAGAGTCCAGTCCTCTTGAGTAGATTAACAATGCGATCAGCATGATCGCAAGGGATCTTCCCGAGCTTCAGGGAGAGTTCAGTTGCCGTGTGTATGCCAAGTGCTACCGCCTCTCCGTGAGACACATCCGAGTATCCGTATCCCTGTTCGATTGCATGTCCGAATGTGTGCCCGAGGTTTAGAACTCTCCTCTCATCCTCCTCATAGGGATCGCGGCTCACTATCCGAGTCTTCTGCTTTATAGAGCGGAGTATGACCGGCTCGAGAAGCGTGATCTCCCCGACTGCGATATGATCGATGAGAACTTCAAGGGCTGTGAATGCATCCTCCCCTCCGATGATAGCGGTCTTCACCACCTCCGCAAGGCCAGAGCGAAGCTCACGTTCGGGGAGGGTGAGAAGGTAATTCGGATCTGTGAGGACCATCCGAGGATTATGGAAAGTGCCGATCAGGTTCTTCGCCTGAGGGCTGTTAACGGCATTCTTACCTCCTACACTCGAATCACTTTGTGCCATCAGCGTTGTTGGTATGTGGACTAGAGAAATCCCGCGCATGTATGTGGATGCCGCGAAACCTGCCACATCGCCAACGACACCGCCACCGAATGCGATCATGGTGGAGTCCCGCTGCGCGGAGCCGTCGCCAAGGAACGAGTATATGGCCTTCACCGTTTCCATGGTCTTGCTCATCTCCCCGGCCGGGAACACGAAGATCCTGGGGATGTATCCGCCGTTCTCCAAAGTGCGGCATAGCCTGGATGCGTGGAGTGCGTGGACGTTCGAATCCGTGATGAGGAAGACTTCACGGCTTGTACCAAAATCTGCCAGAAGCCCGGGAAGCTTCTTGGAAACACCCCTTCCAATGATAACCGGGTATGAGGCGCCATCGGTTGTTTTTACCATCACCCTCCTCAGGCCAGGCGAGAGGCTTTTCAGAATTAGAACCGCGACTTCCGTGGCAGACAGATCATCCGTATCGATCTGATTTTTGATGTTCCGGTATACTCCCTCTCTCGATTCGAGGAGCTTCTCGATTCTCCTTACCCGGTCATCTGCCACAAGCAGAGGCCTTAGGGAACTTTTGCCCGCTCTTTTTAAAATGGTATCGACCGTCGCACGCAGGCAGAAAAGCTCTCCCGAGCCCTCGAGGGCCCTCCTGCTGTCGGGGTCGGTGACCATCCCCCCGCCTGTCGCTATAACCGAGTTCCTCATCAATGAAAGCTCGATGGCCAGCTTCCTCTCCTCGGCCCGGAACTTTTCCTCACCATGTATTTTGAATATTTCCTCGACAGTGAGACCGAACCGTTCTTCCAGGATGGAATCGGCATCGGCGAAGCCCATGCCTGTGAGCCTCGAAACTTCCTTTCCCACACTGGTCTTGCCGGTTGCCATGAAACCGGTGAGCACTATGTTGGGATTCTCTAGCACTCTCTCACCCACCTCATGTAATCATCGTAGCTCGCCTTCATGTCGGTTATGGAATCACCTCCGAATTTCTCCACCATCTCCGCGGCAAGCACCCAGGCCACCATCGCCTCGGCGACAACGCTCGCCGGAGGTACGACACAGTAATCGGATCTCCTGTACTGAGGCTTCTTAGCTTTCTTGGTCTTGATATCTACCGATCTAACACCCTTCTTGATCGTCGCTACAGGTTTCACATATCCCCTCACAATGAGCGGGGAGCCGTTCGACATGCCTCCCTCTATTCCCCCGTTCCTGGAAGTTTCCCGGTAGTAGCCCCTGGAAGCATCGTGGAATATCTCGTCCTGAACTAGAGTGCCGAGTTTCGTGCTCGAGGCTATTCCGTCCCCGATCTCTACAGCCTTCACCGCGTTTATGGCCATTATAGAGAGCGCCAATCTCCCGTCGAGTTTCCGGTCCCACTGCACATGGCTCCCAAGGCCGGGCGGAAGGCCATCGGCGATTACCTCGAAGACCCCACCGACAGTGTCTTCGTTTTCAACCGCCTCATCAATCCGCTCCATCATTTTCTCACAGGCCTCAGGATCCATTGTGAAAAGCGGTGAGCTTTCCACACGCTTCCGCATGTCGGCAATGAAACTGTCTGGGATGTTGGTTTTCACACCCCCTATTTCGATTACATGTCCAAGCACTTCTATCCCGAACTCGTCCAGGAGGATGTGAGCCAGGGCTCCGGCAGCGACCCTGACGGCGGTCTCCCGGGCGCTTGCCCTCTCCGCAATAGGATATACATCATCCTTCCTGTACTTGAGCATCCCCGGGAGGTCGGCGTGTCCCGGCCGGGGTACCATCCAGGAGCTCTTCTTACCTTTCCTGTAATCCACGTTATCGATGATGATGGTGATGGGAGAACCGGTTGTAGTGTCATCCTCCAGCCCGGAGGTGATCTCGAATGTCTCCTTCTCCACAGTCATCCTTTTGCTCCGACCGTAAGGGCTCCTTCTCCGATCGAGGAACCGCTGTATCAGCGCCGGATCGATCTTCAATCCTGCCGGAAAGCCATCCACGAGTGCCACGAGACACTTACCGTGAGACTCTCCCGATGTGAGAAATCTTAGCATGAAACACCACCTCCTGTGCCATCATAGTCTGTTAATTATATATTCTGCATCCACCTTTACATCCAACCATATCCTTAGGGATTCGAGAGCCTGGTGGACTAACATTCTGAGACCGTTCATAGTTGTGGCCCCGCAGAGTGCAGCGAGTTCCAGGAGAGGCGTTGTCGGCGGTTCGTATACTATGTCTATGACCGCCTGTCCCGCACTTGGCGAGCAGGTATCAGGCAGAGGTGACCGGCCGGGCAGGGACCCACTGCCAAGAGGTGTGGTGTTGATGATCAGTTCTGCTTCTGTGACCTCCTCCGCCAGCGCTCTATCGGAAAGGGTGAGGGCTTTTAGAATAACGCCGGCTCTCCTGTAGAGGTCTGAACCTACTATCGACTCCGCCCGCTTAAGGTTTCTGGATGCCACTGTCAGTGATCCCACACCGCGTGTAAGGAGGCCGTAGCAAACGGCCCTGGCTGCTCCGCCTGATCCCAGCACAAGAGCCCTCCTTTCGTTGACCTGAATACCCGCATCATCGAGTGATTTCAAAAACCCCGGACAATCAGTATTGTAACCCACTATCCTCTCATCCTCCCGCGCCACAGTGTTCACCGCACCGATACACTTGGCCTCCTCCGATAGAGAATCCAGGAATTCGATGATCTTCTCCTTGTAAGGGATTGTCACGTTGATACCGGAGATGCAAGCGTTTCTGAGATCGGCCACGATGTTCGCAAGATCCTCCTCCCTGACAGGGAGAGTGCGGTAGATACCGCGAATTCCAGCCTTCTCCATTGCGATAGTGTGAATCCGGGGACTGAGGCTGCGTGATGGGTCTATGCCGATCAGCCCGAATACCAATTCTCTATTTTCCGTCCCATTCAGGATGAGATAACCTCCTGAATACATGAGATGAACCCTGGGAAGGATATGGCAATGCACTCGGAATCAGTGATCGTCGTCTTACCATCGGCGACCCAACCCGCCACTGCCAGCGACATGGCGATTCTGTGGTCTCCATAGCTTGCACATGTCGCTCCATGGAGCCGCGCGGGTCCTTTCACCGTTAGGCCGTCTTGTTCTTCCGTCACATCCGCCCCCATCTTACGCAAACCATCCGTGATCGCACCGATCCTGTCAGTCTCCTTCAGCCTCAGCTCCGAAGCCCCCTGTATAGACGTGCATCCTTCAGCCTGTGTCGCCACTACCGCGAGGAGAGGAAGTTCGTCGATTGCGGAAGCGGCTTCCTCGCCCGTCACCGTGATTCCTGAAAGCTCGGAGTAAGAGATTTCTATGTCTCCCACAGGCTCCGGCCCGACTCCTTTTCCCTGGTGGATGACAATCTTAGCCCCCATTTTCTCGAGAAGGGAGATGAAACCGGTTCGTGTCGGGTTGATCCCCACATTCTTTATCAGAATGGAGCTTCCGGGCGAAATCGCCGCAAGCGCCATGGGAAATGCGGCGGATGAAAAATCCGCCGGGATATAAAGCTCCAAGGGTGAAAGCTCCTTTCCTCCTTCCAACGAGATGCTTCCTTCCCTTCTCCTGATGCCGCCACCCATTGCGGCAAGGAGGCGTTCAGTGTGATCCCTTGTCAGCTTTTTTTCGATTACGGTCGTCACACCCTCGGCGGCGAGACCGGCAAGGAGTATAGCTGATTTGACCTGGGCGCTTGCAATTGGCATGGTATAGGTGATGCTTTGCAGCTCTCCGCCCCTCACCGAGATCGGCAATCTATCACCATCTTTGCGTCCATCGATTCGGGCGCCCATCCTTGCGAGCGGTTCTCTCACCCTTCCCATTGGCCTTTCTCGCAGAGAAATATCACCGGTGAAGATAGTGCAGAAGGGGTATCCCGAAACGAGGCCCATGATGAGTCTTGCGGTGGTCCCCGAGTTTCCGCAGTCGAGTATATCCCCAGGTTCCACAAGGCCTCCACGACCCGTTCCGTGGATCAATAGCTCCTGTGGCCTCTCCTCGATACTTGCACCGAGCTGTCTCATACAGCAAGCTGTGCTTTCGACATCTCTCCCGGGACATATGTTTCTTATGAGGGAAGTACCCCTGGCGATCGAGGCGAGTATGAGAATCCGGTGCGAGATCGATTTGTCTCCGGGGACGCTAACCTCACCGCTAACAGCTTTAGCTCTCTCTATTTCCAGTTTCAAGAATGATCAAACCTTTTCGCCAGGCCCGAAATTCTCAGATTTCCCGGCCCATCGCTACCGCTATCGCCTGGATTCGGGTCATCAATGCATCGAATTGTTCCACTCTCAGGCTCTGAAGACCATCGCATAGTGCGCTGTCAGGGTCGATGTGAACCTCAACTATAAGCCCGTCGGCACCGGCTGCGATGGCGGCAGCCGAGAGCGAAGGTACTATCTCTCTATCACCGGCGGCATGGCTCGGGTCCACTATGATCGGAAGGTGGGATAGCCTCGATATGATGGGAATGGCAGCAAGATCAAGTGTGTTTCTCGTATACTTTTCGAAAGTTCGTATCCCCCTCTCGCACAGGATCACCTGGTCATTCCCGCTCGCCAGAAGGTACTCTGCAGACATGAGTAGCTCCTCCATGGTGGACATCATGCCTCTTTTCAAGAGTATCGGCTTCCTGATCTTTCCCAGTGTGTCCAGGAGTGCGAAATTCTGCATGTTCCTCGCTCCCACCTGCAGTATATCAGCGACACCCGACACGATTTCAAGGTGTTCGGGAGAAAGGATCTCCGTGACGATTGCGAGGCCGGTTTTCTCTCTGGCCTCTGCGAGGAGTTCGAGGCCTTTCTCTCCCAGACCCTGGAAGCTGTAAGGAGAGCTTCTCGGTTTGAATGCACCTCCCCTCAGAACCTTGGCCCCTGAATCTCTGACGCGGCAGGCCGTATCCAGAAGTTGATCCCTGCTCTCGACTGCACATGGACCTGCCATGACGGTGATCTCTTTCCCGCCTATGCGAATCCCTCTGACTATTACGATGGTTTTCTCCCGCCTGAATTCCCTGCTTGCGAGCTTGAAGGCTTTTTTAACCGCCTCTACTTTTTCTACACCGGCAAGCTTCCTCAGCTCCTCGATGAGCAGGGTTCCGGTATCCTGGACTATCCCTATAAGCATGGAAGAGTTACTCTTTGTGAGATGCGGAGTGAGCCCGTGATTTTCCAGGAATTTGATGACAGCGGAGGTTTCCTTCACACTGGCTTCCTGTTTCATCGTTATTAGAATCATTTTAGCCCTCTCCTCTTCGTAATCACTCTGACACTCTGTGTCTTCATCAGACGAGCACCCCCTTCATCTCCTTCAGGTAATCCGCAACAGGGCCGATGGGATCGGTCCTGTTCTTTCTGATTATATCGACTATTGCACTGCCGATGATTATGCCGTCGGCCTGAGGAGCGAGCAGCTTCGCTTGCTCCTTTGTGGAGATTCCAAATCCCACACACACGGGCTTTGCGGTGGCCCGTTTAATGCCGGTGAGGAACGAGGATATCTCCGCAGGCAGCTCACTCCGTGCTCCGGTCACCCCCGTAACTGAAACGGCATAGATGAAACCGCCGGATAGGCTGGCTATCATCTCGATCCTCTGGCGTGTACTCGTCGGTGCGATCAGGTATATCGTATCTATACCCACATCCCTGAGCAATTCACGGAGCTCCCCACCCTCCTCCGGAGGGAGGTCCGGAACAATAACACCGGATACGGGAACTCTAGCAGCCGCTTCCGAGAACTGTTCAGGGCCCATCGAGAGAATCGGATTATAGTAGCTCATTATAACGATGGGTACCCTTAGATCTTTCGTTATCCTCTTCAGGGACCTGAGAGCTCCATGGAGAGTCGTACCGTTTTTCAGTGCCTCCTGGGAGGAGAACTGGATGGATGGACCATCTGCTATCGGATCCGAGAAGGGAATCCCCACTTCTATGATGTCGGCGCCGGCCTCTGACGCCGCCCTTATTAATTCGAGACTTGTCCCCATATCAGGGTAGCCGATGGTGAAGAAGGGTATGAGCGCCTTTCCTCCTCCGTCTTTAAGCTCCTTGAGCCTGCTTTCTATGTCCAGCACTACGCCACCTCCATGCTCTCTCCAATTGTCGACATGTCTTTATCTCCCCTTCCCGAGAGACACAGGATGACTATATGTCCTTTCGGGATGGATTTTCCCGCTTCTTTTATAATATATGCGAGGGCGTGTGAAGGTTCGAGGGCGGGGATTATCCCCTCGAGCTCGGAAAGCAGTCTGAATGATTCGACAGCCTCTTCGTCGGTAATACTGAAGTAGTGTGCTCTTTGACTCTGCCTCAGATACGAATGCTCAGGTCCCACCCCGGGATAGTCGAGCCCTGCGGCGATGGAGTGAGTAGGTGCTACCTGACCATTCTCATCCTGTAGCAGGTAACTCAGGGAACCGTGCAGTACGCCCGGCCTTCCCTTCCCGAGTGAAGAACAGTGCATGTCCGACCCCGCCCCTCTGCCGCCGGCCTCAATGCCGATCATCATAACCTCTTTGTCCTCCAGGAACGGATGGAACAGACCTATGGAGTTCGATCCCCCGCCTACGCATGCCACTAGCAGATCAGGAAGCCTACCTTCGGCTTCCAGTATCTGCCGGCGCGCTTCTCTACCTATGACAGACTGAAAATCTCTCACCATCATCGGATACGGGTGCGGCCCGACCGTTGAGCCAATTATGTAATGAGTGGTCCTCACGTTCGTGACCCAGTCCCTGAGGGTTTCATTCGTGGCATCTTTGAGTGTCTTAGAGCCCGAGCTCACAGGCCTCACCTCTGCTCCCAGAAGCTTCATCCTGAACACGTT